>JALSQD010000012.1 GCA_026985615.1 Thermaceae bacterium | reverse complement strand
CGCTCTGCTACTCGCCGCCGGAGCCCACCTCGATCACCGCGCGCGCAAAGGGGGGGTGACCGCACTGCACCTGGCCGCCGCCAACGCCTCCGGGCCCGAGCCGGTGCGGGTGTTGCTGAAGGCGGGCCTCTCGCCTTCGGAGCTCAGTGCAGAAGGCTGGACTCCAGTCTTTTCGGCCGCGATCAATCCTAACCCTGGGGCGGTGGAAATCCTTGAGGTGCTGCTCGATGCGGGTGGGTCGCTCGGGTCTACCGGCAAGTATGGCGAAACGCCGTTGCACGTTGCGGTGCAACAGAGACAAGGTCGGCCCAAGCTGGTCGCTTTCATGCTCGAGCGCGGCGCGGACGTGCATGCCCGCGACAGGTTCGGCTGGGTTCCATTGCACGGGGCGGCGGCCGTGGGCCGCAGCAGCGCGGTCGTGCGCCTTTTGGTCGAGGCGGGATCTGACCTCGAAGCGCGCACCGTAAATCAGGAAACGCCGCTCATTTTGCTGGCCAAACAGGGGGCTTCGCTGGAGGTGGCCCGCACCCTGGTCGATCTGGGCGCCGACGTGAACGCCACCGGCCGCTGGGGGTGGTCCCTGCTTCACTACGCTGCAGCCGACGGCTCCTTTTATCTCAAAGTTGCGGACTGGGTGGAGCTGGGGGCCGACGTGCACGCCCGGAACGCGCTGGGCGAGACGCCGCTGCACGTGGCCGCCCGACTTGCGAAAGACCCGGACGTTCTGCGCGCCCTGGTCGAGCTAGGGGCCGACCTGGAGGCCCGCGACGGCAACGGTTGGACCCCCTTCCTCTCCGCCGCTCGCGGGGCGGTATCGAGCGGGACCCTGCTGCAAACGCTGGCCGATCTAGGCGCCGATGTAAACGCGCGCAGCGAGCTGGGTCGCAACGCGCTGCACATTGCGGCTCAATACGCGGACTACCCAGAGCCTATCGAGCTCCTCGTGCAACTGGGTGTGGATGCGACGGTTCAGGACGTTGGGGGCAACTACCCCTGGAATCTGCTCTTGAAGAACCCCAGGCTCGCAGACGCTGAGGTAGCCCAGGACCTAAGCCCGGAAGGGCACAACACGGAAAGCCGCTGAGTTTCGTCAGCAAAAATCGATCGGCCGCGCAGAACGTGCGGCCGATTTCGCTGAATCAGGGTTCAGGCCTCGCCCGCCGCTTCGCCGGAGGTCGGTTCGGCTTTCAGGATCGCGCGTACCCGGTCGCCGGGAATGGTTTCCTTTTCGAGCAGCTCCTCGGCGATCTTGTGCATCGCCTGGTCGTGCTCCTCGAGGATCTTGCGGGTGCGCGCGTAGGCGGCGTCGAGGATCTTGCGCACGTCCTCGTCTACCAGCTCGGCGGTGCGTTCGGAGAAGTCCTTGCGGCGCACGATGTCCTCGCCTAGGAAGACCGGGCCGGTGCCGGCGTCCCAGGCGATGTGGCGGAAGTGTTCGCCCATGCCCCATTCGAGCACCATCCGCTTGGCCGTCTCGGTGGCGCGCTTGAAGTCGTCGGCGGCACCGGTGGTGATCGTGCCGGTGAAGAGCTCCTCGGCGGCGCGGCCGCCCATGAGCACCGACAGCTCGTCGAGGAGGTGTTCGTAGGAGACGAGAACGCGCTCTTCGGGTTGGTGCCAGGTCACGCCCAGCGCCATGCCGCGGGGGACGATCGATACCTTCTGGGTCTTGTCGGCGTTGGGAAGCACCTCGCTGACCACGGCGTGGCCGGCCTCGTGGTAGGCGATGGCCCGCTTTTCCTTGTCGGAGAGCTTAAGCGAGCCCCGTTCGAGCCCGAGCACGATCTTGTCGAGCGCGGTGAGGAAGTGCTGCTTGTGGATTTTCTCGTCGCCCTCGCGCGCCGCCTGCAGCGCGGCCTCGTTGACCAGGTTCTTGAGGTCGGCGCCGCTGAAGCCTGGCGTCATCTGCGCCAGCTCCTCGACGTCCACGTCCTCGGCAACGGGCTTGCCGCGCATGTGGACCTTGAGGATCTCCTTGCGCTCCTTCAGGCTGGGCAGCCCCACCACCACCTTGCGGTCGAAGCGGCCGGGACGCAAGAGCGCCGGGTCGAGGATGTCGGGCCGGTTGGTGGCCGCCATGACGATCACCGAGGTATCTTTCTCGAAACCGTCCATCTCGGCCAGGATCTGGTTCAGGGTCTGCTCGCGCTCGTCGTGGCCGCCGCCGATGCCGGCGCCGCGCTTGCGACCAATCGAGTCGATCTCGTCGATGAAGATGATCGCCGGGGCGTTCTTGCGTGCCTCGTCGAAGAGCGTGCGCACGCGGCTGGCGCCGACGCCGACGAACATCTCCATGAACTCGCTGGCGCTCACCGAAAAGAAGGGAACCCCCGCCTCGCCGGCGACGGCGCGGGCGAGCAGGGTCTTACCGGTGCCCGGCGGGCCCACCAGCAGCACGCCCTTGGGGATCTCGGCGCCGATGGCGTGGTACTTCTCGGGAGACTTGAGGAAGTCCACCACCTCCATCAGCTCGCGCTTGGCCTCTTCGTGGCCGGCAACGTCCTTGAAGGTGGTGGAGACCTGGCGCTCCTTGCCGTACATGCGCGCCCGCGACTGGCCGAACTGCATCACCCCGCCGCCGGCGCCGCCGGCGGGGTTGCGCATGAAGAAGAACCAGAAAAAGCCGATGAGCAGCAGGATGGGCAGAAAGTTGGCGAGGATCAGCAGCCAGGGGGAGGTCGTCTTGAAGCTGAACTCGACGCCGTGCTGGCGCAGCAGCGTGGGCAGCTCCAGGTCGGGCACCTGGGGGATGGGCGGGTTGGTGGTGAAGCGCTTGGTGGTGACGGCCTCGCCTTTGGTGGTGGTGACCCGTTCGGGGCTCTTAAACTCGCCACTGATGCGGTCCTCGGCGATCAGGACCTTATTGACCTTGTTTTCGGTTACGTAGCGGACAAAGGTGTCGTAGCTGATGGATGGCGCGGTGGCCGTGCCTCCCATAAGGGAAAACAGCCAGTAGCCAAAGATGACGAGCAGGACGATCGTCCAGGGGTTGATGCGATTTGGCAAAGCTTACCTCCGCTCTCTGGGCGACGGTCGCCCGCAGCCCTAACAGTTTATACGAAGCCCTGCTGAGAGTTCGTTGAAGCGCGTGCTATGCTTTGGGCGTGACGCCCCAGGTGGAGGAGTGGTTGCAACAGGGCAACTACGAGCGCGCCTACGAGGCGTTGGTGGCCGCGGCCGAACGCAGGTTTGTCTCCGCGATGGTCGCGGCTGAGGCGCTGGTGGACCTGGCCGAGTTCTACAGCCTCTACGGCGAGGCCGAGGCAGAGGCCTGGGAGGCCGCGCTCGAGGAGGCGGCGGAGCGCTGGCCGGCAGTGGTGGAGCGGCCTCCCTTTCTGGCGCTGGCCTACGAGCTGGCCGCGCTCAGGGGCGAGCCGGCGAGCCCGCCGGAGGCGGACGGGCCGCGCACGGCCTATCACGTGGCCCAGGGGCTGGTCTACGCGGGGGCCTTCGAGGAGGCGCTCGAGCGCCTGCCCGACCCTGACCGGCTTCCGCGCTTCCTGCGAGGGCGTGCCTACGCGCTCAGGGGCCGGGCGCTGGAGTCGCTCGGGCGGCTGGCGGAGGCGGCCCGCGCCCATGAGGCGGCGGCGGAACGATCGGAGGATAAGGAGCGGTTGTGGAGCCTGCTCGATGCCGCAGCACTGTGGCTGGAAGCGGGCGACCCCGAGCGCGCGGCCCAGCGGCTGGACGGGGCAGCGGAGGCGCTCGAGACCGGTGAGCTGGCTGACCGCGCCACCTACCATTACCTGCGCGCCCGGGCCGAGCTGGCGCTCGGCAACCCCGACCGCGCGGCCCAGGCGATCGCCCAGGCCGAGGGCTTGGAGGCGGCGGGCGCCGGACTCACCCACGGCACCGCGATGGTGCGGGCCCAGGTGGACCAGCAGATGGGGCGGATCGAGGCGGCCCGCGCGGCCTACCAGGACGCCGAGCGGCGGGCGACCGAGCCCGACCGTCCCTTCGTCTGGCACGAGTGGGGGCTGATGGAGCTCGACGCCGGAGACCTGCTCAAGGCTGAGGCGCTTCTGCGGCGGGTGGTGCAGGTGGCGGACTACCCCCACCGCGCGCACGCGCTGGCCGACCTGGCCGAGGCGCACTACCGGCTCGGCGACGGACCCGAGGCCGAGCGGCTGGCCCGGCAGGTGCTCGAGCTCTCCCCGGTGCCCACCGCGCACCTGATTCTCGGTAACCGCGCCTACGACGTGGGGCACTGGGACGAGGCCCTGGCCCACTACCGCGCGGCCGCCGCGCTTGCGCGCGAGGGCGACCGCGACTGGGTGTCGGCTACGGAGATGATCGTGGACGTGCTCGCCCAGACGGGCTACCCTGACCCCGCCGAGGTGGCCGAACTGGCCGAGCGGCTTTTGCCCTACCTGCCGCCCTCCGACGAGTGGCGCGAGACCGTGCGCGGCTACGCGCTGCGGGCGCGCGAGCTGGCCCAGAAGAACCGCATGCTCAACTGAACGACCGGGGCGCTTGCCCCGCGGCCCTGGGGTATCCTTGGGGTTAGCTCCTTTCATGGGGGTGGACGCCCTCTAATGGAGCGGCGCGAGTGGCGCGCCGGAAGGAGGTGGACGAGCGTGGAAAGCGTATCTTTTGGGGCCGTGGTGGTCTCGTTCCTGCACCAGCTCTTCGCCGTGGTGTGGCTGGGCAACCTGCTGCTTACCTACTTCAGCATCGCCCCTGCGGCCCGCGACGCCTTCGGTCCCGAAGCCAAGAAGTTCATGACCGCCTACCAGAAACGGCAGAGCCGCTTCGGCATGGCCTCGATGCTGGGGCTCGTGCTCACCGGGATGGTGCTGGCGAAGCAGAGTCCCGAGTTCGCGCACCTGTTCTCGACGGCCAACACCTTTTCAGCGATACTTACGATGAAGCACCTGATGGTGATCGCCTCGTTCGGCCTGGCCCTGGTAAGCGCCCAGGTGCTCGGCAAGGGTAAGCCCAGCGCCGGCAAGGAGCGCCTGAGCCAGCGCTTCTTGCAGATCAACGTGGTGCTGGTTTTCCTCATCCTTTTCGCCAGCGCGTGGCTGAACGCGGCCTCCTAGCGCCGATTGACAAGTCCGCGCGGCCGCGGCTAAACTGAGGGGCGCTGCGGGGCGTAGCGCAGCCAGGAAGCGCACCTGAATGGGGTTCAGGTGGTCGGAGGTTCAAATCCTCTCGCCCCGACCAACGCGGCCGGCCCAGCGACGGGCCGGCCTTTGCTATGCCGGTCCGATCGTCCGCAGCCAGAGCAGGTAGAGCAGGGCGCCCAGGGCGAAGAGCAGGTAGCCATAGGCCAAAAAGCGCAGCGTGAAGCGTTGCCGCGCTGCCGGATCGGGTTCGTGGTTCAGGTAGAAGCGCCAGGCGATGAGGTTGGCGAAGGAGGCGACCAGGCTGCCGAAGCCGCCCACGCTCACGCCCCAGAGCAGCGCAGGCCAGCGGCTGGTGAACTCGGCCAGGAGGGCGGCGGTAGGCACGTTGCCGAGGAGCTGGCTCGTGAGCGCGGCGGCGGTGAAGACGTGCCCCACGTGCTTGAGTTGCGGGACCAGCAGCCGCCCGAGCTGGTCTACGAGGGCGAAAAAGGCCATGAAGGTGGCGAGCAGGGCGTAGTCCACTCGAGCCAGGGCGTCGCGCCCCGCCACCACCAGCACCACGGCCACCACCCACGCCGTCGCGAAGGGCAACAGGCGCAGCACCACCCCCACGAGCACGCCCAGAAGCCCCAGGTACAAAAGCGCGCTGCGCTGCACGGTTACCCGCGGGCGGGCTTCCCCTGCGGCCTCGCCCGGCCGGCCGAGTACTGCGAGCAGCAGCACGGCCAAAAGTCCCAGCGAGAAGGGTGCGATCGTGGTCACGAAGGGCAGGGGGTCCAGGCCGTAGTGCCAGTAGAGGTAGAGGTTTTGCGGGTTGCCGATGGGGGTGAGGGCCGAGCCGGCGTTGGCGGCGAAGGCCTCGAGCATCACCAGCGCGGCGCGGTCCTCGGTCTTGAGTCCGAGCGTGAGCGGTACGACCACGACCAGCGCCACGTCGTTGGTCACCAGCGCCGCCAGCACGAAGGTGGCGAACACCAGCTTGGGGGCGACGTGCCGCCCGCGCTCTAGCCTGCGCGCGATCCGGTCCATGAGCCCGCTTTGTTCGAGCCCGCGCACGCTCGCGAACAGGAGCCCCAGGAGCAGTACCACCTCGAGCTCGTCGGCCGAAAAGCGCGGCCAGCGCCCGAGCATCAGCGAGAGGACGAGCGTGGTCGCGAGGGCAAGGGTGAGCAGCCACTCCTCGGCCAGCTTCTGGTGGATGCGCGCGCCCACGTTCCTCATTTCACCACCCGCGCGCCGGGGGTGGCAGGGGACCAACGTCTTGCGCGGGCACCGCTACGGGGCGTGCTAGAATTGCCCTCGCGGGCGCCCGTAGCTCAGTTGGATAGAGCAAGCGCCTCCTAAGCGCTAGGCCGCAGGTTCGATTCCTGCCGGGCGCACCACGCCAAGGGGCCGCTGGCCCCTTATCTTTTTCCATGACGTCCACGCGCTTTCTCATCGCTGCGCTGCCTATAATTTCTTCGTGCTCCAGCGCTACCTCCTGCGCGAGATCCTGACGCCCTACCTGCTGGGCACGCTGCTCTTCATCGGTCTCGTGACCACCGACCTGCTCTCCTCGCTCTCAGGGGTCTTCCTGAGCAAGGGCACGAGCTGGTTGCAGATCGGCGAGCTGGTGCTCTACCGCATGCCCTACACCCTGGGGGTGGCGCTGCCACTGGGACTTGTCTTCGCCATTCTGGTGGCGCTGGCGCGCTGGATTCGCGACTCCGAGCTCAAGGCCGTGCTGGCCGCGGGAATCTCCCCGATCCACCTGCTCAAACCCATCCTGGCCTTGGCCGTGGCCGTGGCTGCACTCGCCTGGGTCAACGCCGGCTGGATCAAGCCGGAGGCGCAGGCCCGTTACGACGACCTGATCTACGAGATCTACTACGGCCACGTCCCCAGCGGCGTGCTCACCAACGCCGCCTACGCCCCGCGCGGGCTCGGGGTCTACTACGCCCGCCGCATCTACCCCGACGACGAGGGGGGCGGGCGGCTCGAGGGGGTGCGCGTGGTCACCCCCGACGGCGTGGTCTGGAGCGCGAACGAGGGCTACTGGAAGGACGCCAGCTGGGTCCTCAAGGACGCCTGGAGGACCGCCGCCGGCGCACGTCCCGAATACTGGGACACGGTTCCTCTGCCCTTCCCCTCACGCTTCGTCGAGAAGAAGACCAGCTACGAGTCGCTGCCTATGCCCGAGCTGGTGGAGCTGGCGCGGGTGGATCCGGCGGCGCGCTTTCCGCTCGAGCGCCGCCACGCCGACGCGGTAGGCGTGATCGCGTTGGCCTGGCTCGCGGGGGTGATCGGGCTCTCGCTGCGCGAGTCGGCCTGGGCCTTTGCCGCGGTGGTGCTGTTGATCTTCGCCTACTACGTGCTCTGGACCCTGGCGGCCCAGCTTTCGCGCTACGCCGTCATCGGCCCCTACGGGGCCTGGCTGGCCGACATCATCTTCTTCGCCGCCGCCCTGGCGGGAACCCGGAGGCTCAGGTGAGCACGCTGACGCGCTACTTGCTGCGTGAGGTGGGCACCTACCTGATCGGGGGGCTGGCGGTGGTCGTGCTGCTGCTCCTCGGCGGAGTGCTCTTCGAGGTGCTGGCACCGCTACTCTCGCGCGGAGCCGACCCGCTCTCGATCGGCCAGTACCTGGCTCACCGGGTGCCCGAGGCGCTGGTGCGAGGGCTGCCCATCGCCTACCTCTTTGCACTGCTGCTGGCGCTCAGCCGCATGGCCGAAGACTCGGAGCTCAAGGTGTTGCTGGCCTCGGGTATCCCGCGCGAGCGGGTGTTGGCGGTGCTCGTGGGGTTCGGCTTCGTGCTAGCGCTGGTGGGCTTCGTGGCGGGAGAGAGCTGGGTGCCCAGCGAGCAGCAAAAGGCCAACCAGGTACTGCGCCAGGCCATCCTGGCCAAGCCGCGGGCGCTCTTGCAGCCCGGCACCTTCTTCCGCGACGCCTATGGCCGCACGATTTACGTGGGCGAGGCCGACAATGAGGGGTTCAAGGAGATCCGAGTGGTCTCGGTGGGTGAGGTGCTGACCGCGGAGCGGGGGAGCTTCGAGGAAGGCCAGCTCGCGCTCGACCAGGGGCTGCGGGTCACCTTCGACGGCGCCCGTCCCCGCACGGTGGCCGAGTTCGAGCGCGGCCTGCTGCCGCTGGAGGACCTGGCGGTGAGCCCGCCCACGCGGCCTTCGGACCTCTCACTAGCCGAACTGCGGCGGCGCATCGCCGAGTACAAGAAACTCGGCCGCCCCTACCACGCCGAGGCCACCGCCTACTGGCGCAAGTGGGCCGAGCCCGCGGCCAGCGTGGCCTTCGCGCTCTTTGCGGTGGCGCTGGCGTTTTGGATGCTGGGGGGGAGCCGTAGCCTGGGATTGGTGGGCGTGGTAACCCTGACCTTCTTCTACTACGCCACCTGGAGCGTCTTTCGCATCATGGGCGAGCAGGGGGTGCTTGCACCCTGGATTGCCGCCTGGGGGCCCGACCTGCTCTACGCTAGCATCGCCGGGCTCTTGCTACTGGGGGGAAAGCGGTGAGGTGGGCGCTTTGGCTGGGCCTCGCGGCGCTCTGGCTCGGGGGGTGGGCGTTGGCGGGCAAGGTGGAGGTGCTGCAGGCCGACCGGCTCGAGCTTCGCAAGGTGGATGGCCACGAGCTGATCGTGCTGGTGGGTGCGCCCGTGATTCTGGTGCTCGACCAGGACGAGGAGGTGCGCGCCGACCGGGTCGAGTACGACCGCGAAGCGCGGCGGCTGTTGCTCCTTGGCAACGTCTATTACAGAGACCGCGAGGGCCGTGTCACCGAGGCCGAGGAGCTCGAGCTCTATCTGGACGACGAGACCCTCGAGGCCATCGAGGTCTACATCCAAAGCGAGGGCATCGACCTCTGGGGCCCCGAGGCCACCCGGGTGCTCGGGCAGATCCTGCTCGAGCGGGGCACCTTCACCCCTTGCGCCCGCTGCGGCCAGGACCCCTACGACTACTGCTTCAAAGCCCGCAAGGTAGTGCTCTACCCCGGCGACCGCCTGATCGCTTACGGCGTCACCGTCTACACCGGGGGCGAGGCGCTCTTCTACTGGCCGGTGCTGCTGCTGCACTTCTCCGAGCGGCGGCCGCGCGTGGAGTTTGGCAACGACGCCACCGACGGCTGGTACGTTTTCGCCGACCTGCCCTACGTGACCCGCGACGGGCTCGGTTACACCCTGTTGCGTTACTACCAGAACCGCGGCTGGGGGCTGGGGGTGGACCACTGGGGCGCGGGCGCGGCCTACGAGCACTACCGCGCCCTCTACCTGCCCCCCGAGGTGGGGGCGGCGCGCGGCAGCCTGGAGCTGGGGCTGGACTACCGGCTAGGCGACAAGAACCTGCGCGAGCAGCCCTTCTACCACAGCCTGAACGCGAGCTGGCGCACGCCCGAGGCCGATGGCGAGCCCGCGCCCTGGAGCCTCAATGGCGTCTACGGCCTCAAGGCGGGCGACTGGCGCCACGACCTCAGCCTCCAGCGCGACAAGGGCAGCGCCTCGGGGCGGGTGACCTTCAAGCTCAACAGCCGCATGGTCGCGGGCGACGAGCCCCGAGTGGGCCTGCGGGTGAACACCTACCTCGACCTGCTCGAGCCCGGCGCGCCCGCGGCGCGCACGGTGCCCGAGCTCAGCCTGCGCTGGACGCGCGGTTACAGCGCCGCCGGGTTCAGCGTCAAGGGCGGGGTGGTGGTGGGCGGCTACTACGACCGCACCAACGAGCTCAACCGCTCCGCCCGCGCCCAGGGGGTGTGGGCCTCCGCCGGGAGCGTGCGCGTGGACCACATCGACACCTACCGCCCCAAGCCCTACTGGAAAGGCTTTTCGATTGCGGCCGAGAACCGCTTCAAGGGCTATTACTACGACACCGGCGAACGCCAGGTGGACTGGCGTAGCAGCCTGCGCCTGGGGCAGCGTCTGGGCGGGTTGCAGCTCAAGGCCGCGCTGGTGCGCCAGGTGACCGAGGGGGAGGCCTTCTTCGCCCGCGACTACCTCCGCCCCGTGCACAAGCTCGACCTCGACGGCCGCCTCGACTGGACGGTGGCGCGCGGGGTCAAGCTCTCGCTCGCGAGCGGGCGCGACCTCGAAAACGGCATCACCCGACCGGTGGTGGCCGGACTCGACGCCCAGCGCAAGCCCTGGAGCCTGCGCCTCGACCACCGTTACGACCCCGAGTTCGGCCTGCACGAGTCCACCACCGGCCGGATCCAGTTTCGCGCCGGTGACCTCTCGCTGAGCGCACGCAGTGGCTACCGCTACCAGGAGGGCCGCTACGACGATCTGGGGCTGAACGCCAGCTACGCCCTGCCCGGGGGCAACCTCACACTCGCCCACACCCGCGACCTCAACGAAGCCCGTCCCCTCAAGACCCAGGCCGCGCTCGACCTGCGCCCGGGCGAGATGCGCTACGTGCTGCAGGAAACCTACCTGCACGACGAGGCCAGGTTGCTGGGGCGTTTCAGCGTGGGTTACGGGCCGTTTTCGACCTCGCTCAACCACGTCAGCTACTTGGGCGGCGACCCGACCGACCCCAACTACCATGACCACGAGCTCACCCTGAGCGCGGCCTGGCGGGAGCACCGGCTCACCCTGATCGAGCGCTGGGACGGCGCGCAGGGCCGTTTCGGACCCGGCAGCCTGCGCTTCGACTCGCGCTACACCGGGCTGCGCAGCCTCTGGGAGACGCGGGTGCTTTGGCACCTGCCCGAGGCGGGCAACGAGGAGGTCTACGTGCAGGAGGCCACGCTCCAGGCGGGCTTCGACGTCTTGAGCGGCGGGGCGGACTGGCCGGCGCTAAGCCTGCAAGGGCGGCTCGCCTACCGGCGCTACGCCGCAGACGACCGCAGCTACAGCTTCGAGGACTTCGGGGTGACCCTGGGCTGGCGGGGCGAGGAGCACACCCGCTTCTACCTGAGCGCGCTGCTGACGCAGGAGGTGCGCACCAGCGAGGGCTGGCCGCCGCTCGAACCCCGTTTCGTGGCCACCCTCGACCGCTGCTGCTGGGCGCTGCGCTTCACGATCGACGCCGCCGCGCCCTCGGCTAAGCTGGCCTTCGTCTACGGGGACCAGAGCGCCCGCTTCCTCTTTGACGAGAGCGGGATCCATCCCCCCTGGGAGGACCAATGATAACGTTGCGACGCACAGGCATGGCTTTGTTGTTACTGGTGGCGGCGGCTGCTTGCACCGGTACGGAGGAGCCCCCGCTGGAGCTGCTGCTTGCGGTGGGGGCGGGCGACGCGGTCGTCTTCTACCCCGCGGGCACCGATGCCGCCGACGAGGTTGGGCGCTGGAGTCTGGGCGCGCCGGTGGTGGACCTCGCCCGGGCCGAGGGCGAGGTCCGGTTGTGGGTGCTCGCTCCGGACGCGCTCAGGGCCTATCCGCTGCAGGGCAGCCGCAGCGACCGGGGGCCCGACCCGGTTGCGGCGAGCGTGGAGCTGTCCCTTGGCGTCGACTGCAGCGAGGGGACACTCGAGCTGGGCGCGACCCACCTGCTGGTGCAGTGCGGCGCGGACGTCTGGACGGTGCCCCTGGACGACCCGGCGCTCGAGCCGGTGAATACCGGTGCCGATCCCGAGGGCACCCTCTACCTGTTCGGGCCCGACGACCGGGTGGTGCGCCTCCAGGCCACGCTCTCCGGCTTCCACCTCGTCTACCCCCGGCCGCCGGGCGACCCGCTGGAGTACGACGCGGGCGCGCTGGCGGGTGTGGCGGCGCTCGCGGCCGCCTGGTCGGCGGACCGCCTGGGGGTGGCGTTGGGCAGCGGGCCGCCCGCGGACGCCAGCTTCTACCTTTGGACCGCGGGTTCGACCGAGCCGCCGCGGGCTGAGGCCGCGCTCCGCGGCCTCAGCGAGCCGCGCTGGCTGCAACCGCTGCAGGACGGCTGGCTCGTGGGCGGCGCGGCGGCCTACCTGTTGCGTCGCGAGGGCAAGGACGATGTCGTGCGCAGCGGTGGCTACCTGGACGTCGCCGTCACCCCCGACGCCTACGCCTACCTGCTCGCGCCGGGGCGGCTGGTGGTCCTCGACCTGCTCGACCCCAACCTCTCGGAGCACGTGCGCGCCGTGGACGCGCAGGCCGCGGCCATAGCCTTCTTTCCCGCCAGCGAGTAGTCGGGGCGAGGCATCCAGCTAGGGGGTAGGGGTATATCCCTGCCCCCTCCGATTTTTTATTGGGACAAATTGCCCGTATGCCGGCCATAACATCCCCGCCATTGGCAGCGCGTGTGAGGCCGTTGAAAATACCCGAACAAGGTAGGCGTGTTCGAAAGCCCCTTATTCGGGAGGTGGAACCTATGGAAACGTTTAAGAACGGGTGGTCGGGCAAGAGCTGGCTGAAGCGGCAGTGGCCCTGGTGGACGGCGGGGCTGCTGACCGCGACGGCCGAGGTCATCAACTACACCTTCGTTCCTCTCGGCCACCCCAAGCACAAGTTCATCGGCGTCACCAGCGGCATGGCCCGGATGTACGCCTCCTTCGAGACGACCCTCTTCGGAGGCAGCCTCATCGCCACCCGGGCGGACTACCAGCCCTCCATTCAGTGGATCATCGTGGGGGCGATGATCGCCGCGCTGGTCTTCGCGTGGCTCGAGGGCGAATGGCGCAGCTGGGTCAAGTACCCCAAGCCGCTGCTCGTGCTCACCGTCCTCGGTGGGGCGCTCTTCGCCTGGGGGACGCGCGTGGCCGGGGGTTGCACGCTCCACCACCTTCTCGGTGGGTTTTCCGCGTTCAACCTCAAGAGTTTCGTGGTCATGGGGTCGGCCACGGTGGGGGCGTTGCTCGCCTTCATCATCTTCCGCAAGCTGCAGCTTTCGCAGTACTTCAAGAGCCAGGACACCCAGTGGTACGTGGTCCAGGCGCGTGAGCGCGGCTGGGCCGACGGCCTGACCTACTCCGAGAAGAACCCCTATCCCTTCCTCACGGGCGCGTTGCTCGCCTTCCTAGCGCTGTTCTTCGTCATCATTCTTTACAATGCCTTTTTTGGCAACGACTTTGCAGTTCAGGCCTTTGGTGTTGCACCGGACAAGACCAAGATGGCCGGCGTAATGCTCACGGCCAAGAACCTGCCGAACATCTTGCTGCTCCTGCTCATTGGGGCGCTTTTGGGCACCTCGGTGGCGAAGACCGGCTTCGGCACCGAGTGCGGTCTCATCAACCCCGAGATGGGGCGCGAGGTGCATACCGGTGAGGAGCATGCCGCCCGCCGCTGGGGCATGCCGCTGAGCCTGCGCACCGTTTTCGGCTCGATGCAGCCCTTCGGCGCGCTCGCACTGCACACCGCCATCGTGTCCTTCGCGATGTGGATCGGCTTTACCTTCTTCGGCATCATGGAGGGCCACCACTGGGCGACCCCCGAGTTTGCGGCCAACTACGTTGGCCCCGAGTTCCACAACGTCAGCGGCCCCGGTCTCAACGATATCCGCGAGAAGACCACCTGGCCCATGGACATCTTTGGTGGTTTGTTGCTGGGGCTGGGTACGGTCTTCATGATCGGCTGTGAGTTCCGCAACTACGGCCGCACCGGTCTGCTCTACCTCACCGGCCTGCTCATCTGGCCCGCGTTCTACATTGGCTACCTGCCCTACACGCTGGCCCGCGACTTCTGGGACAACCTGATGGGCAACTACATCTACGCTTCAACCACTTTCGTACCGGCGCTGATCGCGCCGCAGAGCCCGGCGTTGCAGTCGCTCATCTACCTGCTTTACGTGCTCTTTTGGGCCTACATGTTCTGGTGGGCGGCCAAGAAGGGCGCGCAGTTCCTGGGCGTGACCCCGAGCAAGCTGCTTTCGATGACGAGCGAGGAGATGGTCATCCAGCGCATTGAGCAGCTCAAGGCCGAAGGCCGCTACGACGAGATCGACCGCATCGAACGGGAGCTGGCCGACGAAGCCGCCAAGGATTAGACCTCCTCGCCTCACCGCGTCGCCCCGCGCAGGCTTTTGCCTGCGCGGGGGCCATGCTAGGATCGCAACGATGGCTGCAAATAGCAAACGTGCCAAACCCGATGGTTCCGCGTCCCTGACGGGCGCGCGCTGTCTTTCCCAGCTCCGCCTGGCGAGCGTGCTCGGCTTTTTCTTCGGGCTGCTGATGGGCGGGGTCTACATCAACATGATCAGCAAGGAGCTCCTGGGGGCGCTTTTTCTCTACTGGGCCGCGGCCCAGGTGGTGATAGCCTCGGGGATGCTTTGCGTCTACGGGCTCAGCGGAAAACCCAAGCACGCCTTTGGCGGGATGCTGCTCTTTGCCGGAGCGCTCTTCTCGGTGAACATGGTGTTGGGCGTGCTCCCACCCATGGGGTTGATCGAAACCGCGGTGCAAGCGCTGGGGCTGGTGGCCTTCAGCCTGTTGCTCTATGAGGTGGGGCGGCAGCGCCCGGGCGCCGGGCTCGAGGGCGCCGGGGGGCTCATCTTTTTGGGCGTGATCTTCCAGATCCTGCAGTCCCCGTTGATGGAGGCCGTGGGGGTGTTTTTGCTGGCGGCGGGCTTCCTGCTGGCCAGCGGTCGGCTGGGTCGGCTATGAAGACGCTCGGGCTCAACCTCCGGCAACTTCAGGTCTTTGTCAAGGTGGTGGAGCTGGGTAGCGTTAGCCGCGCCGCCGAGGCGCTGGGCTCGAGCCAGCCGCAGGTGAGCCGTACGGTCGCAGATATCGAGCGCAAGCTCGACACCAAGGTCTTTTTTCGCACTCCAGAGGGGCTCGAGCTCACGCCCACGGGGCGGGTGCTCTACCGTTTCGCCCAGCAGACCCTGAGCCTCCTCTACGAGACCGAGGTCTCGCTGGACGAGCAGGTGGACGTGCCCGCCTGCCCGCTCTTCGTGGGGGTCAACGCCGCGGTCATGTCCTACGCCATGGCGGGCGCTCGGGCCTTCCACGAGGAGTACCCCACCCTCCCGATTCACGTGGAGGTGGCGAGTGGCCACGCCCTGTTCGAGATGGTCCAGCGCCAGCAGGTGGCCCTGGGGCTGGTGGTGGGCTCGAGCCTCCTCTTTCCCCGCGACGTGCAGAACTTCTTTTTGGGTGAGCAAGAGTGGGGCCTGCTCGTGCCCGAGGGCCAGCAGGAGCGGTCGCTCGAGGAGCTCGACCTGATCCTCCCGCCCGAGGAGAGCTGGGAGTGGCACGTGCTGGAGGAGCGGATCCCGCTGCCGCAGCCGCGCATTCAGGTGTCGGCACGGGACGTGCGCGCCGCCTGCGCGCTCGCCCAGGAGGGTTTCGCCGCCTACTTGCCCCTGCATTGCAGCCGCGTGGGGCTCGTGCCGCACGCCCAGCAGCCCCGCTTCTCGCTCGAGGTGCACGCGGTACGCCCACCGGGCGGGCGTTACCCGGTGAGCGCCCGGGCCTACATGCGCTTGCTCAGCGGCCTGGACCTGAGTCGTTATTGACCCTGGTGAAGAACCGCCAGATCTCCTCTACCGCCTCGATATCGTGGTTCTGGTGGCCGAAGTAGCGTTCAAATAGCGCAGAGTAGCGCTCGCGCAGGCTGGGCGCGGCGTGCCCGCCCCCGCCCACGGTGTAGAGCCGCACCCAGACGCGGCCCACCACGATGTAGTCCCTCACCGTGACCGTTCCGCCGTCGTCGGGGTCCAGGTCGGGGTAGCGCACCGGCGCCTCGGCGCGAGCCCCAGCGAGTTCGCTCCAGAGCCGCACCGAGTCGGGGGTGCTCATCGCCGTTCCGTGGCTCGCCTTGGGTGGGTTTCCGAGGGTACCGCCGCCGTAGGGCATGTTGGGGTCGGCGGTGCCGTTCATGAAGAGCACCGGGACCGGTTCCGAAGCCGCGGCGCACCCGCTCACCGCCGGCATGGCCGCACCGATCGCCGCCACCGCGGCGAAGGCGTCCGGGGCTTCCACCGCCAGGCGCAGGGCCATGAAGCCGCCGTTCGACATCCCCGAAGCGTAGACGCGGCCGCGATCCACCGGGTGTTCGGCGGCTACCGCATCCAGCAGCGCCAGCAAGAAGCCCACGTCGTCGGCGCTCGAGCTCACCGTGCAATCGGCCCGACAATCGTTCCAGGTGGGCTTGCCGTAGACCCCGGGCAAGCCCTCGGGGTAGACGACGTAGAACCCCTCGCACTCGGCAAGTTCCATCCACAGCTTGAAGGGGCACTTGTGGCCGCGGATGCCGATCTGGTCTTCCAGCTCCACCCCGCCGCCGTGCAGTGAGAATACCAGTGGCAGCGGCGTGTCATTCTCTCGTCCGGGCACGTAGAGGGCGTAGTGGCGGATCTGCCCGTCGTAAGTTAGCGTGCGGATTTCCAGCTGGCCCGCAGGCTCTGTTGCGGCCCCGTCCCCGGCACAACCGAGAAGCGACAGCCCCGTGAGGGTTGCGGTCAGCGCCCACCTTGTGGCGTTCAAGACCTTTCCATTCTATCGCGTGGGAGGAGGTTGCGTGCTGGCCTAGCGGCTGCGTCGCAGCGCCCGCCAGGTGTCGGGGTGGAAGAGGAGCAGCACCGGGATCAGCTCGATGCGGCCGGCCCACATCTGGAAGATGCCGACCAGTTTGGCCAGCGGGTGGAGGTCGGCGAACGACCCCATGGGCCCCACCGAACCGAGGCCGGGACCGACGTTGCCGATGAAGGCGGCGGACGCGGTGAAGGCCACGATCAGGTCGTGCTCGGTGAAGACGATGACCATCGTGCCCAGGACGAAAAGGAAGAGGTAGAGCATGACGAAGGCCGAGACCGAGCGCAGCACGTCCTCACCCACCGCCTTGGAGCCCAGCCGCAGGGGCAGCACCGCGTTGGGGTGGAGGGTGCGCTTGAGCTCCCGGATGACGTGGTTGGTCATCACCAGCCAGCGCACCAGCTTGACGCCGCCCGCGGCCGAGCCAGCACTGCCGCTGACGAACATCACGAAGACGAGCAGCGCCTGGGCGGGCACGACCCACTGGGTGTAGTCCACCGAGGCGAAGCCGGTGCTGGTGAGGAGCGAGGTTACCTGGAAGAAGGCGTGGCGCAGCGCGGGCTCGAGCCCGTAATCGTGCAGGTGGACGTGGTAGATGGCGAGGATGGTCGAAGCACCGACAATGGCCAGGGTGTAGATCTTGAACTCGGGGTCGCGCCAGGGGTTTCGGGGGCTGCGGGCGAAGAAGGTGCCGGCGATGAGGAGGAAGTTGGCCCCGGCGAAGAACATGAAGACGACGGCCACCCACTGGCTCGCGGGCGAGTAAGCCGCGAAGCTCTGGGGATTGGGCGAGAAGCCGCCGGCGGGCATGGTGGTGAGGGCGTGGGCCAGGGCGTCGTAGAACGACATCCCAGTGATCCAGTAGCCCAGCACCGCCATGATGGTGAGCAAGGTGTAGACGCGCAGCACCATCTCGGCGGTGTGGCGCAGGCGCGGGGTCAGCTTTTCCTTCTGCACGCCGGTGGACTCGGCGAAGAAGAGCTGGCGGCCGGCCACCGCGAAGTGGGGCAGCACCGCGACGAACAGGACGATGATGCCGACGCCGCCAAACCACTGGCTGAGGGCCCGCCAAAGGAATAGGCTCTTGCCCCACTGGTCGAAGTCGGAGAGGATGGTGGCGCCGGTGGTGGTGAAGCCGCTCATGGCCTCGAAGTAGGCGTCGATGAGGCCCACCCCGCCGCCGATCCAGTAGGGCAGCGCCCCGATGAGCGGCACCAAAAGCCACATCGTCGCCACGATGTAAAGCCCTTCGGCCTGCCGGGGCTCGGCCTTGGGGGTGCCGGTCATGCGCAGGAGCTGCCCCAGGCCCAGCCCAACGACCGCGCCGCTGAGAAAGCCCAGCACCGGCTCGCGCCAGACGAGCGCCAGCCCGGCGAAGGCGAGCAGCACCCAGCCCAGCGCGCGAAAGGCCGTGCCTAGCGAGTAACGGACGAACCCCCCGCCCACGGCTAACCGCCCTTGAAGCGTTCGGCCACGTGGGCTACTTCTTCGCGCGAGGCCATGAGGATGAGCTCGTCGCCCGCCTTGAGCCTGAGCTCCTCGGTGGCGAGCACCACGCGCCAGCCGCGCAACGCCGCCACGACGGTGGTGTGAGGCGGCAGGTCGAGTTCTTCGAGGAGCGCTCCATCGAGTTCGGGGGGTACCTGGACCTCGATGACCTCGACGGCGTCCTCGATGAGGGCCAGCCGCTCGACGCCCTCCGGGGCCAGGTAAGCGATGACCTCGCGCACGGCCGCCTGCCGGGGTGTGAGGGGGATGTCCACCCCCACCCGCTCGAAGAGCGTGCGGGTCTCGCTGCGGCTCACGCGGGTGACCACCTTTTCCACCCCCAGCTGCTTGGCGAGCAGTGAGACGAGCAGGTTCTTCTCGTCGTTGTCGGTGACGGCGATGAGGGCGTCGGCGCTCTCGAGCCCTTCCTGCTCCAGCAGCGAGAGGTCGGTGCCGTCGCCCTGGATGACGAGCACGCCCGAGAGCTCCTCCGAGAGGAACTCGCAACGCTCGGCATCCTGTTCGATAAGCACGACCTCCACCCTCGACTCGCGCAGCCGCTTGCCGATCATGTAGCCCACGGTGCCGCCGCCCACGATGAAGACGCGGCGCACCCGGTCGCTGCCGGCAAAGAGGGAGTGCAACACTGGGAAGCCGCCTTGGGTGGTGACGAAGACCAGGTGGTCGCCGGGCTCGAGCACCAGGTCACGGAAGTCGGGGTCGTGGGGGGTGATGAACTGCCCTTCGCGCAGTACCCCCAGCAGCTTGACCCCGCGCGGCCAGTCGAGGTCGGCCGCGAGGCGGTGGGCATAGCTGGACTCGGCGTCGATCATGTACTCGATCAGGCGCAGCCGCCCGCCGGCGATCACCTCGGTGTCGAGCGCCTTGGGGATGAGTACGACCTCGAGCACCTCCTTGGCCAGCGCCCGCTGGGGCCAGAAGACGCGGTCGATGCGGGTGCCCAGGATCTCCATGGTGCGCGGGTCGGTGAGCACCTCGACGTAGTAGGCCTTGCCCAGGAAGGTGAGCGACTGCGCCGCCCCCAGGCCCTTGGCCAGCATCGAGGCAATGAGGTTGACCTCGTCGGAGTTGGTGGTGGCGATGAAAGCGTCGGCCTGGTCCACCCCGGCCTCGCGCAGGATCTCGGGGTCGGTGGCGTTACCCACGATCACCCGCACGTCGAGGGTGCTCATGCGGTCCACCACCGCGGCGTTTCGGTCGACGATGACGACGTCGTGGTCGTTGTGGAGTGATTGCGCGATGAGGGCGCCGATGTCGCCGCCGCCGGCGATTACGATGTACATACCCTTCCCTTCATATCATTCCTCCGCGGGGACGGAAGCCACCGCTTCGCCCTCGAGGTCGTAGGCGTCGGCGGCGGTGATGCGCGCCCGCACGATCTCGCCGACGCGCGCGGTGCCGTCGGTGGTCACCCGCACGGTGCCGTCGATGCCGGGGCTGTCGGCCTTGGTGCGGCCGACGAAGACACCGGGTTCGTCGGCCGGCTCATCGAGGATCACCTCGAGAACGCGGCCCACCCTGGCGCGGTTCTTCTCCAGCGAGATGCGCTGGGCCAGCTCCATGACGCGGGCCCGCCGCTCCTGCTTGACCTCCTCGGGCACCGCGCCCGGAAGCGCGTTCGCGGCCGCGCCGGTGACCGGCGAGTAGGTGAAGACGCCCACCCGGTCGAGCCGGGCTTCGTCTAGAAACTCCAGCAGCAGCTCGAAGTCTGCCTCGGTCTCGCCCGGGAAGCCCACGATGAAGCTCGAGCGGATGGCCAGCTCAGGTACCGCCTTGCGCCAGGCCTGAATCGTGGCCAGGTGGCTCTCGGCCCCGCCGGGGCGGCGCATGGCCCGGAGGACCCGGGGGCTCGCGTGCTGCAGGGGCACGTCCAGGTAGGGCAGCAGCCGGCCCTCGGCCATCAAGGGCAGCAGCTCGCGCACGTGGGGATAGGGGTAAACGTAGTGCAGCCGCACCCAGTGCACCAGCCTGCCGAGCTCGCGCACCAGGTCGGTCAGGTGGGCGCGCACCGGTCGGCCCGCCCAGTCGCTTTCGCGGTGGCCCAGGTCGGCGCCGTAGGCGCTGGTGTCCTGGGCGATCACCAGCAGTTCGCGGGTGCCGCCGGCGGCCAGGCGCGCGGCCTCGGCCAGCACATCGGCGGCGTCGCGGCTGACGAGCCGCCCGCGCAGCTGGGGGATGATGCAAAAGCTGCACTTGTGGTCGCAGCCTTCGGCGATCTTCAGGTAGGCGTAGTGGCGCGGGGTCAGCTTGACCTGCGGCGGCACCAGGTCCACGAAGGGGTCGCGCTCGGGCGGGGCCACCGCCGCCACCGCTTTCAGCACCCGCTCGATCTCGGCTGGACCGCTGATGTCTACCACCTGCGGGTATTTTTCGTAGATCACCTCGGGGCGCGCCCCCAGGCAGCCGGTGACCACCACCTTGCCCGCTGCCCCCAGCGCCTCGCCGATGGCTTCGAGGCTTTCCTCGATCGAGGGGTTGATGAAGCCGCAGGTGTTGACCACCACCACGTCGGCCGCGTCGTAGCTGGCGGCGAAGCCGTAGCCGGCGGCCTTGAGGCGCGAGAGGATTTGTTCCGAGTCCACCAGGGCCTTGGGGCACCCCAGACTCACGAATCCGACTTTAGCGGCCATAGACCTCCAACCGCACCAGTATACGCACTAGCGCGCGGGTGCGTCGAAGCGGCGCTCCACCACCAGCCCTTCGCCGCCGAGGGGCCCCAGGTCCTCCCCGGCAAGGGTGGCGTGCACCCCGGCGGCGTTGCCGGTGCGCACGACCACGGGCAGGGGGAAGCGCATCTCGCTGCCCACCTTGGGGATGCCTTCGTAGAGCTTGTCGCCGCCGGGGGTGGTGACGCGCACCCAGGCCCGCTCGGTGAAGCGCAACACCAGCTCGGGCGGCCCTGCAGGTTGGGGCGTCTCTTCCTGGGGGAGGGGGGTGAGGCGCACCTTGAGGTGGTGCTCGCCGCCGGGCTCGAGCGTCACCGGGGCCTCGTAGGTCACGTAGCCCTTGGCCTCCACCTTGAGCGTGCGCTCGCCTGCGGTGAAGCGGCCCGTGACCGGCGCCTCACCCAGCCGGAAGCCGTCGAGCCAGACGGTGGCCCCCTCGGGCTCGGTCTCCACGCTGAGGGCGGCGTCCTGGGGCGGGGGCGGCGGGGGCTCGGGGGCTTCGAGCTCGATGGTCGCCTCGGGCGCGGCTGCCGGCGGGCGCAGTCCCCACCAGGCCAGCAAGCCGGCGAGCACGAGCACGATCGCGGCTAGAACGAACCAGACCGCGCCCGGGCCGCGCCGCGACGGCGGGGTGACCACGTCGTTGGGGGTGAAGGTGGGCCGGACCGGGTACTGCGCGAGCAAGGGCTCGGGGTCGAGCCCCAGCGCCTCGGCGTAGCGGCGCAGGTAGCCTTTAGCCAGCACCGCCTCGGGCAGATCCTCGAAGCGGCATTCCTCCAGGGCCTCGAGGTGGTCGCGCTTGATGCCCAGCTCCCGGGCCCACTCGCGCAGGCTGCGCCCGCTTTCCTCGCGGGCTGCGCGCAGCATGCCGCCGATCTCGCACATGGTTCCTCTATCTTATCGTGCGACCCTCAGACCTCCGCCAGGTGGCGGGCGATGCGTGCGGCCAGGCGCGCGTTCTCCTCGAGCAGGCGCAGGTTGATGGCGTCGCTGCGCCCCTTGGAGAGCTCGCTCAGACGCCTGAGCAGGTAGGGGGTGAGGTCCTTGCCGCCGATGCCGGCCGCCTTCGCTTCGGCGTTGGCTTGGTCCACCCAGGCCTTCACCTCGCGGTAGAGAATGCCCTCGCTCACGGGGTTGAAGACCATGGTGGCCGCGTCCAGACCCAGCGCGCGCGAAGCGCGCCAGTGCTCGGCCGCCTCGGCCTCGCTCCAGATGGTGGCGGGGAGCTCGTAGGGTGAGTCGGGGGCGTGGAAGGCGGGGAGGAACTTGGTCTTGAAGCCGATCACGCCCACGCCGTAGCTCTCGAGCCGCTCGAGCGTCGCCGCCAGATCGAGGATGCTCTTGGGGCCGGCCGAGACCACCACCACCGGGGTGCGGGCCAGCGCCCAGAGGTCGCTCGACTCGTCGTAGGGCAGCGGGTGCACGCCGCCGATGCCGCCGGTGGCGAAGACGCGAATCCCGGCGCGGGCGGCCAGGTGGGCCGTGGTGGCCACCGTGGTGCCGCCCCACTGCTTGCGGGCGACCACCGCGGCCAGGTTCCAGAGACTGGCCTTCTCGACGCCATTGCGGGTGGCCAGCGCCTCGAGCGCGTCCAGACGCAGGCCTACGTGCACCACCCCCTCCAGGATGCCGATGGTGGCGGGCACGGCGCCCTCTTCCCGAACCGCCTGCTCGAGGCGGCGTGCGGTCTCCAGATTGACGGGGGCAGGGAGGCCGTGGGTGATCACGGTGGACTCGAGCGCCACCACCGCCTCACGGTTGTTCAGAGCCTCTTGTACTTCGTCGAGAACTTGCACGAGGTAAGTCTACCCGCTCGACCTCCGTTTAAGATGGGGCATGCCCGTACCCGCCGTTGCCATTTTCGGATCCTCCCGCACCCTGCCCGAAAGCGGGGACTGGCGGCGCGCCGAGGCCTGGGGCGAGGTCGTCGCCCGCGCCGGTTTCGCCGTGGTCACCGGTGGCTACGGCGGCAGCATGGAGGCCGCCAGCCGCGGCGCCAAGCGTGCCGGCGGGCTGGTGATCGGGGTGACCGCGCCCGACCTCTTCAAGTCGCGCGGTGGGCCCAACGCCCACGTGGACCTCGAACTGCCCGCGCCCACCCTCACCGGCCGGATCGAGCGGATGCTCGAGCTCTCGTCCGCCGTCCTGGCGCTCCCGGGCGGACTCGGCACGCTCACCGAGATCATGCTAGCCTGGAACCTGGCCTACATCCAGCGCCTGCAGGGAGAGCCGCCCCTTCCCATCGGTGTGGACGCCGCCTGGATGGAAGGGTTGCGCCCCCAACTCGAGCTGAGCGCGCGCGAGCTCGAGCTGCTCACGCCCCTCGCGGGCCTCGACGCGCTCGAATCCTTCTTGCGAAGCCTTGCCTGAGTTTTACTCCAGGGGCCAGATCTCGCGCGGTGGGGGGCCATCCTTCCAGGCTTCCAGCAGCTTCCTGAGCGCCAGCGCGCGGTGCGAGTGCTCCGCCTTCTCCTCCGGCGTCATCTCGGCGAAGGTCTTGCCCACCTCGGGCAGATAGAAGAGCGGGTCGTAGCCGAAGCCGCCCTCGCCCCGGGGCGCTTCGAGGATGCGACCTTCCACCTCGCCGCGGTAGCTCTCCACGTGGCCGTCGGGGTAGGCCAGCGTCAGAACAGCCACGAAGCGGGCGGTGCGCTGTTCGGGAGGGACGCCACGCATGCGCTCGAGCAGGTAGACGTTGCGATCGCGGTCGCTGGTGCGGCCGCCGTAGCGGGCCGAGTAGACCCCGGGTTCGCCGCCGAGGGCGTCCACCACCAACCCCGAGTCGTCGGCCAGCGCCGGCAGCGCGGTGTGCTGGGCCACGTAGGCGGCCTTCAGAAGGGCGTTATCCTCGAAGGTGGTGCCCGTCTCCTCGGGCATCTCGATCTCGAAATCGAGCAGGCCGCGCAGCTCCCAGCCCAGTGGCTCGAGCCCCCGCGCCAGCTCGCGGAACTTTCCGGGATTGGTGGTGGCGATGACGACCTGCATCGTTCTTACGATACCCCGTTCGCTAGCTGCTTGTGCACGAGCGCAACCAGTTCCGGGATTTGCCTCAGCCCCTCGTCAACCATGTGTTCGTAGGTCTCGCGGGGTACCGGCCGCCCCTCGCCCCCGCCATGGATCTCGATGAGCTCGCCCTCGGCCGTGCCCACCACGGTGAGGTCGGCCTCGGCGGCGTCGTCCTCGGCGGCGTTTAGGTCGACCAGCACCCCGTCGGCCTCGGTCCAGCCCAGGCTGATGGCGGCGAACTCGGTCAGCGGCCAGTCGTCGAGTTTGCCGGCGCGTACCAGCGCGTCGAAGGCCTGCACCAGCGCGGCGTAACCGCCCAGAATGGCGGCCACGCGCGTCCCGCCGTCGGCCTGGATTACGTCGGCGTCGAGGACGATGGTCTGGTTCGGCAGCAGCTCCAGGTCCACCGCTGCCCGGAAGGCGCGGCCCAGAAAGCGCTGGACTTCCTGGGTGCGGCCGCCCAGTTTAAAGCGCTCGCGCTGGGTGCGGCTTTGGGTACTGCGCGGCAGCAGGTTGTACTCGGCCATCAGCCAGCCGCTGCGTTTGCCCTGCATGTGGCGGGGCACGCCCGGGGTGAGGCTGGCGGCGACGAGCACGCGGGTGCGCCCGAGCTCGACCAGGGCCGAGCCCTCGGCGTAGTCGAGGTAGCCGGGCGTCACCCTGAGGGGGCGGCGCTCGAGGGGTCCGCGGCCGTCGGAGCGGGTCATAACTCCCCTAACTCTACCTTACGCACGTCCTCGGCTCGCACGCCCAGGCGCGCTGCGAGGGCGCGATAGGCCTCGGGGTCGCCGCTCACGTAGTGGACCACCTGCCCCTCTCCCTGCCCGGCGGGCAGGGCCCGGGCTACCGCACGGGCGGTGGGCTCGGCCGAGTCGATGAGGTGCAGCCCTGGGCGTAGCCGCTGGAGGAGCGGCTTCAGGTAGGGGTAGTGGGTACAGCCGAGGATGAGGGCCTCGAGGTCGGCGGGCGCGGCCTCCAGGTAGTGGCGGGCTACCAGCTCGGCCACGCCGTCGTTCCACAGTCCCTCCTCGACGATCGGCACGAAGAGCGGCGTCGCCAGCGCCCAGACCCGACGGTCATCCGCCTCGAGCCGGCGCTGGTAGGCGCGGCTCGCCACGGTGGCGCGGGTACCGATCACGCCCACGTGGCGGTAGCGCACGGCCTCGGCCACCGCAGGGTCGATCACGCCGAAGACGGGCACGCCTAGGCGCTCCAGGTCGGCCAGGGCCAAGCTCGAGGCGGTGTTGCAGGCCACCACCAGCGCCACCGCACCCTGGCGCAGCAAGAAGCCGCTGATCTCCCAGGCAAAGCGGCGCACCAGTTCGGGCGGCTTGGAGCCGTAGGGGACGCGGGCGGTGTCGCCAAAGTAGAGGAAGTCGCGCCCGGGCAGGGCCCGGCGCAGCGCCTCTAGCACGGTCAGCCCGCCGACGCCGGAGTCGAAGACGCCGATGGGTTCGGAAAAGGGAGGGCCGGGAGGGCGGGCGTCCATGGTCGCGGGCTCCATCCTAACCCGTCCTCGGTAAGCTGGGTCTGTGGGGCGGCTTCTTTGGGTGGTGTTGCTCGTGCTCCTGGTGCTGGCCGGTTGCGGTCGGACGCCTGAGCGCGAGGTGCGGGTAGTCGTCTCGGGGCCGGGTCGTCTGGCGCGGGCCGAGGCCTTTGCCGAGCGGTTGCGCAACTACGGGCTTGAGCGCGTGCGGGTAACGATCTGCGACGCGGGGGGAGACCCGGAGCGGCTGGTGGCCTGCGCAGAGGGCGAGCCGGCGCTCTTCGTGACCGCGGGCGGGGTGGAGACCCGCACGGTCATGGAGGCCGGCGGTACGGCGCCGGTGATCTACGTGGGCCTCGCAGCCTCGCTCGACTGGGGCTACGTGGAGGCGCTCAGCCGCCCTGGCGGGCGCGCCAGCGGCGTGGACAACAACTACGCCGAGCTCTCGGGCAAGCGCCTGCAGCTGCTAACGCTGGCCCTGCCCGGGGTGCGCCGGGTGGTCGTGCTCTACCAGCCTGGGGTGGTGCCGACGCCGCGGGGACTGGCCTCGGTGGAGGATGCAGCAAGGCGGCTGGGGCTGGAACTCGTCTACATCCCAGTGGAAGACGCGAAGACGCTAACGGGGCTTTCGGACCGGCTGCGCGAGAGCGGGGCGGAGGCGGCCCTGTTGATGCCGAGCTTCGTGCTGGAGAACCACCTGGACGCGGTCGTGCGCGCCACCCGGGCGGCGGGGCTGCCGCTCGTGGGCCTGGACGCCGCCCAGGTGGAGGCAGGGGCGTTTTTGGCCTACGGCGCTTCCGGGGCCGCGATGGGGCGGCAGGCGGCGCGGATGGCGCGGCAGGTGCTCGAGGGTTACCCGGTGGCCGAGATGCCGGTGGAGCGCCCGCAGGAGACGGCGCTCTCGGTCAACCTGGGCGCCGCCCGCGCGCTCGGGCTCGCGCCGGAGGCGCGGGTGCTCGACTTGGCCGACGAGGTGGTGCGGTGAAGCGGGCGCCCTGGCTTTCCCGGCTGGAGGGCCGGTTCACCCTGGCGGCCGCGGCTGCGGGGCTGTTGCCGCTCTTGCTGGTGGGCGCGGTCGCCTGGTATGGCCTCAGTCGCAGCTACCTGGGCCTAGCGGGAGCGCGTATCGAGAGCGAGGCGGCGCGGCTCCAGGGCAGCCTCGGCGGGCGGTTGGAGACGGTGGTGGGCGTGCTCGGACAGGCGCTCGACGCGCCGGGTGACGAGGCGTGGGCGCTGCGCTACGCGGCCGCGCGGCTGCCCGAGGTGGTGACGTTGCAGGTGCGCGAGGGCGAAGAGGTGCGTGCGCTTTGGTCGCGCTTCGAGGTGGATCCCCGGTCGCTCGAGCCCCTGGTCGGGCCGCAGACGCCCGAGGTGTGGGGCCCGGTGCGGCGTGACCGCTGGGGCGAACCGCAGCTGACCCTGGGTCTCGCGCGGCTAAGCGGGCGTTACCTAGAGGCGCGTTTGCGCGCACCGGTACTTTGGGACGCGCTGGTGGAGCTGCGTGACCCCACCCTGCACGCCTACCTCACCGACGCCGAGGGGCGCTACCTGGCGAGCTCGAACCGCTTCGAGGTGTTGCGGGGCGCGTCCGCGCCCGTGGCGGTGCTGCAGGCCGACGCGGGCGGGGTCTTCCGTTACCGCGACGTGGACGGGGTGGAGCGGCTCGCGGTGGCGCGTCCGGTGGACCGCCTGGGCGGGTGGCTGGTGGTCGAGGCGCCGGTGGGGCGGTTGCTGGCGCCGCTGTCGCGGTCGCTAATCGTTCTGCTGGCCTCGGTGCTGCTCGCGATGGCGACCAGCTTCTGGCCCGGCTGGCGGCTGGCGCGGGGGGTGACGCGCCCGCTCGACGAGCTGGCGCGGGGGGCGCGCGAGCTCGAGCGCGGGGCTCTGGAGGCGCCCCTGGAGGCGTCGGGCCCGCCGGAGGCGCGCGCGGCCGTGCGCGCCTTCAACCGTATGGCGGCGGAGCTGGAGCGCAACCGAACCGAGCTCGAGGACTACGCCCACCACCTCGAGGACCGTGTGGCCGAGCGCACCGAGGCGCTCAGGCTCGCCCTCGACCGGGCGCTCGAGGCCGACCGCGCTAAGACGCGATTTCTGGCCTCGGTCTCTCACGAGTTGCGCACCCCGCTGGCCAGCATCAAGGGCTTCGCCAGCACCCTGCTGGCCACCGACGTGGCCTGGAAGCCGGAGGAGGCGGCGGAGTTCCTGCGCATCATCGAGAGCGAGGCCGACCGGATGCACTACCTGGTCAACGACCTGCTCGACCGCGCCCGGGGCGAGCGCGGCGAGTTCAGCGTGACCCCATTACTCCAGGACGCGACGCGCCTGCTTGTCGAGCTGGAGCCGCGGCTGCGCCGCCTGGTTGCGGGCCATCCCTTTCGTCTGCGCCTGCCTGATGGGCCGCTCTGCGTGCCACTGGACGCCGACCGAGTTCGCAGCGTGCTGGTGAACCTGGTCGAGAACGCGGTCAAGTACGGCCCGGCGGGTGGGGCGGTCGAGGTGGCGCTCGAGGCGCGAGCGGAGGAGGTGCGCTTTGCGGTCTACGACGAGGGGGCGGGCGTGCCGCCGGAGCTAGAGGAGCGGGTTTTCGAGGCCTTCTTCCGCGCCGACGGGGGCACCAGCGGTAGCGGGCTGGGCCTGGCCATCGCCCGCGCCATCGTGGAGGCGCACGGTGGCGTGATTGGCATCGGGCGTGAGTGCGGTCGCACGGTGGCCTGGTTTACCCTGCCCAGAGGGGGTTGCGAGGATGCCTGAGCGGGTGCTCGTGGTGGACGACGATCCCAACCTGCTGCGGCTGGTCGAGGCCAACCTGCGGGCGCGCGGTTACGAGGTGGACGCCGTGGCTAGCGGGGAGGCGGCGCTCGAGCGGCTGCGCCGGCGCAGCGACTTCGCCTGTGTGTTGCTCGACCTGATGCTGCCCGGGGTGGACGGGCTCGAGGTAATTCGTGAGGTGCGCGGCTTTTGTGACGTGCCGGTGGTGGTCATGAGTGCGCTAGGCGAGGAGGAACGCAAGGTCCGGGCGCTCGACCTGGGCGCCGACGACTACCTGGTCAAGCCCTTCGGCGTGGCCGAGCTGCTGGCACGGGTGCGGGCGGCGATCCGCCGTTACGGGGTGCAGGCGCGGCCCGAGGTGCTGGGAGCAGGGGCGCTCGAGCTCGACCCGGGCGGCGGCTACGCCCTGGTGGCGGGCCGGCGGGTACGGCTCACCCCCACGGAGTACGCCCTCCTGCGCCAGCTCGTGCTCGCCCGGGGGCGCACCCTGCGGCACGAGGAGCTGCTGGACGCCGTCTGGGGCCGGGGTGCGGGCGAGGACCACTACCTGCACGTTTACGTGGGCCGCTTGCGGCGCAAGCTGGGCGCGGAGGTGCGCATCGAGAGCATCCCCGGGGTGGGCTACCGGCTCGACGTTGAGGACTTGTTGAGCCCTCCTGGCGTGGAATGAGCGTGAGGTGATGCAGATGAAAAAGACCCACGCCATCGGCCTGGCGCTCGTGCTCCTTGCCGGGCTCGCCGCCGCCGGCTTCCCCTGGCCCACCCAGAGCTTTCCCAAGACCCCGCCCCCGCCGCCTGGTGAATACCCTCAGGGCGAGCTGGGCGAGATGGTCAAGCTGGGCGAGGCCATCGTCATGAACACCAACACCCACCCGCTCACCAAGGACTACGTGGGCAACGACCTGCAGTGCAAGAGCTGCCACCTCAACGGCGGCAAGACCGGAAACCGCTACGCTACCTTCCTGGGCGTGGCCCCGGTCTACCCGGCCTACAGCCCGCGCGAGAAGGCGGTGGTCAGCCTCGAGGATCGCGTGCTCAACTGCTTCATGCGCTCGATGAACGGCACCCGCCCGCCGGTGGGCTCCAAGGCCTCGATCGCCATGGCTGCCTACATCACCTGGCTCTCGAGCGGCCTACCGGTAGACCCAAACCCCAACCAGCCGGTGGGCGTCTATAGCACCCCCTGGCCCGACCCCGCCATCGCTAAACTGGTCAAGGCGGACAGCGTAGACGTCGAGCACGGCAAGCAGGTCTACGAAGCCCAGTGCGCGGCCTGCCACGGTGCCGACGGACAGGGCGTGGGGGCCTTCCCGCCGGTCTGGGGCGACCGCTCCTACAACGCCGGGGCCGGCATGGCCAACGTGATCAAGGGTGCGAGCTGGGTCAAGTACAACATGCCCCTGGGCAACGCCCACCTGAGCGATCAGGAGGCGGTGGACGTGATGGCCTACGTCAACAGCCACCCGCGGCCCAGCTTCAAGCTGACCGACCATCTGGCCCCCGCGGGCGAGGCGGGCGTCTACAACAGCAACGTGCCCCAGCAGATCATCGAAGCTCCCACCTGGCCGCCCAAGAAGAAGTAGCTGGCTTTCCGGCAGCGGACGCGGCGCCCATGGGCGCCGCGTCCGCTGGATGAGGCTGCAGTCCGCCGGCGGGCGTTTTTGTGTGGGCTGCGTCCGCGTCCCGCGGTGGTTCGAGAGGCGTGTGCCCCCGGCGCTGCGGGCTTAGCCGGGACGACCGGTCTGGCTTGGTTGCGGGTCCGTCCGGGCTAGACGTTGAACAGAACCAGCATCACGTCGCCGTCCTGGACGACGTAGTCCTTGCCCTCGGTGCGCACCCAGCCCCTCTCCTTGGCCGCGTGCCAGCCGCCGGCCTGGACCAGCTTTTCCCAGTCGATCACCTCGGCGCGGATGAAGCCGCGCTCCATGTCGGAGTGGATCACCCCCGCGGCCTGGGGGGCTTTGGTGCCGCGGCGCACCGTCCAGGCGCGCACCTCCTTCTCGCCGGCGGTCAGGAAGGTGATCAGGTCGAGGGCGCGGTAGCCGGCCAGCACCAGCCGGTCCAGACCCGAGCGCTCGAGCCCCAGCTCGGCCAGGTACTCGCGCGCCTCCTCGTCCGAAAGCTCGGCCAGCTCGGCTTCGATCCTGGCCGAGATGACCACCAGCTCCGCCCCCTCGCGCGCGGCCAGCTCGCGCAGCTTTTCCACGTGCGCGTTGCCCTCGGGCAGGTCCTCCTCGCCCACGTTGGCCACGTAGACCACCGGCTTGGCGGTGATCAGGCCGTACTCCTTGAAGACGCGGCGCAGCAGCTCATCCTGCTCCTCGTTTCCCGTTCGAAAGGTACGGGCCGGCTCGCCCGATTCCAGATGAGCCACCAACGGTTTTAAGAGCTCCACCAGCGCCGCGTCGTCCTTGTTGACACGGGCGCTGCGCGCGAGCTTTTCCAGCCGGCGCTCGAGCGTGCCCAGGTCGGCCAGTGCCAGCTCGGTGTTGATGATCTCGGCGTCGCGCAGCGGGTCCACCGAGCCGTCCACGTGGACGACGTTCGGGTCTTCGAAGCAGCGCACCACATGGGCCACCGCCGCCACCTCGCGGATGTTGCCGAGAAACTGGTTGCCCAGCCCCTCGCCCTTGTGCGCCCCCTTGACCAGCCCGGCGATGTCCACGAACTCGACGTAGGTGGGCACGACCGGGGGGCGGCGCTCCCCCTTGGTGAAGACGTCGGCCAGCTTTTCCAGCCGTTCGTCGGGCACGGTGACCACGCCGACGTTCTTGTCGATGGTGGCGAAGGGGTAGTTGGCCGCGAGCGCGCCCGCCTTGGTGATCGCGTTGAAGAGGGTGGACTTGCCCACGTTGGGCAGGCCGACGATGCCGATAGAGAGGTTCGCCATACAAAGGCCCAGTATACCCCGCACGGTCCAAAAAAGTCCCGCCCGCGCGCTGCGCGGGCGGGGCGATTGGAGGAATGCCGCGGCGTTACTGTACGTCGTACTCGCCGCAGCCGGTGAAGGTGGCGGTCTTGGTGTATTCTAAACCGTCCGCGGACCAGGAGAAGGTCACCGTGCCGTCGTCGGCCGCGGGGTCGCAGGCCGCGTTGAGGTGCAGGTTGACCTCTTCGGTGACGCTTTGCACGGCTTCCTCGTTCAGGTACTGGGTGACGGTGGCGTTTTCCTGGATCCAGCCGGCGTCGAAGGGGTGGTCGGTGTCGTCGGGGGTGTAGCTGCCGCCGTGGGTGTGCTCGATGGCGTAGCTCACGCCGCCCGCTTCCCAGCTCCAGCGGTTGGTGTGGTCGTAGTCGTAGCCGCTGGCGGTGCGGGTCCAGGAGCGGTCGTAGCTGTGGCTCGCGCTGAAGGTGCCGTCCAGGTAGCTGTAGGTGAAGTCGCCGCTGGCGCGGTAGCCGCTGGCGGGGTCGCCATCGTCGGCGTCCTGCATCACCAGGGTGCCGCTGCGTTCGACCGTAACCACGTCGTCGAAGAAGGGCAGGTTGGCAAAGCCCTTGGTGCACTGAATGTTGTAGGTGGCGCTCACGGCCACGCCGTCACCGTCGGCGTCGGTGGCGTCACCGCTCACGGTGGACGCCGAGCAGTCCCACTTGCTCACGGGCGCGCTGAAGACGTCTAGGAAGTCGCTGTCGGTGGGCAGGAAGCCAAAGGGCAGACCCAACTCGCCGTCGAGAGAGAGCTGGTTCTCCACGCCCTCACCGCCCGACTGGACGGGTTGCTCATTCACCTGCAAGGCCTCGACCGCGGTCGCCTGGGTGGACGCGGACCCTTCGTTGGATTCGGTGGTGGTCCCACACGCCGCCAGTAGCAGCGCGAGCAGTGCCAAAGCACTCAGTTTCTTCATCATCTTCTACCTCCTCCGGAGCCAATTTCCAGCTCCTAGCGTCAGGCTACCGCCCGTTCAGTTAAATCATGGTTAAATAAAGCGTGGCCGGAGGATACGTCTACCGCAAGGCACTGCTCGAGCGCATCCTCCGCGCGCTCGTGGAGGGGCCCGTGGTGCTCTGGGGCCCGCCTGGCTTTGGCAAGACGCTGCTGTTGCGGGAGCTGGCCCGCGAGCGCGACCTGCCCTACCGCGAGGAGGAGGACGAGGCGCCAGGGGTCTACGACCTGGTCCGCCCGCCCGCGCGCTGGCGGCCGGGACAGGTGGTGGCGCTCCGCCGCCGTCCGGCAGGGACCGAGGGGCTCACCCTCCTGGGGCCCGAGGTGCTGGCCTTGAGCGCGGAGGAAGCGCGCGAGATGGTGCGCCACCTGGGGGTGGGGCGCGGCTGGCGCAAGACCTGGGAGCGGCTGGGCGGCTGGCCGCTTTTGCTTCGGCGCGCCTACGAAAACGGGGCCACCCGCCCCCACGAGGAGCCCCTGCGCTCGTGGCTCGAGGCCTTTCTGGCCCGCCTCACGCCCGAGCAGCGCAAAGTGCTCGAGCTCTTGCGCCTCGGCCCCAGTGAGGCCGCCGCCCGGCGGGCGCTCGACGCGGAGATACTCGCTACCCTGCTCGATCGCGGGCTGGTGCTTCCCCGGGGCGGGCGGCTGCGGCCGCTAACGGCCCTGGCCAGCTACCTTGACGAGACGGCGGCCCTGCCGCCCTTCGCGGCGGCGGAACGCCTTTTGCGCGCCGAGGCCGAGCACGGCGAGTTGGAGGTAGCGCTCCAAGGCTACCTGCGTTACGGCGTGCCCCAGGCCTCCGAGGTCTTCGTGCGGGCGGCGGCGCGCTGGAACCGCGAGGGCAAGGCCGACAAGACGGTGCACTACTGGGAACGGCTGCAGGCCATCGAAGCGCGCCCGGAGGTCTGCCTATACGTGGCCGAGGCGGAGTACCTGGGCGGGCACCTGCAGCGGTCGCTCGGGCTTTACGAGCACGCGGTCACCGTGCGCGCCGACCGCGAGAAGCGGGCCGAGGCGCTCATGGGTCTGGGCACGGTGCGGGTGCGCATGGGCCGTTACGAGGAGGCGGTGGAGGCCTTTCGGGAGGCGTCCCGGATCGCGACCCCGGAGCAGCGGCGGCGCGCCGAGGCCTCGCTCGGGGGCGCGCTGATCCGCATCGGGCGCTATCGCGAGGCGGCCGAAGTGCTCGAGCGCGTGCGGGCCGGCGCTGCCGGAGAGGACGAGGCGTTGCGGGCGCGGGCCCAGCACAACCTGGGCATCGCCTACCACCACATGGGTCGCATACCCGAGGCGGTGCGCGCCTACGGGGCCTCCTTGCAGCTACGCGGCGAGGAGGCGCCGCTGGCGCGGGCCAACACGCTGCTCTCGCTTGGCGAGGCGCTGCGTCTGGCGGGTCGCTGGGAAGATGCCGCGCGTACGCTCGCCGAGGCGCGGCGCGTGGCCGAGGCGAGCGGGGAGTACCGCTCGCTGGGCTACAGCTACGTCAACACCGGCGACCTTTACGTGGACGCAGGCTGGTTGGAGGAGGCGGAGGCGGCCTACCTGCGCGCCCATGAGCTGCTCGCGCCCAGCGAGGACCGCTACGGCACCGGCCTGGTCGAGTTCGGCCTGGGGCGGATGTACGCGCGCGCGGAGCGCCCCCGCGAGGCGGAGTGGCGCTACCGGCGGGCGCTCGAGCACCTGCGCGAGGCGGGGAGCCCCGCCGAACTCGCGTCGGTGTGGATCCATCAGGCCGAGCTACGTGCTGCGCCGGAGGCGCTCGAGCTGCTGGACCGGGCCGAGGCGGCCGCGGAGGAGGTGGGGGCGCGCCGGGTGGCGCTGCGGGCGAGGCTCGAGCACATGGCGCGCGTCGCGCCCGATTTCACGGCCGAACAGGTGGAGGCGGTGGCCGTAGAGATGGTGGAGCTGGAGGCGCTGCCTCTTTTGCTGGCCGGGCGCTTCGCGCCCGTATGGACCGCCGCCGGCGCCGCGGGCGAGGCCGGAGCGCTCGTCTTCGAGCGGCTCACGCGCGGCTGGGGAACGGTGCGGGTCCACAGCCTGGGCGCGTTGCGGTTCCTGCGTGAACGCCCGGTCGAGTTCTTCACCCGCAAGGAGCCCTGGGTGCTCTTCGCGCTCTGGCTCCGTGGACCAGCTACGCCCGAAGCCTTGGGCGAGCGCCTCTTTTCCGAGCTCAAAGATCCGCGCAAGCGCGTCCAGATCGCGGTGCACCATGTGCGCGAGGCGCTGGGTCAGGCCTGGATCCGCTTCGGGGAAGGGGTCTATAGCGCGCGGCCGCTGCCGGGCACCTGGTGGGATGCGGCGGTGCTACGGCGGGTGCGCGAGGGCCGCGCGCGCCTGCCGGAGTGGGCCACAGCCGCCGCCGAGGAGGCGCTGCGCGCGCTCGACGGCGGCCCGCTCCTGCCCGGCGCACCCTTCGACGATGCGCGGGCCGAGCTGGTGCGCGCTCAGTCAAAGGCCAGCGCCATCTGACTGAGGACTGGTTCGATGTCGAAGCCGGCAGCCTGCAGGTGGTCAAGCAGCGCCCCCAGCAGGAAGAGGTAGCCGGCGGTGGTCGTGACCTTGCCCACGGCGTAGGCGGTCTCATGGCCCAGCTTGGCGTAACGCTTTACCTCGTCCGCGTATGCGGGGTGCGCGGCCACGAGCTGGGGCACGTGCCCCAGCTCACCCAGAAAGACCGGGCCGTTAGCACCGAGGAAGACCGCTTGGAGCTCGTCCCACACCTCATCGAACCACAGCTCGACCTGCAGGTCGCGGCCGGCGCGGGCGAGCCCCAGGCTGCCCGGCACCACCAGCACGTCGAGCCGGGGCCGCGCGGAGAGGGCGTACTTGGCCGTCCAGACGCTCCCGGCCGCACCCTCGAGCGCGTGGCGGCTCTTGGCCAGGGTGAAGGCCTCGAGTTCGGACCCCGCCTCGCGCAGGATGCGGGCGGCGTCGAGCACGGGCGCGACCTCGGCCTCGAGGAAGCCCATGGTGAGGAGCACGCCGATGCGCATGGCTCCATCTTCGCACACCCGCCGTCTGGGAAGGATGGGAATTCGGGCACGAAAAGCCCCGCCCGCGGAGGCGGGCGGGCGGAACGCGCAAAGGTCAGCCCTCGAAGAAGAAGCGCTCTTCGCCAAAGGCGGGCTCGAGCTCGTCGAGCCAGGTGGCCTCCTCCGAGAACCGGGCGAAGAAGGGCCGGCCCACCCAGGCGGGGTCGCGCGCTTGCAGGAACTCAAGCACGAAGACCTTCTTCCCGGCCACCTCGGCCGTGCCGACGACGCGCACCTTACCGGGGAAGGCCGACATGCTGGGACCGCGCACGGTGCGGGCGAGGCCCGAGACCTGGCGGTAGGCGTCGGCAAATATCTGTTGCGCCCGCGCCAGCGGCACCTCGAAGTAGCTCTTGGGGCCAGTGTCGCGCTCGACGAACATGTAGTAGGGAATGAGGCCCAGGCGCACCTCCTGGCGCCATTTCTCGGCCCATACGTCGGCGTCGTCGTTGACGTGCTTGATGAGCGGCGCCTGGGTGCGCACCACCGCGCCGGTCGTGAGGAGGTTATGGATCGCGGTCCGGACCTGCTCGGTCTCGAGCTCGCGCGGGTGGCTGAAGTGGGCCATGAAGGCGAGCTGCTTGCCCGAAGCCACCACGTGCTCGAAGAGGTGCAGCACCTCGGTGGCGTCGGGGTCGGTGGTGAAGCGCATGGGCCAGTAGGCCAGCGACTTGCTGCCGATGCGAATCGAGCGCAGGGTTTCCACCTCGAGCAGGGGCTCCAGGTAGCGCGCCAGCAGGCTCGACTTCATCACCATCGGGTCGCCACCGGTGACGAGTACGTCGGTCACCTCGGGGTGGGCGCGCAGGTAGCGCACCAGCTCGTCCACCCGGCTCGATTCGAACTTGAGCTCGCGGTCGCCCACGAACTGGGCCCAGCGGAAACAGTAGGTGCAGTAGGCGTGGCAGGTCTGGCCGCCAGCGGGAAAGAAGAGCACGGTCTCGGCGTACTTGTGCTGCAAGCCGGGCAGTTTCTGGCCGTCCAGCTCGGGGACGTTGTGGGTGAGCTGGCCTGCCGGGTGCGGGTTCATCGCGTGGCGCACCCGCCAGACCTCCTCGGCGAGCGCGTCGCGGTCGCCCCGGGCCATGGCCGCCTCGATGCGGGCGAAGGCCTCGCCCTCGAGCATGGCGCGCTGGGGAAAGACGAGCTGGAAGATTGGGTCTTCGGGTACCCGTTCCCAGTCGATCAGCTCGTCGAGTACGTATGGGTTGGTGCGGAAGGGCAGCACCTGGGCCGCCACCTCCAGCTCATGGCGCAGGCTTTCGGGCAGGCGCCGGTAGGCGGGGTGTCTGTGGATGTTCTTCAGGGTTACCGGTTCGTAACGTCCGTACGTTTCCACGGGCGTGGCGTACATGCAAGCCTCCTTCCTTCTTCGTTTTGGGGCGCGACGGGCACCGGCGCGAACGCGCCTACTGCAGGCACCCGTTGATCAGGTCCACATCTAGTATACCACGTGGCCTGAAACCCTTATGAAAATGCATCCTGGACGACGTTTTAGGGCAGCCGCGCCTTGGCCTCGCGGTACTCCTGCACCAGCCGCGCCACCAGCTCGGCGGCGGGGGGCACGTCGCGGATGAACGCGACGCCGTGTCCGGCGCTCCAGACGTCCTTCCAGGCCTTGGAGCCCTCCGCGCGGAAGCGCACGAGCGAATCCTTGAGGAAGTTCGCGGGCACCCCGGTGACCTCGGGGGTGTAGACCACGTCCTCGGGCCGGGCCTGAACGAGCGCCTGCTTGTAGGCCTCGGGCGCGCCCGCCTCCCGGGTGGCGATGAAGCGGGTGCCGAAGTAGCCGCCGTCGCCCAGCGCCAGCGCCGCGAGCAGCTGGGCCCCGGTGGAAAGCCCCCCGGCCACGAGCACCGGCAGCCCCGTTTCCTCGCGCAGCCAGGGCGCGAGCACGAAGGGGCTGGTCGTGCCCGCGTGGCCGCCCGCCCCCGCGGCCACCGCCACCAGCGCGTCGGCCCCGGCCGCGGCGGCCTTCCGGGCGTGGCGCAGCCCCACCACGTCGCACCACACCACCCCGCCGTAGCCGTGGACGGCCTCGATCACCGGCGTGGGGTCGCCCAGGCTGGTGACCACCAGCGGCACCCGGTGCTCCACCGTGGCCGCCAGGTCCTCGGCCAGCCGCGGGTTGTCCTTCAGGATCAGGTTCACCCCGAAGGCGAGCCCCTCAGGCCAGGCTTCCAGGAAGGCGCGGTAGTCGGCGTGGGTGCGGAAGTTGAGGGTGGGGACGAGTCCCACCGCGCCCGCGCGGGCCACGGCCTCGAGCAGCGGCCGGTTCGAGACCAAAAACATCGGAGCCACCACGATGGGGTAGCGGATCCCTAGCATGCGGGTGATCCGGGTTTCGATCGCGTCCATGCCTGAATTGTACCCAGTCAAAAGAGGCTTCAGTTGGCGACGCTGCTGCGCCAGAGGCCGTAGGGCATGAGCCGGGCGGCGTCGAAGTGAAAGACCAGCGCGTCGCCCTCCTCGTCCACCAGCATGCAGCGCACCGAGAGGGGCTCGCGGAAGTAAGGCGAGCCCGAGTCGGCGGTTTGGTCGTAGACGGGCTCCTCGAGCACCTCGATCACGACCATGGGCTCGCCGTAGTCGGGCAGCTTGCGGTTGCGCAGCCCCGGTTTCCAGGTGACCAGGTCGCCGGGCTGGAAGCGGTTGCGGTCCAGGTAGGCCTCGGCAAGGCGTGTGAGGTGGTCGAGGTCCTTCATGCGCCCCGATTCTAGCAGCTTGCCGTTAAGCACCGGTTAAGTGCCGTCCGCTAGCCAGCGCGGGGACGTGCCGCGCTCGAGCGCCCGGGCCACTTCCTTCACCTGGGGCATCAGGCGGTCGCAGCGTCGGGCCTTGCGCCGCGCCTTGGCCAGATTGCGCCGCGCGCCCGCGGCGTGGCCCCGGCGGCGGGCCTCCAGCGCCGCAGCCAGCTGGATCAGCCCCTGCAGGAAGCAGCGCTCCTCGCCCCGGGCCTCGCGCCAGAGGACCTCGAGCGCTTCGTGCGCCTCCCAGTAGGCGCCCGCACGCCACAATCGCGCGGCCTCTTCGAGGGGGTGGGGTATCGGTTGGCGCATCGCTGCCTCGATGCTACAGTAAAGGGCGTATGGCGAAGCCGATCGTGGTTACCGACGATACGTTCGATCAAGAAGTCAAAGACGGCCTGACGATCGTGGATTTCTGGGCCGAGTGGTGCGGCCCCTGCAAGATGATCGCGCCCATCCTCGAAGAGCTGGCCGAGGAGTACGACGGCCGCCTCAAGGTCCTCAAGCTTGACGTGGACGAGAACCCCAAGACCGCGATGCGGTTCCGGGTGATGAGCATTCCCACCGTCATCCTCTTCAAGAACGGCGAGCCGGTTGAGGTCATCATCGGCGCCCAGCCGAAGCGCAACTTCGTGGCCCGCATCGAAAAACACCTGCCCAAAGCCTGAGATGACCGCCCCCGTCGCCCTCGACGCCATGGGCGGGGACCATGCGCCCCGCGAGACCGTGGCCGGCGCGCTGCTCGCGCGCGCCGAGGGGGTGCCGGTGGTGCTCGTGGGCGACGAGGCGCGGCTGCGCGAGGAGCTCGCGGCCCAGGGCGGAGGGCTGCCCATCGTCCACGCGCCCGAGGTCATCGAGATGCACGCCCACGCCACCGAGGTGCGCCGGCGCCGCCAGGCCTCGATCAACGTGGCCATGCGCATGGTCAAGGAGGGCGAGGCCGAGGCGGCGGTGAGCATGGGCCACTCGGGGGCCACCATGGCCTCGGCGCTTTTCACCCTGGGGCGGGTGCGCGGGATCGAGCGCCCGGCCATCCTCGCCGAGATCCCATCCCAGGCCCCCTCCGGCCGGGTGCACCTGATCGACGCCGGGGCCAACGCCGACGTGCGGCCGGCGCACCTGCTGCAGTTCGCCCGTATGGGGGCGGCCTACGCCGAGCGGATGAGCGGGGTGACGCGGCCGCGGGTGGGATTGCTCTCGATCGGCGAGGAGCCCACCAAGGGCAACCAGCTCGTGCTCGAGGCCCATCCGATGCTGGCGGAGGCGGGCCTCAACTTCGTGGGCAACGTCGAGGGGCGCGACGTGCTGGCCGACGTGGCTGATGTGGTGGTAACCGACGGCTTCACCGGGAACGTGGTGCTCAAGCTGGCCGAAGGTGAGGCGCGTATCCTCTTCGGCTGGATCAAGGAGGCGCTTACCAGCAGCCTGCGGGCCAAGCTGGGGGTGTTGCTGGTGAAGGACGCCCTGAAGGAGCTGGCCGCCCGTATGGACCCCGCTGAGTACGGCGCAATGCCGCTTCTGGGTGTGCGTGGACCTGCCTTCATCGGCCACGGCGCTTCCGACCGGCGCGCGGTCAAGAACGCCCTGGTGCGGGCGCACAAGATGGCGGTCTCGGGGCTGGTCGAGGCCCTGGCCGCCGTAGAATAGCGGCATGGACGCCGCGGACTTCCTGCGCCTACAAGACGCTCCCCTCTGGATCAAGTACCTCGTCAGCTTGCTGGCCCTGATCCTGGCCTACTACGTCGGCCGGTCTGGCGCCCGCCTTTTCGGCTGGTTCGCGCGCCTGACCAGCGACACCCGCGACGATCCCTTCTGGCGCCTGCTGGCTATGGGCTGGTGGGTGATGGTGGCGACCGCGCTGCTCGCCTTTGTGGTCTACCTGCACGACGTAAAGCTCGAGCCCCTGCACACCTGGGGCTCGCTCTTGGTGCGCTGGCTCGGCTCGCGCGGCCTGGGGGTGCTCCTCATCCTCGCCGGTACCTACGCCGCCTGGCGCATGGTTGGGGTGATGGCGGCGCGCATCAAGATCGCTGACGGTGGCGATTTCGAGCGGCAGAAGGTGCGCAAACAGACGCTCCTCACCGTGGTGGAGTCCACGGCCAAGGTCGTGGTGATTACGGTGGGGGCGCTGATGGTGCTGGCCAACCTGGGCATCAACGTGAGCGCCCTCATCGCCGGCGCCGGGATTGCTGGCCTGGCCATCTCTTTTGCCTCGCAAAACCTGGTGCGCGACGTTATCAACGGCTTCTTCATCATTCTCGAAGACCAGTACGGCGTTGGCGACGTGATCCGCGTGGGCGACCTCGCCGGGGGCGTGGAGCGGATGAACCTGCGCCTCACGGTGCTGCGTGACCTCGAGGGTAAGGTGCACTTCGTTCCCAACGGACAGATCAACCGCGTGACCGTCATGAGTCGCGACTGGGCGCGGGCGGTCGTGGACGTGGGGGTGGCCTACGGGGTCGAGGTGGACCGGGCGCTCGAGGTAATTGGCGATGAGGCCCAGAAGTTCTACGAAGACCCCGAGTGGCGCGCCAAGTTCACCGAGCCGCCCCAGCTCTTGGGCGTGAACGAGCTCGGCGACAGCGCGGTGGTGGTGCGGGTGATGTTCAACGTCAAGGCCAAGGAGCAGTGGGGCGTGGCGCGCGAGTTCAACCGCCGCATCAAGAACCGCCTCGACGCCGAGGGAATCGAGATCCCCTTCCCGCAGCGGACGGTGTGGCTGCGGCAGGACGGGGAAGCCCAGGCGTGAAGCGGGCCGCCTTGCTGCTGCTCCTGCTCGCCGGACTGGCGCTGGCGGGTGGCGAGACGGTGCGCCTGCCGGGCGGTTGGGTGCGGGGCTACGCCGAGGAGGGCGTGCTCGTTTTCAAGGGCATCCCCTACGCCCACGCCGGCCGCTGGGAGGCACCGCGGCGGGTGGACGCTTGGAGCGGTGTGCTCGATGCCCGGGCATACGGCCCCATTTGCCCCCAGCGCGGCTCCATCACGCTGCGGCTGGGACGCTGGCTCGGGCCCTACGTGCCGGAGGCGAATGAGGACTGCCTCAACCTCAACGTTTGGGTGCCCGACGGCGATCCGCCCGCGGGCGGCTGGCCGGTGATGGTCTTCGTGCACGGGGGCAGTTTCACCGGCGGCAGCGGGGCCGAGCCCATCTACGACGGCGCGGCGCTAGCGCGTCGGGGCGTGGTGGTGGTGACGATCAACTACCGGCTGGGGCCCTTCGGCTTCCTGGCGCTGCCAGCGCTGGCCGGGGAAGACCCGCACAGCAGCACCGGAAACTACGGTCTGCTCGACCAGATCGCCGCTTTCGAGTGGGTGCGGCGGCAGATCGGGGGGTTTGGGGGCGACCCGCAGAACGTGACCGCCTTTGGCGAGTCGGCGGGGGCGATGTCGCTGTGCACGCTACTGGCCAGCCCGCTGGCGCGCGGGGCCTTCGACCGGGCGGTGCTGGAGTCGGGCGGGTGCAGCTTCGTCTACGAACGTGAGGAAGCCTACGCCCGCGCGCACGCCTTCGCCGAGCAGATGGGCTGCGCGCTGGACGACCTGGCCTGCTGGCGCGGCCTGGAGGTGGACGAGCTGACCGCGCTCGTACCCTTCGAGACCGACTTCGAGAAGGTGCCCTTCAAGCCGGTGGTGGATGGTTACGTGCTTACCGAGCCTCCCGAGCGGGCCCTGGCCGCTGGGCGGACGGCGCCGGTGCCGCTCTTTGTGGGCACGACGAAAGACGAGTACCGCCTCGACGTGACCGCGCCGGGCGACCCCGCAAAGTCCACCTGGGCGGGGGTGGAGGCGCTCATGCGCGAGAAGGAAGGGCCGCGGGCGGAGGAGGCGATCGCCCGCTACCGGGCGCGTTTCGGCGAGGACGCCCTGGCCGCCTACTACGCCTACATGGGCGAGCGCATCCTGATCTGCCCCACCTACCGTGCCGGTCGCTGGCAGGCGGCGCGCGCACCGGTGTGGGCTTACCATTTCTCCTACGCCAGCCCTTACTGGCCCCGGCTAGGCAGCATGCATGGGATGGAGCTTCCCTTCGTCTTCGACACCCGTGCGATCTGGCCCTTTTGGGGGCTCTTTCTCTCGGCCGACGAGCTCGAGCGCACCGATCCGCTCGCGCGCGCAGTGCAGGACGCCTGGGTGCGCTTCGCCTACGGCGAGACCCCGCGGGCGGCGCGGGTGCCGGCACCGGAGATCGGCTCGGGCTGGTGGCTCGAACTCGCGCTGCCCTGGGGCTGGGCCCCCGACGACAGCGACCGCCGCTGCGCGCTCTGGGAACCAATACCGGTCCACTAGCGGACCACCGGGCCCTTTCGTCCGGGTGCTGGGGTAAGCTGAGGGCATGTCTGTGCTCGAGCTGTCCCCTGCGGACCAGTACGTGGTGGTGAGCGGTGACACCCCGCTTGCCGAGGTCTACGCCGCCCTCCCTGAGGGGCTCTACCCCCCCTTCCCGTCGGTGGAGCTGCCCGGCGGGGTGGGCGGTCTGGTGGAACGCGGGGGGTTCGGGCAGACCTACTTCTTCCCCGCCGACGTGCTGGGGCTGACCTTCGAGACGCCCTCGGGCCGTCGCATCAGCGCCGGGGGACGGGTGGTCAAGAACGTCCAGGGTTACGACCTGGTGCGTCCCTTCGTGGGCAGCTTCGGCTGGCTGGGCCGGGCGCTGGAGGTGGTGTTGCGGCTCAGGCCGGCGCGCGCGGCCGCGCTGTGGCGCTACCGGCGTGCCGGTGAGGTGCGGCCCCGCTTCGTCTGGGAGGCGGAGGGCGAGCGCCTGGCCTTCCACTACGGCCACCCGCGCGAGCTCGCGCGCGCGGGCTTCGACGAGGCGCTGGCGCTGGAGGGGCCGCTCGACTACCGCCCCTGGTTCCCGCATGGCATGGGGCCGGCGGAGGAGGGCCCGCTGCGCGACGACCGCTGGGCCTGGGCCGACGGCGCGCCGCCGCCCGAGCCCGACGCGGTCTTCGCCCGGATCGCCCGCGCCCTCGACGGAGGTGGGGCGTGAGCGGGACGAGCGGCCGCGTCCTCCTGCCCGGCGGCTGGGTGGAGGGGCGGCTCGAGTTCGAGGAGGACCGCATCGCCCGCTTCGTTTCCGACCGGGCGCCGAGGCGTTACGTGGTGCCCGGTTTTATCGACCTGCACGTGCACGGCGGCGCCGGCGGCGACGCCATGGCCGGCGAGGCCGCGGCGCGCACGGCGGCGCGCTTCCACGCCGCCCACGGCACCACCCGCATGCTGCTCGCCACCGTGACCGCGCCCGAGGAGGACCTGGTGCGGGCGCTGGACGGCATCCACGCCGTCATGCAAGACCCCGGTGAGGGCGAGGCGCGGGTGATGGGGGTGCACCTCGAAGGGCCCTTCATCAGCCCCGACAAGCTCGGGGCCCAGCCTCCTTACGCCCGCGATCCCGACCCCGAGGAGGTACGTCGGCTCATGGCCCACGCCAGCATCCAGGTGCTCACGCTGGCGCCGGAGCGGCCGGGGGCGCTCGACTTCATCCGCTTTCTTCGCGCCCGCGGGGTGCGGCCGCAGATCGGCCATACCGTCACCACCGCGGCCGAGGCCAAGGCGGCGCTCGAGGCGGGGGCGAAGAGCTTCACCCACCTCTACAACGCCATGAGCGCCCTGCACCACCGCGACCCGGGCGCGGTGGGGGCGGCCTTTGCCTACGCCACCTGGGCCGAGATCATCGCCGACGGGCTGCACGTGGACCCGGTGGCGGTGCGCGCGGCGATGCGGGCGGTGCCCAACCTCTACGTGGTCACCGACGCGGTGGCGGCGGCGGGGATGCCCGAGGGCGCCTACCAGCTGGGACGCTACACCGTGCACAAGCGCGAAAACGGGGTCTTCTTGGAGGACGGCACCCTGGCGGGCAGCGCGCTGACGATGGACCGGGCGCTGCAGAACCTGGTGGACTGGGGGCTGGACCTGGCCGAGGCGGTGCGCCGCGTGAGCACGCTGCCTGCGCGCTACATGGGCTGGGCCGACCTGGGGGTGTTGCGCGAGGGGGCGCAGGCCGACGTCGTGGTGCTGGACTCGAGTTTGCAGGTCGTGGAGGTATGGAGCGGTGGAAAACGCATCTTCGCCCGGGCGTAGCCGGATGTACGCCGAGGCGCTCGAGGCGCCGGCGGCGGCCGAGCGTCTGCTGGCCGAGAACGCCGCCGAGGTGCGGTCGCTGGCGCGGTTTTTGCGCCGGCGTCCGCCCGCCTTCGTGCAGACGATCGCGCGCGGCAGCTCGGACCACGCCGCGCTCTTCGGAAAGTACCTCTTTGAGGTGCGGCTCGGTTGGGTTACCTCGAGCGCCGCGCCTTCGGTGGTCACGGTCTACGGTGCCCGCCCCAACTTGCGCGGGGCGCTGGTGGTGGCGCTGAGCCAGTCGGGGGCGAGCGAGGACCTGGTGGCCTCGCTCGCCGCCGCCCGCGCTTCCGGCGCCCTGACCGTGGCGATGGTCAACGTGGAGGACTCGCCGCTGGCACGGGCGGCCGAAGTGGTGCTGCCGCTGCACGCGGGCGAGGAGAAGAGCGTGGCCGCGACCAAGAGCTACCTGACCATGCTCGCAGGACTGGCGCAGCTCGTGGGCGCGGTCGAGGAGGCGGCCGACCTGGAGGAGGCGCTGCCGCAGCTCCCCGAGCGCATGGCCGCGGCTGCGGCGGCCGACTGGAGCGCGGGGCTCGAGCTCTTCGCCCCCGCGACCGACGCCTACGTGATCGGCCGGGGCTACGCCTTCGCCGCGGGCCAGGAGGTGGCCCTCAAGCTCAAGGAGACGAGCGCCCTCCACGCCGAGGCCTTCTCCGCCGCCGAGCTGCTGCACGGCCCGGTGGCCATCGTGGGGCCCGGCTACCCCATCCTGGCGCTCGCTCCCTACGACCGGCCCTACCCGCAGCTGCTCGAGCTCCTCGGCGGGCTGAAGGCCAAGGGGGCCGAGCTGGCCGTGGCCGCGAGCGAGCCCGAGGCGCTGGCGCTGGCGGACGCGCCGCTGCCGCTGCCGGGCCGTTTCCACCCCGTCCTCGACAGCATGCTTGCGGTCCAGGCCTTCTACCCCTTCGCGGACGCCCTAGCCCACGCCCGCGGCTTCGACCCCGACCGTCCGCGTAACCTGAAGAAGGTCACGCACACGCGCTAGCGGGGCAGTCGTGGCTCCAGGGTGCGTTTGAGGTATACGCAGAGAAAGACGCCCAGAACGACCAGGCCGCCCACCAGATAGGCGGTGATCCAGGCGGACGCTACGCCAAACAGTGCGAGCAGCACCACGACGCCGCCGTGCGCGGCGATGGCGCGGCCGCCGATACACGCGCCCTTCACCCGGGTTTCCAGGTCGGGCACGGGGGCCGAGCTGGGAAAGCCGCAGATGGGCTGCGGCGGGGCGGTACGCACCAGCGCGGGCAGGCCGAGCCCGATCGTTGCGATGAGCAGTCCGATGCCGGCGTCGAGCAGACGGGCGAAGGCGGGGCCGTCGCCCGCGGTCAGGTAGAGGCCCAGCGGCTGCAGCAGGGCGAAGAAGGCTCCTACTGCGGCAAAGACGGCGAGGCCGCGGACCGTCGCCTCGCTCCATTCGATGGGGGCGACAAGAAGGATCGGCAGGGTTGCGAGCACCACGAAGGTAAAGATCAGGGGCAGGGCGAGCGCCTCCAGCTTGGACCCCCAGCGGTTCACCTCGCCGGCGGCGTTCAAGTGGGCGGGTACGAGGTCGGGCAGGGCGAGGTAGAAGGGCAGGACCACCAGCCACACCAGCGCCACCGCGCCCAGCAAGATCAAGACCGCCTTCGTCTGAGGCTTCATTGCGGCCCCTGTCCGTAGACCCAGCCGTCGAGCATGAGCACGAACGCAAGGGTGAGCGCCAGCGCGAGCAGCCAGCGGAGGTTGCGCTGGTGGGGGTCCTTCGTTCCCTTCACGTAGGGCCGCGCCAGCCCCGCGGCCAGCACCGCCGCCGCGGCGATGAAGGCGAGCTCCTGTACGCCGGCGGAAAGCCGGGCGAGCAACAGGTAGGCGAGCGCGCCCACTGCCGCCACCGTGGCGAGCGCGCTGGCGGGGCCGGAGCGCATCAGGTTGCGAAAGGCCAGCGCCGCGATTGTGAGCGCGGGCAGGAGGGCTTGCAGCGTAGCGGGCTCCATACCGTTCATCTCAAAGCAGGGCGGCCGCGAGCTCGAACAGCCCCAAGACGATCATGATCCAGCCCCAGGGCCGCAGTCCGCGAGCGAGCTCGCTTTCCTCTCGGGAAAAGGCCACGCGCACGCCCACCCACAGCGACAGGGCCGCGATCGCCAGGTGCCGCAGGGGCGTGAGCCAGGGGCGGGGCAGCACCCACCAGGCCAGGGCGACGCCCAGCGCCGCCGCGATCGCGAGGCCCGCCAGGTTGGCCGCGCGCCACGACGAGACGGGCCAGCCCAGCGCCAGCCCTAGGAACAGGTAGCTGACAAGGCCGAGCACGGCCCCGGCGAAGAGGGTTTCACCCACGCCTCTAGTTTAGAACAAAAGCCGGTTCAGGCGCCGCCCAGCCCCGGTTCCCCGCGAACCTTGGCCTTGGGGATGACCTGGGTTTCCCCGGTGGCCTTGGCGTCGGGGGCCTCGGCCTGCGGTTGCGGGTTTTCGAGCGGCTCGCCAGCGAGCACGCGCAGGAACTGCTCCGCGGTGAGCGTTTCCACCTCGAGCAGGGCCTCGGCCACGCGCTCGAGCTCGGCCCGGCGGTCCCGCAGCAGCTCGAGGATGCGCCGGTACTGCTCGTCGATCAGCCCCTTGACCGCCACGTCGATGCGACGGGCGGTCTCCTCGGAGTAGTTGCGCACCTCGTAGCCGCCGAGGTAGGTGTCCTGCCGCTCCTGGTAGGCCACCTGGCCGAACTCGGGGTGCATGCCCCACTCGGTGATCATGCGCCGGGTGAGCTCGGTGGCCTGGCGGAAGTCGTTTTCGGCGCCGGTGGTCACGTCGTCGAAGACCAGCTCCTCGGCCGCGCGCCCCGCGAGCGCCACCGCGATCTGGTCGAGCAGGCGCTTCTTGGTCCAGTGGAGCACGTCCTCGCGCTCGGGCATCATGAAGCCCAGCGCCCGGCCGCGGGGCATGATCGTGATCTTGTGTACGCCGTCGGCGTGCTCGAGGTAGTGCGCCGCGAGCGCGTGCCCCGCCTCGTGGTAGGCGGTGATGCGCTTGTCGGTCTCGGTGAGGACCATGCTCTTCTTGGCCGGCCCCATCATGACCCGGTCGGCCGCCTCCTCGAGGTCCTTCATGGTGATCTTGGTGCGGTGTTCCCGGGCCGCCAGCAACGCCGCCTCGTTGAGCAGGTTTTCCAGGTCGGCGCCCACGAAGCCCGGCGTACGCTTGGCCACCAGCGCCAGGTCCACGTTGTCGGCCAGGGGCTTGCCCTTGGCGTGGATGCGCAGGATCTGCTCGCGTCCGCGCACGTCGGGCGCGTCGATGGCCACTTGGCGGTCGAAGCGGCCGGGGCGCAGAAGCGCCGGGTCGAGCACGTCCGGCCGGTTGGTTGCGGCCATGACGATCACGCTGGTTTCCTTGTCGAAGCCGTCCATCTCGACGAGAAGCTGGTTCAGGGTCTGCTCGCGCTCGTCGTTGCCGCCGCCCACGCCGCTGCCGCGCTTGCGGCCCACGGCGTCGATCTCGTCGATGAAGATGATGCAGGGTGCGTTCTTCTTGGCGGTCTCGAAGAGGTCGCGCACGCGTGCCGCGCCCACGCCCACGAACATCTCCACGAAGTCGGAGCCGCTGGCGGTAATGAAGGGTACGCGCGCCTCGCCGGCGACCGCGCGGGCGATGTGCGTCTTACCCGAGCCCGGCGGCCCCACCAGCAGCACGCCCCGGGGGATGCGCGCGCCCATGCGGTGGAAGCGCTCGGGCGACTTGAGGAACTCCACGATCTCGCCCAGCTCTTCCTTGGCCTCCTCGGCACCCGCCACGTCCTTGAACGTCGTCTTGGGGGCCTCGGCCAGCACCCGCGCCCGGCTCTTGGTGAAGTTGAAGGCGCCCGAGCCGTCTCCGCCGCGGCTGCCGCGCGAGAAGTACCAGAAGGCCAGGAAGACGAGGCCCACCACCAGGATGGGGATGAGGATTCCCGCGAGCGTATTGGTGGCGCGCGGCGGTTCGGCGCGCACCTCGATGCCGTGGGCGACCCAGGCTTCGAGCGTGGTGTCGCTGGGGGGCGCGGGCAGGTAGGTGGTGAAGCGGCTGCCGTCGTCGAGCAACCCCTGGATGCGGTTGCCCTCGACGACGATCTCGCGCACCTTGCCCGCCTCGACCTCGTTCATGAAGGTGGAGAGCTTGAGCTCGCCGGTGTTGCCGACCGGGCTGGTGAAGGCCACGTTGATGGCCCAGACGAGCCCGATGAGCGCCAGCAGCAGGATCCATACGTTGAGGCGTGGTGTCTTCATCTCGGTCCGATTCAAGCGTACAACGAATTCATGTGAACCCAAAGAAAAGGCGACCCGGTCAAATTGATAATGAAGCACTCAATTCCATTGACACTTAAATAGGTTGGTGATATACTTCATGTGGAGTTAAGAAAGGAGCGTGAATTATGGCTAAAGCCGTGGGAATCGACCTGGGAACGACCAACAGCGTGATCGCGACGATGGAGGGCGCCCAGCCCGTCGTCTTGGAGAATGCCGAGGGTGAACGCACCACGCCTTCCGTGGTGGCCTTCAAGGACGGAGAGACCCTCGTAGGGCGTCTGGCCAAGCGCCAGGCGGTGCTGAACCCCGAGGGCACGATCTTCGAGGTCAAGCGCTTCATCGGCCGCCGCTGGGAGGAGGTGCAGGAGGAGGCCAAGCGCGTGCCCTACCACGTGGAGAAGGGTCCCGATGGGGGCGTGCGCATCCGCGTGGGCGACAAGCTCTACACCCCCGAGGAGATCAGCGCCTTCATCCTGCGCAAGCTGGCCGAGGACGCCAGCAAGAAGCTGGGCCAGCCGGTCAAGCAGGCGGTCATCACCGTGCCCGCCTACTTCAACAACAGCCAGCGCGAGGCGACGGCCAACGCCGGTAAGATTGCCGGGCTCGAGGTGCTCCGCATCATCAACGAGCCCACCGCCGCGGCGCTGGCCTACGGCCTCGATAAGAAGGGCAGCGAGACCGTGCTGGTCTTCGACCTGGGCGGCGGTACCTTCGACGTAACCGTGCTCGAGGTCGGCGACGGCGTCTTCGAGGTTCGGTCGACCGCCGGCGACACCCACCTGGGCGGCTCCGACATGGACCACAAGATCGTCGACTGGCTCGCCGAGGAGTTCAAGAAGGAGTACGGCGTCGACCTGAAGGCCGACCGCCAGGCACTGCAGCGCCTGATCGAGGCGGCCGAGAAGGCCAAGATCGAGCTCTCCAGCACCCCGGAGACCACGATCAGCCTGCCCTTCATCGCCATCGACCCCACCACTAAGACCCCGCTGCATCTGGAGAAGAAGCTCACCCGCGCGAAGTTTGAAGAGCTCATCCAGGACTTGCTCAAGCGCATCCGCGGTCCGGTGGAGCAGGCATTGAAGGATGCTGGCCTGAGCGCCAACCAGCTCGACGAGGTGATCCTCGTGGGCGGCGCCACCCGCGTGCCGGCGGTGCAGCGGATCGTCAAGGAGATGCTGGGCAAGGAGCCCAACAAGCAGGTCAACCCCGACGAGGCGGTGGCCCAGGGTGCGGCCATCCAGGCCGGCGTGCTCACCGGCGAGGTGGAAGACGTGGTGCTGCTCGACGTCACCCCGCTCAGCCTGGGCGTGGAAACCAAGGGTGGTGTGATGACCGTGCTCATCCCGCGCAACACCACCATCCCCACCCGCAAGTGCGAAACTTTCACCACCGCCGAGCACAACCAGACCGCGGTGGAGATCCACGTGCTCCAGGGCGAGCGCCCGATGGCCGCGGACAACAAGTCGCTGGGCCGCTTCAAGCTCGAGGGCATCCCGCCTATGCCGGCCGGTGTGCCGCAGATCGACGTTTGCTTCGACATTGACGCCAACGGCATCCTGCACGTGACCGCCAAGGAGAAGACCACCGGCAAGGAGGCCTCGATTAAGATCGAGAATACCACCACCCTCTCCGAGGAGGAGATCGAGCGGATGGTGAAGGAAGCCGAGGCCCACGCCGAGGAGGACAAGCGGCGTAAGGCCCACATCGAGCTGAAGAACAACCTCGACACCGCCCGCATCCAGGCCGAGCGCCTGATGGAGGAGAAGAAGGTCGAGGGCGAGGCCAAGAGCCAGCTCGAGGCGGCGGTGGCCAAGGCCAAGGAGCTGGTCGAGAAGGACGCTCCCGACGAGGAGCTGAAGAGCGCCACCGAGGAGCTGCTCGCGGCCATTCAGGCCTACGAGCAGGCCGCCGGCGCCACCCAGCAGCCCGGTGGCGAGCAGAAGGCCGCCTCCGACCAGGGCGACGACGTGATCGACGCCGACTTCAAGCCGGCCGACGAGTAAACTCCGTGCGCCGGGCGGGGGTGACCCCGCCCGGCCCGGCCCCGGAGGGTGACGATGGAAAAGGACAAGAAGCCCAACCCCGCCGAGGACGAGCAAGCCCGCCTGGAGGCCGAGGAGCGCGAGGTGGCCCGGAAGGCCGAGGAGGCCGCCGCTGAGCTCGAGCGGGCCGAGAGCGAGCTCGCCCGGGCCCGGAAAGAGATCGAGACCTTGAAAGACAAGTACATGCGGCTCATGGCCGACTTCGACAACTACCGCAAGCGCATGCAGGCCGAGGTGGAGGCCGCCCGCAAGGAAGGCGAGATCAAGGCCATCCGCGCGGTGCTGCCCGTTCTCGACGACCTCGAGCGGGCGCTCGAGCACGCGGGTGCCAAGCCCGAGACGATCGCCGAGGGCGTGCGCGCGGTGCACCAGGGCTTCCAGCGTATCCTCAGCGGCCTGGGCGTGGAGCCGGTACCCGGCGAGGGCGAGCCCTTCGACCCCAACGTCCACGAGGCCATCGGCGTCGTTGAGGGCGAGGAGGACGAGAAGGTGGCCGAGGTCTACCAGAAGGGCTACGTCTACGGCGAGCAGCTCATCCGCCCGGCGCGGGTGGCGGTAACGAAAAAGAAGGAGGTGGGAGGTGGGAAGTAGGGGGTAGGTATTTCCCCACACCCTACCTCCCACGCCCCACACCCGGATAACCATGGAATACAAGGACTACTACGCCATCCTCGGAGTACCGCGCACGGCCAGCGAAGAAGAGATCAAGCGGGCCTACCGCAAGCTGGCGCGCAAGTACCACCCCGACGTCAACAAGGACCCGGGGGCCGAGGAGAAGTTCAAGGAGATCGGTGAGGCCTACGCGGTGCTCTCGGACCCCGAGAAGCGCAAGATCTACGATCAGTACGGCACCACCCAGGCCCCGCCGCCCCCGCCCCCCGGCGGCTGGCACGTCGAGGGCAACGTGGAAGACTTCTCCGACTTCTTCCAGACCCTCTTCGGCGGCGGGCTGGGCGACCTCTTCGGCACCGGTACCCGCGCCACCCGGGGTCCGCGCCGCGGGCGCGACTACGAGGCCGAGATCGTCCTGCCGCTGGAGGTGGCCTACCACGGCGGTGAGCAGACGATCCAGCTGAACGGCGAGCGCCTGACCGTGACGATCCCGCCGGGCGTCCGGCCGGGACAGCGGATCCGCCTGCCCGGCAAGGGCGGCCCCGGTCAGCCGCCGGGCGACCTCTACCTGACCGTGCAGCTGGCGTCCAGCCCCACCTTTCGGCTCGAGGGCGGCGATGTCTACACCACCATCGACGTGCCCGCGCCGATCGCCGTGGTGGGGGGCAAGGTCAAGGTGCCCACGCTCGACGGCTTCGTCGAACTCACCATCCCGCCGCGTACCCAGGCGGGGCGCAAGCTGCGCCTGCGCGGCAAGGGCTGGCCCAAGCGCGGCGGCGGCCGCGGCGACCAGTACGCCGAGGTGCGCATCGTCGTGCCCGAGCACCCCACGGCCGAGGAGGAGCGGCTCTACCGTGAACTGGCCGAGCTGCTTAAGAAGCGGGGGGTGGTCGCATGAGCGCCCTGATGCGCAGCGAACGCTACCCGGCCGACCTGCTCTGCCGCGAGGGCCTGGCGCAGTCGGCGCTCGAGGCCTACGTGGAGATCGGCTTCGTGGAGCCGGTCGAGATCGGCGGCGAGTGGTACTTCACCCGCGAGCAGGTGGAGCGGCTCTACCGCGCCGAACGCATCCGCCGCGAACTGGGCGCCAACCTGATCGGTGCGGCGCTGGTCGTCGAGGTGCTCGAGCGCTACGGCGGCTGAGCCCGCGCGCGTGAAGGCCCCGCACTATAGGTGCGGGGCCTTAGTCTCGGTCTTCGAGCAGCTCGGCGAGCATCTTCATCGCGCCCAGCGCCCGCGGGAAGCCCAGGTAGAGGGCGCTGTGGATGATCGTCTCGCGCAGCTCGCGCTCGGTCGCGCCATTTGCGAGCGCGCCGCGCAGGTGGGTCTTGAGCTCGTCCGGGTTGCCCAGGGCGATGAGTGCGGTAATGGCCAGCAGCTCCCGGGTTTTGAGGTCCAGCCCCGGCCGCGCCATGACCTCCTCGTAGGCGAAGTCCTGGATGTAGCGCGAGAGGTCGGGGTCGATGGCGTCGAGCCTTCGGGCGATCTTCTCGGCGTGCTCGCCCCAGATCTTCTTGCGTACGCTCATGCCACCTCCAGTACCCGGCGCAGGTCGCGCGCGGGGTCGGTTGGGTCGACCAGCAGGGGGCGGATTCCCAGCGCGGCCGCGCCCGCGGCGTCGGCCTCGGGGCTGTCGCCCACGTGCAGGGTGGTCTTCGGGTCGGCCCCGGTGCGCGCGAGCGCCTCGGTAAAGATGAGGGCGTCGGGCTTGGCGGCGCCCACCAGCGCCGAGACCACCACGGCGTCGAAGTAGTCGGCCAGGCCCACCACCTCGAGCACCCGGGGCAGAAGCCCGTCCCAGTTCGAGACCACGGCCAGCTTCTTGCCGCGCGCCTTGAGCGCCTCCAGCACCTCGTGGGCGTGCGGGGCCAGCGGCCAGGTGGCGGGGTCGTCCCAGGCGGCCACCAGCCGGTCCGCTACCTCGGCCGCGTTTTCCACGCCGAGGCCCTCGAGAATCGTGCGGTCGGTGGTGCGCCACAGCTCCAGCGCCTCCTCGAAGGAGCGCGCCTGGAGGTGGTGGGTGTTGTAGAAGTCGAACGCCGGCGGCGCGGCCTCGGCCAGCCGGCTCCAGTCGGCGGCCACCCCCCAGCGGTCGAGGATGGGCCTCAGCCAGTGGAGTGGGTGGGCGAGGATGAGGGTCCCCCCGACGTCGAAGAAAACAGTCTCGGTCACGTGTTCATCGTACAAGATGGCCCGCGTGGGGCCGAAAAACCGCCTTGACATCGCCCAGACGCTTCTTTATGATGAATTCCGCTGCTGTGGCCGAGGCCGGCAGGACAACACGTTTGGCCCCGTGGTGTAGTTGGTTAACACACCCGCCTGTCACGTGGGAGATCGCGGGTTCGAGTCCCGTCGGGGCCGCCATAGGTGCCGAGGTAGCTCAGTTGGTAGAGCATGCGACTGAAAATCGCAGTGTCGGCGGTTCAATTCCGCCCCTCGGCACCAAACTTTTTTCGTTCAGGACGACATAGCACAAGGGAGCCGGTCCGGCTCCTTTTCGCGTTAACGGCTAAATGACAGCTATGCACTAGCCTCTTCCCCTCTGCAGCTGCGCCGCGTCTTGCGCGCTGCGCCGCGTTCTCCAACCCTGTGGCCTCCGAGGTTCATGGTGTGGAATCCGCCATCTGTCCACTTTTGGACCTGCGCCTTGCTTAAACTGGAATCATGGGGTTCTTCGATGCCATGGGGGTGCTCTTCACCCTCACCGCGATCTTCGCGTACCTCAATTACCAGCACCTCAAGCTCCCCACGCCTATAGGCGTCATGCTGGCAGGGCTGCTCTTCTCGCTCGCGCTCGTCCTCATCGGCGGGCCGGCGGAGGGGTGGGCCCGTGACCTGCTCGAGGCGGTGCCGCTCGAGCGCGTGCTGATGCAGGGCATGCTCGCCTTCCTGCTTTTCGCCGGCGCCTTGCACGTCAATCTCGACGACCTCAAGAAACGCTGGGTTTCGATTCTCACCCTGGCCACCCTGGGCGTGCTGGCGAGCACCTTCGTCGTGGGCACGGGCGTCTACTACCTGGCCGGCTGGCTGGGCATTGAACTGCCCTACATCTACGCCTTGCTCTTCGGGGCGTTGATCTCGCCCACCGATCCCATCGCCGTGCTGGGCCTGCTCAAGAAGGCCGGCGTCCCCAAGGACCTGGAGACCCTCATCTCCGGCGAGTCGCTCTTCAACGACGGCGTAGGCGTCGTGGTCTTCGCCGTCATCCTCAGCCTTGCCGGGGCCCACGGGGGCCACGCCGAGGCGAGCGTGGCGGGGGTGATCCTCTTCTTCCTGCGCGAGGCCGGTGGGGGCCTGGCGTTGGGGCTGGTGCTGGGACTGGTGGCCTTTTACATGCTGCGGCGCACCGACGACTACTCGGTCGAGGTGCTGATCACGCTGGCGCTCGTGACCGGCGGCTACGCCCTGGCCTCGCAGCTGGGCACCTCCGGGCCCCTGGCCATGGTGGCCGCGGGCCTGCTCATCGGCAACCACGGCCGCACCATGGCCATGAGCGAGCGTACCCGCGAGCACCTGGACACCTTCTGGGAGATGACCGACGAGATCCTTAACGCGCTGCTCTTCGTTCTCATCGGCCTCGAGATCCTGCTGATCCGCTACACGCCGGGCTACCTCGAGCTGGCGGCGCTGGCGGTTCCGCTGGTGCTGGGGGCCCGGTTCGTGAGCGTGGGCCTGCCCATCGGCGCGCTGCGGTTGGTGCGCGACTTCGCCCAGTACACCGTCCGCCTGATGACTTGGGGTGGCCTGCGTGGCGGTATCTCGGTGGCGCTGGCGCTCAGCCTTCCCCCCGGCCCCGAGCGCGAGGTGATCCTGGCCATGACCTACGGTGTCGTGGTCTTTAGCGTGCTGGCGCAGGGCCTCACCATCGGCAAGGTGGCCAAAGTGGCCACCAGCCGCTAGCCCGTCCAGAGCCGGCCCACACTCATGGTGACCAGCGGCCGCGCGTAGGCCGCGGCGCTTTCCAGCGGGTCGCCGTCCAGCACCACCAGGTCGGCGGCGTAGCCGGGGGCGATGCGCCCGAGCTCGCCCTCGCGCCCCAGCGCCTGGGCGGCCACGGTGGTGGCTGCCCGGAGCACGTCGGGGAGCTCGAGCCCCACCTCGGCCAGCAGCGCGAGCTCGCGGGCCAGGTTGGGGTGGCCGTTGAGCGGCGTACCGGCGTCGGTGCCGGCGGCGATGGGCACGCCCGCCCGGTAGGCCTCGAGCGTGTTCGCGCGGTGCCGTTCGGCGATGGGCCGGGTCTTCTCCACCATGAAGGCGGGCACCCGCCCCTCACCCCGGAGGATGCCGTCGGGGGCGGCGAGTGTGGGCACCAGCACGGTGCCCTGGCGCTTCATCAGCTCGAAGACCTCCTCGTCCCAGCCGTCGAAGGCGCCGTGTTCGATGGTGTGTACCCCGGCGCGCACCGCATTCTTTATGCCCGCGAGCCCCTGGGCGTGAGCGGCGCTCACCGCGCCGCGCTTCTCGGCCTCGCACACCCCGGCGCGCATCTCCTCCTCGTCGAACATTTCGGCCCCGGCCTTGATGCCCGGCGTCATCACCCCTCCGGTGGCCATGAACTTGATGGTGCCGGCGCCCTGCTTGAAGACCATCCGGGCGGCGCGGCGCACGCCCTCGGGCCCGTCGGCCTCGAGCCCGAACTTCCAGCCGTGCCCGCCCGTGGGGGTGATCACGGGTCCGGCGGCCACGACGCGTGGCCCCTCCAGCAGCCCCTGCGCCACCGCCTGGGCGAGCCCGATCGCGCTCCCCGCGCGCGAGCCGAGATCGCGCACCGCGGTCACCCCCGCGGCCAGGTAGCCGCGCAGGTAGCCCGCCGCCCGCGCGAGCAGGTAGGCGTCGCTCCACTTCTCCAGGTCGGCCGTGGGATCGAGGTCGCCCGACATCGTCAGGTGCACGTGGGCGTCGATGAGGCCCGGCACCACCACGCCCGGAAGCGGCGTCACCTCGGCGCCGCCGGGCGCGCGGCGGTCCAGGCCGGCGATGCGGCCGCCTTCCACGCTTAGATATCCCACGAAGGGCTCGAGCTCGACGGGATCGAGAAAGGTGCCTTTGTAGGTTTGCATGCTCCTATCGTAGCGGGTAAGGACGGGAGGCGGGCCCGCGCGCGGTCGCGGACTCGTTGGGGTGTGGGAAGTGGGGTGTGGGTTTTTGCGAAGCCGAAGGCGAACCTTTGGCTTCATCAGCGCCCGCAGCCCCTCTCCGGTTCTCTCCAAGGGGAAGGGATTTTATTTGCCATTACCCGACCGGAGGATTGTGTCGCGACGAAACCACAGACTACAGGCTACAAGCTACGGGCGCAATCTTTTAGTCCACCACGCACCATGCACCCACTCACCTGCTCCGCGGGTCCAGCACCTCGCCCAGCGCGTCGCCCAGCAGGTTGATGCCCAGCACCACCAGGCTGATGGCCACGCCGGGGAAGGTGGCCACCCACCAGCCGCCAAAGTAGAGCACCTCGCGGCCGTCGGCCAGCATCTGCCCCCAGCTGGGGATCTCGGGGGGCACGCCGGAGAGTCCCAGAAAGCTGAGCGCTGCCTCGTTGACGATGATGCGGGCGAGCTCGAGCGTCGCCACCACGATCAGCGGCCCGGCGGCGTTGGGCAGCAGGTGCTTGCCCAGGATGCGGCGGGTGGGCGTCCCCAGCGCCTTTGCCGCCTGGACGAAGTCCTGCTCCTTGAGCGAAAGCACCGAGCCCCGCACCACCCGGGCGTAGACCACCCAGCTGGTGATGCCCAGGGTGAGGATCGTGTTCGTCAGGCTCGGGCCCAGCGCGGCGATGATGGCGATGACCAGCAGGATGAAGGGCAGCGAGAGCTGGATGTCGCCCAGACGCATGAGCACGTCGTCGAGCTTGCCGCCGAAGTAGCCCGAGACGAGTCCCAGCGGCACGCCGATGACCATGCCGATGAGCACGCTGCTGATTGAGATGAAGAGCGACAGCCGCGCGCCGTAGATGATGCGCGAGAGCACGTCGCGCCCCAGGCGGTCGGTGCCCAGTAGGTGCCCCTCGGTGCCCGGCGGTTTGAGCCGCATCGCCAGGTCCTGCAGCGTTGGGTCGTGGGGGCTGAGCAGGGGCGCAAGCGCGGCTGTGAGCAGGAAGAGGCCGATGATGGCGAGGCCCACGAGGGCGGAGGGGTTGCGTAACAGCCGTCTCATGCGTAGCGCACCCTAGGATCGAGCCAGAGGTAGGCGAGGTCCACGATCAGGTTGACGAAGGCCAGCATCAGCGCGAAGACCACCACCGTCGCCTGGACCACCGGGAAGTCGCGTTGGCTCACCGCGATGAGCACGAACCGGCCGACGCCCGGCCAGGCGAAGATGGTTTCGGTGATCACTGCGCCCGAGAGCAGCGCGCCCAGCTGCAGGCCGATGATGGTGACCACCGGAATGGCGGCGTTGCGCAGCGCGTGCTTGTAGACGACCACGCGACCGGGCAGGCCCTTGGCCCGCGCGGTGCGCACGTGGTCGCTGCGCAGCTCGGCGATGACCCCGCTGCGGGTGAGGCGGGCGATGGAGGCGGTCACGAAGGTGCCTACGGTGATCGCCGGGAGGATCAGGTGTTTCCAGCTGCCTGCGCCCGAGATGGGGAGCCAGTGCAGCTTGAGCCCGAAGATCAAGATCAGCATCAGGCCCAGCCAGAAGACCGGGATCGACTGGCCGAGGAGTGCTAGCGTCATGGTCAGGAGCTCGACGATCGTGCCCTTGCGCACCGCGGCTAGCACCCCCGCGGGCACGCCCACGAGCACGGCGAAGAGCAGTCCCCAGCCCGCGAGGGTGAGCGTGGGGCCCATGCGCTGGAGCACTAGGTCAAGCGCCGGCTCCTGCGAGCGCAGGCTGGTGCCGAAGTCGCCGTGCAGCAGCTTGATCAGGTAGCGACCGTACTGCACGTAGAGCGGCTGGTCGAAGCCGTAGGCGCGGCGCAGCTCCTCGCGTGCCTCGGGGCTGGCGTCGAGCGGGAGCATCAGGTTGACCGGGTCGCCCGAGAGGTAGAGCAGCCCGAAAGCCAGCGTAGCCGCCCCCCAGACGACGACGAGGACGAGCAGGAGTCTTCGCAGGATGTAGGTCAGCATCGGCGGTAAGCCCCTCCCCCGAGGGCGCGGGGGAGGGGCTGGGATTCGGTCATCGTGCCTCGGTTACTTTACGATCTCCGCGTCGAAGGCCCAGATGAGCTCGTCGGGGCGCGGCTGCCACTTGACGCGCTTGTTGACGCCGTAGATGTCCTTCTGCTGGTAGAGGAAGATCCAGGGCGCGCCGACGCGCACGTGCTCGAGCGCCTTCTTGTAGAGCTCCTTTCGCTTGGCCTGGTCCACCACCGTCTGGGCCTCGAGTACGTACTTGTCGAATTCGGGATCGACCCAGTAGTCGAAGATGCTGCGCTTGGGCCCGCCTTCCACGGTGCCGCCGTAGAGCAGGGTGAAAAGGGTATTGTCGGCGTCGAACTGGGCGTTGCCCCAGCCGATCAGCCAGGCGTCGGTGGGGATCTTGCGCTCGAGGATTTGGCTGACGTAGCTGCTCCACTCCTGCACCCGCAGCTCGGCCTTCACGCCCACCTTGGCGAGCTGGCCCACGATGGCCTCAGCGACCTGGCGGTCGTTGAGGTAGCGGCCCGAGGGGCTGCCCATGGTGAAGCTGAAGCCGTCCGGGTAACCCGCCTCGGCGAGCAGCTGCTTGGCCTTCTCGGGGTCGTAGGGGAAGGGCTCGCAGAGCTTCTCGTCGTAGCCAAAGATGTACGGGTTCAACGGGCAGCCCACGGGCACGCCGTTACCGCCCAGCACGTGCTCGATGATGGACTTCTTGTCCACCGCGTAGTTGAGCGCCTGGCGCACCTTGGGGTCGTGCAGCGGCCCCTCGCCCTTCACGTCGAGGACGACGAAGATGTTGCGGATGCTGGGCACGGTGCGGGCCTCGGCCACGCCCGAGCCGTTGACCACGGCCACGGCCTCGGGGGCGAGGTTGGTGATGATGTCCACCCCGCCGGTCACGAGCTCGGCCACGCGGCTGGAGGCCTCGGGGATGGGGCGGAAAACGACCTTCTTGATCTTCGGCTTGCCCGCCCAGTAGTCCTCGTTGGCCTCGAGCACGATCTCCTCGTCCTTGACCCAGCGCACGAACTTATAGGGCCCGGTGCCCACCGGGTGGTTGGCGAAGTAGGCGTCGCCCTTCTCCTCGATGTACTGCTTGGGCACCACCCAGAGGTAGGTCAGACGGGTGATGAAGAGCGGCGAGGGCTTGGAGGTGGTCACCTTGAGGGTGTAGGGCCCGGTCACCTCGACGTTCGTGATCGTCTTGAAGTAAGTGGAATACTTGAGCGGTTTGTCGGGGTTGAGGAGGCGGTCGAAGTTGAACTTGATGACCTCGGCGTTAAGCTCCTCACCGTTGTGGAAGCGGATGCCCTGCTTGACGGTGAGTTCCCAGGTGAGGTCGTTGAGCGCCTTGGCCTCACCTAGCCAGGGTTCATACTGCCCGTTGGGTAGGCGGCGGTAGAAGTTGTCGAAAATCTGGGCGGCCACGTTGGCGGTGGGCGTTTCCTGGTGGTTCACCGGGTCCAGGGTGGTGGCGTCCACCCCCTGCGCGATCACCAGGGTGTCGCCCGCGGCCCAGGCGGGCAGGGCTGCCAGCATAAAAACCAATAAGAACAGTATTTTTCGCATAATTACCCCCCTCCTTGAGGCTTCAGCCTAGCAGGAAAAGCCGATGTATTCAAGTTTCTCATAGCTGCTCCGCGCGTGGCTGACGCGAAATCTTACGTTTTTTCGCCGCAGGCGAACTAAAGCGCGGGCGCCGACCGGCTGGTATGGTGGGGGCGTGTTCAGGAACCTGGGCGCCTACCTGAAAGACCTCGAGCGCCGCGGCGAGCTGGTGCGCGTGCGCGACGAGGTTTCCGCCGAGCTCGAGATCACCGCGCTGGCCGACGCCGCCTTCAAGTCGGGCGGGCCGGCGCTGCTCTTTGAAAACGTGCGCGGGCGCGACTTCCCGCTGGTCATCGGCCTTTACGGCACCCCCGAGCGCACCGCGCGGGCCCTGGGGGTAAAAACGCTTGACGAGCTGGCGGAAAAGGTGCAGCGGCTTTTGGACCTCAAACCCGCCGGCGGCCTCGCCGGGGCGCTGGCGCTGCTGCCCAAGCTGGTCGAGCTGAAAGGGCTTTTCCCCAAGAAGGTGCGGCGTGCTCCGGTGCAGGAGGTGGTGCGCACCGGCGAGGCCGTCGACCTGGGCCGGCTGCCGGTGCAGACCAGCTGGCCCGCAGACGGCGGGCCCTTCGTCACCCTGCCCCAGGTCATTACCAAGGACCCCGAAACCGGCGAGTACAACGTGGGGATGTACCGGATGCAGGTTTTCGGCCCGCGCACGACGGCAATGCACTGGCAGCTCTACAAGACCGGGCGCAAGCACTTCGAGAAGGCGCGCGCGCTGGGCCGCAAGCTGGAGGTGGCCGTGGCCCTGGGCGGCGACCCTGTGCTCGGCTACGCCGCCACCGCCCCGCTGCCCGAGCTGCCGGGGCTGTACGAGTACCACCTGGCGGGCTTCTTGCGCGGCCGGTCGGTGGAGCTGGTGAAGGCCAAAACGGTGGACTTGTGGGTGCCCGCCGAGGCCGAGTTCGTGCTCGAGGGGTACGTGGATCCGGCCGAGCCCTTTGTGACCGAGGGGCCCTTTGGCGACCACACCGGCTTCTACACCCCGCCCTCGCCCTACCCGCGCTTCC
>JALSQD010000011.1 GCA_026985615.1 Thermaceae bacterium | reverse complement strand
TCACAAACTGGCGGCGGCCAGTTATTGGGTAAACTGGACCATGGACGTTTCCAAATACCGTGTAGAACCAGGCGGCAATTTCGACCCCGCCCAGCGGCCCACCCGCGAGGGAGACGATTTTGCCGGCGGCAAGAAGGCCGCCCGCAAGGAGCTAGCGCGCCTCTCGGAGCGCCTGGGCGAGCTGCAGGCCCGGCTCTACGCCGAGGGGCGGCAGGCCCTCTTGATCGTGCTCCAGGGGATGGACACCGCGGGTAAGGACAGCACCATCCGCCACGTCTTCCGCGCGGTCAACCCGCAGGGGGTGCGGGTCACCTCGTTCAAGAAGCCGACCGCGCTCGAGCTGGCCCACGACTACCTCTGGCGCGTGCACCGGCACACGCCGGCCCGGGGCGAGATCGGCATCTTCAACCGCAGCCACTACGAGGACGTGCTGGTCGTGCGGGTGCACGAACTGGTGCCGCCGGAGGTCTGGGGCCGGCGTTACGACCACATCAACGCCTTCGAAAAGCTCCTCAGCGACGAGGGCACGCGCATCGTCAAGTTCTTTTTGCACATCTCCCGCGAGGAGCAGCGAAAACGCCTCGAGGCCCGGCTGGAAAACCCGCGCAAGAACTGGAAGTTCAACCCTGCCGACCTGGCCGAGCGCAAGCGCTGGGGCGACTACATGGCCGCCTACGCCGAGGCCCTCAGCCGCACCAGCAGCGACCACGCCCCCTGGTATGCGGTCCCCTCGGACCGCAAGTGGCAGCGCAACCTGATCGTGGCGCAGGTATTGCTGAACGAGCTCGAGGCCATGGACCCCCAGTACCCGGAGGTGGACTTTGATCCCGCGCAAATACACATGGACTAGCCTCATAACCTTCGCCCTCCTGCTGCCGGCGGCGCTGGCCGGCCCCGACTCCTGGATGCCAGAACAGATGCTGAGAGGCGTCGTAGCCGTTCTCACCGACGACTGGAACGGTGACGGTTGGGTAGACCGGGCGGTGCTGTGGCAGCCGTCGTTCGACGACGACGTGGTCAATCTTTATGTGTTCCTTTCCGGAGAAAAACCACTCGTCCTGGCGGGCGCGGCCTGGAGCGGACAGATGTGGGGGACCTACCCCAGCCTCTTGCAGAGTCAGGGCGGCTTCGAGGTGGTTTCCGGCAATGACGCCATAGGGCGCAACCGCTGGCGGGAATCGCTCACGGTGGCCTACCTGAAAGGTCGCCTGCACGTCGTGGCTTACCGCTACCAGAGCCGCGACACCCTGGACCCCCAGAACGAGTTCGAGTGCGTGGCCGACTTTAACACGGGTAGGGGTCGCCGCAACGGTACCGCTTTTGCCGTCGTCCCGGGCCCCGTGCCGCTCGAAAAATGGTCCGCGACCAGTATTCCCGCGCCCTGCCGGGCGCGCTAGCGGTGGTTTAGGCTGTAGTCATGAGCGAAAGCCTGGTTCTCCGCCGCGACCACGGCCGCGTCCGGGTGCTCGTGCTCAACGATCCCGAACGCCGCAACCCGCTTTCCGATCCGCTGGCGGACGCCCTCGCGTCCGAACTCGAAGCCGCCGAGCGTGAACCCGAGGTGCGGGCCGTGGTGCTGACCGGCGCCGGCAAGGCCTTTTCCGCGGGGGCCGACCTAGCCTTTCTGAAACGGGTGCGCAGCGAGGCCGCCGAAGCCAACCTGGCCCACTCCCGGAGGCTTGCCCAGCTCTTCCTGCGCGTCTACACCTTTCCCAAGCCCATCGTGGCGGCGGTGAACGGCCCGGCGGTGGCGGGCGGGGCGGGGCTGGCCGTAGCCTGCGACCTGGTGGTGATGGACGAGGCGGCGCGCATCGGCTACACCGAGGTGAAGATCGGCTTCGTGGCCGCGCTGGTCGGGGTGCTGCTGGTGCGCGCGGTGGGCGAGAAGCACGCCCGCGAGTTGCTGCTCACCGGCGACCTAGTGGACGCGCAGACCGCCTACCGCATGGGCCTGGCCAACCGCGTGGTGGCGGCGGGCACCAGCGTGGACGAGGCGGTGGCCTGGGCGGGGCGGATCGCCGCGAACGCGCCCAGATCGCTGGCGCTCACCAAGGAGCTGCTGGCCTCCTTCTACGGGATGGGGCTCGAGGACGCCCTGCGCTACGCGGCCACCGCCGGGGCTTGGATCCGCCAGAGCGAGGACCTGGAGGAGGGCCTCGCCGCTTTCTTCGAAAAGCGCCGCCCCCGCTTCTAGTGGGCCGTGCGCTCCAGCAGCGCCTCGAGGTCGAAGCGCGTCTTGATGATGGGAGAGGCGAGGGCTACCGAGGTGCGGGTGCTACCGTAGACGCTCAGCTCCTCGATGACGCGGCGCAGGTCGTCGATGGAGCGGGCCACGACCCGCACGATAAACGAGGCGCCGCCGGTGACGAAGTGGCACTCGCGCACCTCGGGGGTGCGGGCGGCGTAGCGACCCACCTCGTCGTAGTGCGTGGGGGTGGTGGTGAGCTCGATCAGGGCGATTACCTCGAGCCCCAGGGCGGCGGGGTTGATTTGGGCGCGGTAGCCCTCGATGACCCCGGCCTCCTCGAGCTTGCGCACCCGCTCGGCCACCGCCGGCGCGCTGCGCCCCACCCGCCGCGCCAGCTCGCTCATCGAGATGCGGGCGTCCTCCTGGAGCTCGGTGAGGATGGCCAGGTCCACCTTGTCGAGGCGCACTTTTGGTTTAGAAGGCATACACGTATTTTAGCCTTTTAAACGTAAAATTATCCAGCCCTTATACCTTTGATTCTCCCTTCCATTTCGCGAATGGCCTGACGTAGCCTCGAGCTAAGGAGGTCCGTATGAAGATCGGAGTTCCCAAGGAGATCAAGACGCTGGAGAACCGCGTGGCCATGACCCCCGGGGGCGTGGAGAGTCTGGTCAAGCGGGGGCACGAGGTCTGGGTCGAGCGCGGCGCGGGCGTGGGCTCGGGGCTCGCCGACGCCGAGTACGAGGCCGCAGGCGCCAAGCTCGTGAGCGCCGAGGAGGCCTGGGGCGCCGAGATGGTGGTCAAGGTCAAGGAGCCCCTTCCTTTCGAGTACAGGTACCTGCGCTCCGACCTGATCCTCTTTACCTACCTGCACCTGGCGGCGAGCGAGGAGTTGACCCGGGCGATGCTTGAGTCAGGCGTGATCGGCATCGCCTACGAGACGGTGCAGACCTCGGACGGCGCGCTGCCCCTCCTCGTGCCGATGAGCGAGGTGGCCGGGCGCATGGCCACACAGGAGGGCGCCAAGTATCTGGAGAAGTCGTTCGGCGGACGCGGCGTGCTGCTCGGCGGGGTGCCGGGCGTGGCGCCGGCTGACGTGGTGATTCTGGGCGGCGGCACGGTGGGCATTAACGCCGCCAAGATCGCCGTGGGCATGGGGGCGCACGTGACGATCCTCGACGTCAACCACGCCCGGCTGCAGTACCTCGACGACGTCTTCGCGGGGCGCTTGACCACGCTGACCTCGACCGAGGCCAACATCAAGAAGGCGGTGCGCTACGCCGACGTGCTCATCGGCGCGGTGCTCATCCCCGGAGCCAAGGCGCCGCACCTGGTGACGCGGGAGATGTTGCCCACGATGAAGGAGGGCGCGGTGATCGTGGATGTGGCCGTAGACCAGGGCGGTTGCGTGGAGACGATCAAGCCCACCACCCACGCCGATCCCACCTACGTGATTGACGGGGTGGTGCACTACGGCGTGGCCAACATGCCGGGGGCGGTGCCGCGCACCAGTACCTTCGCGCTCACCAACCAGACGCTGCCCTACGCGATGAAGCTGGCCGAGAAGGGGGTGGCGGCGCTTGAGGAGGACCCCGCGCTCCTGAAGGGCCTCAACACCCACCACGGCAAGCTCACCTATGCGGCCGTGGCCGAGGCCTTCGGCCTGCCCTACACCCCGCCCGAAGAGGCGCTGCGCGGTTAGCGGCGGCGGGCCTGCGCCGCGGCGGTAGAGTGGGGTATGGGTTTTCGCACCGCCGCGGCTGGCCTGCTCCTTTTGCTTTGGGGGCTGGGTTGGGCCGTGACCGGCGACGCGCTCAAGCCGCGCGAGGTGCCCTGGTCCGATGGCGAGCGGCTGGTCTATTCCCTGCGCTGGAAAGGGCTGGTTGTTGGGCAGCAGGTGCTTGAGGCGCACCGCGTGGGCCGGGGCTGGCACTATGTAGGTCGCGTAGAAAACCAGGGGCTCACCCAGCTCGTGGGCTTCGACCTGGCGGTGGACTCCTACGTTCGCCCCGACCTTTTCACCCGCAAGTTCTGGCGCTGGCTCAGGGTGCCGGGCGAGGGCGAGCGAACGCTTACGGCCGTGGCGGGCAAGGAGACGTCGGTGCGCTTCGTCTGGGTGGACGGCAGCGTGCACCACATGCGCGACCCCCGCACCGACGTGCTGGACGACGCCTCGGTCCTGTATTATGTCAGGGTGTACCCCGAGACGCGCAGCCTGTGGCTGGTGAACTACCCCAGCCTCGTGGGCGGTTCGCTGCGCTCTCTGGGGCGTCGCAGGTTGAACACCCCGCTGGGGCGGCTGGAGGCGGACGGCTACCTCTTTGAGCAGGAAGAGATGAAGATCGAGGTCTGGTACAGCCGCACGCCGGAACGCTGGCCGCTGCGGTTTTTCCTCGGAGGGCCGTGGGGCGGCCTCAGCTCGGAGCTGGTCCGGGTGGAGACGGCTCCATGAGCCGAGCAAGGGAGGCGTCATGAAAGGGAACATCACCGTAACCGAGCAGGCCCTGGCCGCTATCGTGGGCCTGGCCGCGCACGAGGTGCCGGGTGTGGTGGGCATGAGCCCGGTGGGCATCCGCGACGGCCTGAGCCGCATCCTGGGGCGGAGCGAGGCCAGCCAGGGCGTGGTGATCAAGGCGGACCCGTCCAAGCCGGGGCACTACCACGCCGACCTCTACGTGGTCGTGGCCTACGGGGTGAAGGTGCCCACGGTCGTCGAGTCCATCGCCGAGCGGGCCGAGTGGGCGGCCGAGACCATGGCGGGCGTCAAGCTGGAGCGGGTGATCGTGCACGTCGTGGGGGTGAGCCGTGGATAAGTGGACCCCCGAGGCCGTCGCGGATGCCTTTCGCTTTGCTACCGATTGGTTCGCGGTCTTCGTGGAGGAGGTGAACGCCCTCAACGTCTACCCGGTGCCCGACGGGGACACCGGCACCAACATGCACCTGACCCTGCAGTCGGTGCGGCGCGAGCTCGACCTTTGCGACAACACCAAGATGGCGGAGGTGGCCCGCGCCCTCGCCTACGGCAGCCTGCTGGGTGCACGGGGGAACTCCGGAGTCATCCTCTCGCAGTTGCTCAAGGGGTTTTCCGAGGCGATCCGGCGTGAGGGCGCGGTCACGCCCGAGGTGCTGGCCGACGCGCTCGAAGCCGGGGCGCAGTCGGCTTACCGCGCGGTGATGAAGCCGGTGGAGGGAACGATCTTGACGGTGGCCCGGGGCGTGGCCGACGGGGCTGCCCAGGCCGTGAAGGAAGGGGCGGCGACCATCGAGGCGGTCTTCGCCGGCGCGCTCGAGCGTGGCCGTGCGGAGCTCGAGCGCACCCCCGAGCTCCTGCCCGTGCTCAAGACCGCGGGCGTGGTGGACGCCGGGGGGATGGGCTACATTCACCTGGTCGAGGGGCTCGGGGGCTTCGTGCTGGGTAAGCCCCTGCCCGAGCCGCCCAAGATCGAGAAGTACGCCCAGGAGGCCTTCGAGGAAGAGGAATACGGCTACTGCACCGAGTTCCTGATGGAGGACGTCAAGGAGCCCATCGAGAAGATCCGCGAGCTTGTCGCGCCTTTTGGCGACTCGCTGCTCGTCGTGGGTGCCGAAGGCTACGTCAAGGGGCACATCCATACCAACGACCCCGACGGCTTGCTCGCCGCCGTGGCGCGCTATGGCAAGATGAAGCGCACCAAGGTGGAGGACATGTCGGAGCAGCACTCCGAGATCCTCTCGGCGGTGGGTGCGGCGGACGAAGCCCCGCCGCCCACGGGTCTGGTGGCGGTGGCCAGCGGCTGGGGCATCATCAAGGCCTTCCGCGGCCTGGGGGCGCGCATCGTGGCGGGCGGGCAGACGCAGAACCCGAGTGTCCAGGACATCCTCGACGCCATCAAGAGCCTGCCCAACCCCGAGGTGATCGTCCTACCCAACAACAAGAACGTCATCCTCGCCGCCGAGAAGGCCGCCGAGCTGGCCGAGAAGGAGGGCAAGAAGGTGCACGTCGTGCCCACCCGCACCCTGGGCCAGGGGCTGGCCGCGGCGGTGCTCTACGCCCCCGAGTCGGACGCCGCGGGCCTGGTGGAGGAGATGAAGGAGGCGGCCGCGCACGCCGTCACCTTCGAGGTGACCCGCGCCAGCCGCGACGCCGTCGTCGAGGAGGTGGGCGAGGTAAGCGAGGGGCAGGTGATCGGCCTCAAAGACGGCAAGCTCACGGTGGTGGCCGACGACCCCGACGAGGCGCTCTTGAACCTGCTCAAGCTGACGCTGGACGGCGCGGACGACTACGAGATCCTCACCCTTTTCCACAGCCCCGCGCTGTCCGCCGAGCAGGCGCGCGCGCTGGCCGAGAAGATCGAGGAGAGCTACGAGGACCTCGACGTGGAGGTGCACGCGGGCGGGCCCGACCTCTACGACTACCTGGCGGTGCTCGAGTAGCCGCACGGTGAAGCGCTCTGCAGGCCCGCAACGGAGGCGGGTCTGTCGCATTCTTCTAAAACTCACCAACGGCCTTCGTAAAATGTGCGTATAAGGAGGGGCTTATGAAAAAGTGGATCGCAGCCGGTCTTCTCGCCGCATTGCTTGAGGCCTGTAACGTAACGATCACGCCGCCCAGCTCAGTGATCGTCGTGGACGGCTCGGCGGTGAGCGCGGGGCCGATAGATGAGGGGCAGAGCGCCCGTTTCAGCTTCCTGGTGGGCGCCTCGCCGGTGCGCCTGGACGTCACCGACCTCACCAACGGCGCCGCCGGGTCGTTGCGGTTGCGCGTCTACGACGCTAACGACGTCCTCTACGCGCAGACGGTGAGCCGTTACTACTTCACCGCCCCCTACCCCGAGGTGGTCAGCGTGGGCGTGGGGGCGTTGGGCATCACGGCCTCGCGGGCCTATTCGATCAACCTGCCCGCTGGCTTTGGGCGCGGGACGCTCGAGGTAACCAACCTCGACGCCAACCCCACCTCGGTGCAGGTCGCGGCGGTGAGTCGCGCCGCGTTGCCCTACAGCGCTGGTGATCTGGAACGGCCGCAGAGTTTCTCGGCCACGAGCGCTGGAGCGCTGCTCTACCTGGGACAGGCGGATGCCTGGGAATACCAGGGTTCGTCGGGGGCTACGCTCGAGCTCCTGGGCGGTGAGATCGTGCACGCCACGGCCAAGGTCAAACGTGGACTCGATACCCTGGTGCGGCTCGAACCGGGCGAGCAGTTCGTGGGGCTAGAACCGGGCGACATCGTCTACGTGCAAGCCCAGGGCAACGGCGCGCTCGCGGGTTTTTGCAACACCCTGGCCCGCTGCGCCGACGGCACAACGAGCGGGGAATATACCCTGTCCGTCACTCCGTAGCGGTCCCGCGCAAGGCTTCGACGATCTCGGCGGCGCGCTTCGCGCCGCCTCTTTCCAGGCAGCTCGCGACCGCCGCGGGCGCGGTGGGGTTTTCGAGGGCAGCGATGCAGCCCAGCTCGGCGTCGCTCAGGACCTCGACGTTGCGCACGCCCGCTTCGGCGGCCCGGCGGTTGCGCCAGCGCACCAGCCGCCTGAAGACCTCGTCGTCGGCGGGGGCGGGCGCGGGGGCCTTCTCGCCCTGGCGCAGCACCAGCCATGCGCCCAGCGCCAGCAGGCCGAGCGCCACCCAGGTACCCACCGCCGACTCCCAGAGGAAGACGAGCGCCCCGGCCACGAGCAGCGCGCCGCCGGTCCAGGCGGCGAGGTCGTGGCCGTCCTGCCAGCCCCACAGCCCGATGCCCAAGCCGGTCCCCACCAGCTTGAGCGACTGGAGTCCGGTGAAGTCGGCGCCGAGCGCGCCGAGTGCCCAGCCCGCGAGCGCCGCGCCCAGTCCCAACGCCTCTTCGGGCGCGCCGTAGCGGCGCAGGGTGAACATCACCGCCGCGCCCACGAGCCCCCAGGCCCAGGCGGGCAGGACCGGTGCGGTGCCGATGAGGTAGAGGATGCCGAGGACGGCGAGGGTGAGGCCGAGCAGGTGGCGTGTCGAGGGTTTCATGAGAGCTTCCGACCTCCCTTGGGTGCTGCCCGCAGTTTAGCACGGCCGGAAAAGCGCGCGGGCATCGGTGTTCCTGCCAGACCCCGGGGTTGCGCCCTAGCGTGTCAAGGAAAGAATGAAAAAATAACGCAAACCTTCTTAAACAATTTATTTGATTTTTCCTACACTTGCGTTTGGAGGTGAGGCGTATGCGGATCGCACGCATAGGATGGATGGCCGCGCTGGCTTTGGCGCTCACGCTGGGCGTTCAGGCCGAGGGGCCGACCGTGCTCGTGCTCAAGGCGACCGCCTACACCTCTTCGGTGCGCGAGACCGACTCGACCCCCTTCGTGACCGCGACCGGAGCGCGAACACGTTTCGGCATTATCGCGGTGAGCCGCGACCTCCTGGGCAGCGACCTGCCCTACGGCTCCAAGGTCAAGATCGAAGACCTGGGCGCCTGGCGGGACGGCGCGGGCAAGGGACAGTTCGACGAAATGCTAAAAGACGTGGTCTTCGTTGTGGAGGACACGATGAACAAGCGTAAGCGTCAGCAGATCGACATCTGGATGCCCGACCGCTCCCTGGCCCTGCGCTGGGGCGTGCGCCGGGTGCGCGTCACCGTGCTGCAGCGCGGGCGGTAGAGTGAGGTCGTGCGCTTCGCCTGGTTCCTCGCGCTCAAACACCTTCGTTACCGCAAAACCCAGAGCTTGATCACGGTGCTGGGGGTGGCGGCCGGGGTGGCCGTGCTCACCACCGCGCTCTCGCTCACCAACGGCTTCACTCAGGGCCTGATCGACGCCACCCTGCGGGCGGTGCCGCACGTGACCCTGACCGCGCTCGATCCCCACGACGCGCCGCGGCCCGAGAACCCCGAGATCGTGGCCGAGACGCCGGTGCTCATCACCAAGGCGCTGCTTACGCGTCGCGCCGACGCCAGCCGCGGTGCAGGCGTGGACTTTGGCACCCTGATCGGTGTGGGGGCGGGGGCGGCGGGGGTCTACCCCGGGTTGGGACTCGAGGCCTTGAAACCCGGCGAGGTCGTGCTGGGCGGGGCGCTGGCGCGCTCGCTGGGCGCCTGGCCGGGCGACCGCGTCTACGCCCTTTCGGTGAACCAGAAGCGGCGCGACTTCACCGTGCTCGACCGCTTTTCGACCGGGAACTACCTGATCGATTCGGTCTTCGCCTTTACCACCCTGGAGGACGTACAGGAGCTCTTGGAGACGCCGGGTGCGATCGGCGGTTGGCACCTGCGCCTGGCTGACCCGGAGCGGGCGCCGGAAGTGGCGCGGGCGCTGGAGGCGGAGGGAAAGTACCTGGCCCAGACCTGGCAGGACGCCAACCGCACCCTCATCGAGCAGCTGGCGCTGCAGAAGCGGGTGATCGGAATCGTGGTCTTTTTGATCGTGGTCGTGGCCGCGCTCGGCATCGCCAACGTGCTCGTGTTGGTGGTGCTCGAGAAGAAGGCGGACATCGCCATCCTGCGGGTGCTGGGCGCGAGCGCGCCGCAGGTCGCGGGGGCGTTCGCGCTCGAGGCGGTGCTGCTGGGCGCGGCGGGGGTGGTGCTGGGCGACCTGCTGGGCTGGGGACTCTCGACCTACCTGGCGCTGCGACCGGTCACGATTCCGGGCGAGCTCTACTTCATAACCCAGCTGCCGGTAAAGATGGAGTCCGCCGACTTCGCCTGGGTCAGCGGGCTGGCCTTCGGGACCGTACTTATTTCGGCGTGGTTGCCGCTCCGTCGTGCGCTGTCGGTGAAGCCGGGGCAGGTGTTGCGTTAGCGGCTTCTTCCTCCGGGGCGATGGCCTCCCGCACGAAGGCCCAGAAGACGGCGAGCATGAGGGCGAGCAGGGCGGCCAGCGCGGTGTTGAAGAGCGGCCGCGGGGACACCGGCTGGTCGGGCAGGGGCGGCGGACTGAGGACGTTGACCTGGGCGGTCTGCTCGCTGAGGCGGCGCAGCTGGGCGGGATCGGCGGCGAGCGCCTCGAGCGAGGCGATCTCAGCGTTCAGGTTGGCGAGCTGGGCCTGCTGCTTGGCGAGCGCGAGCCCCAGGTAGGCGCGGCCGGGGTCGCTGGACCGGGCCACGTTGGGCGCCACGCCCTCGGCCTCGAGCGTAGCGGCGTCGGTGGCGGCTACGTTCATCTCGGGAAGGCGCTCGAGCGAGGCTTCAAGCTCGCGAATCTGCGAGCGCACCGAGTTGAAGTCGAGGCGCGATTGCGCCAGCGCGCCCGCGAGGTTTGCCCCGGCGCTCTGGAAGACGCGGTCCTTGACGTAGTCGTCGAAGGCTGCGAGCAGGGCTTCGGCGAACTGCTTGACCTCTGCGGGATCGTTGCCACGCACCGTGAGCGTAAGCAGGTTTTTCTTGTCGTCGAAGCGGGCGCTGACCTCGACGGGGGCGTCGCCGAGGACGCGCGTTACGTAGGGGCCTTTGGTCTCAAGCTGCTTGTTGAAACCCACGCCCAGCGCCACCGCGTCGGGCAGGGTGCGGAAGACGGAGGCCGCGGCGGGGAAGCTGAGGGCGTTGTCGTTTTGCTGGAGCACCAGAGCCTGGGCTACCGCCTCGCTCTCGTACTTGGGCGGAAGCAGGGAGCTCACCAGGTAGACCAGGACCGCGACCGCTACCGTGAAACCCACGATCCACTTGCTGGAGCGCTTGAGGATCAGGTAGAGGTCGCGCAAGCTGACTTCGTCTTCCATGCTGCCTTTACTATAGGGCCTCGGCCTGTGGAGGACGTGAAAACGTCGTAACGGTATAGTTAATGGGGAACGGGCCGTGAACGAAGACCTGTTGCAAAGTCTCGACTTTGACCGGGTGTGCAAGGCGCTGGCCGCACGCGCCTCGACCCGCGTAGGCGCGGACGAGGCGGCGCGTTGGGCGCCCTTCGAGCGGCCTGAGGAGGCGGCGGCGTTCCGCCAGGCGGTGCGCGAGGCGGCGGCCTTGGGCTATCGCATGGGCGGGATCTACGACCTGCGCCCGCTGCTCGAGCGCATCGGCCGCGGTGAGCGGCCGGAGGGTCTGGAGCTGGCGGAGGCGGCAGCGACGCTCGAGCGCGCCGCCGAGCTCAAGCGCGAGATCCTAGCCGCGGGCGAGGGCGAGTTGGCGCGCATCGCCGCTGGTATTGGCGAGCACGCCCTCTTCCGTCGCCGCGTGGGCGAGTCGCTCGACGAGACCGGCGAGGTAAAGGACGACGCCACCCCCAAGCTGAAGCGCATCCGCCGCAGCCTGGCCCCCCTACGCGAGCGCATCATCCGCCGGCTCGAGGCGGTGATGGACGCCCACCCGGAGGCGGTGCAGGAGCGCTACGTGACGCTCAGGCGCGACCGCTACGTCATCCCCGTGCGCGCCCAGTTCCAGCGCCAGATCGGCGGGATCGTACTGGCACAGTCGGACACCGGGGCGACCGTCTTCATGGAACCGGCGGCGGTGGTGCCGCTGAACAACGAGCTCGCCCAGCTGCGCCTCGAGGAGGAGGCCGAGATGCTGCGGGTGCTGGCCGAGCTGGCGGGCCTGCTCGCAGGCGACGCCGGTCTCGCGGACACCCTGAGGGCGGTGGCGCGGCTCGATGTGGCGCGGGCCGCGGCGCTTCTGGCCGAGGACTGGCGGCTCGTCCCAGCCCAGGACGGGCCGCGCGGACGCTACCACCTGGTGGCCGCGCGCCACCCGCTCCTCGAGGCGCCGGTGCCCAACGACCTCAACCTCGACGACCGCACCCGCATCCTGCTGGTCACCGGGCCCAATATGGGCGGCAAGACCGTGCTTCTCAAGACCTTGGGGCTGGCGGTGCTTATGCACCAGGCGGGACTCTTCGTCGCCGCTGACGCCGCCGAGCTGGGCTGGGTACGCCGGCTTGAGGTGGACATCGGCGACGAGCAGAGCCTGGAGGCGAACCTCTCGACCTTCGCCGCCCGCCTGAAGAAGCTGGACCGTATCCTGGCCCACGCGGGTGAGGACGCGCTCGTGCTCATCGACGAGCTGGGCTCGGGGACCGACCCTGAGGAGGGCGCGGCCCTGGCGCAAGCGGTGATTTTGGCGCTTTTGGAGCGCGGCGCCCGCGGCATCGTCACCACCCATCTGACGCCACTCAAGGCCCTGGCGGGGAAGGTGGCGGGGCTCGAGAACGCCAGCATGGGCTTTGAGGTAGAGGGTTTCCGTCCTACCTACCGCCTGCAGGTAGGTGTGCCCGGGCGCAGCTACGCGCTGGCGGTGGCGCGGCGGCTGGGGTTTGACGAGGCGGTGCTGCGCGTTGCCGAAGGGGCGCTGGGCGTGGGCGGGGCGCGGGTCGAGGAGCTGCTCGAGCGCCTGGAGCGGCAGCGGGCCGAGCTTGAGGCTCGACTTGTGGAGGCCGAGCGGATGCGCCGCGCGGCCGAAGAGGAACGCCACGAGCTTGAGGCCCGGCTTGTGCGGATCGAAGAGGAGCGCCGCCAGGTGCTGGATACGGCCCGGGCCGAGGCCGACCGGCTGTTGGAGGAGGCCCACCGCCAGATTCGTGAGCTGCGGGTCAGGGCGCGCGAGAGCGAGGCGGCGAAGAGCGACGCTTTGCGCGCGGTGATGGAGATCCGCAAGCGTACCCGCCCCCGCACCACGGTGGGCCGGAACCCGTTGCCGGGGTTGGAGCCGGGGATGCTCGTCGAGGTGCCCAGCTACCACCAGAAAGGGCGGGTGGTGCGCGTAGAGGGCGAGGAAACCCTGGTACAGATCGGCCAGGTCAAGATCCGCGTGCCCACCGCGGAGCTGCGGCCCCGCGGCGAGGGGGCGCCCCGGCCCAAGCAGGCGGTGGTGGTGGAGTCGGGCTTTGAGACCGAGCTCAACGTGCGCGGCCTCACCGCCGCCGAGGCGATTGAGGCCGTTCACGACTTCCTCGCCGAGGCTGTGGCCACCGGCAACACACCGGTGCGCATCCTGCACGGCAAGGGCACGGGGGTGTTGCGGCGCGAGATCCAGAACTTTCTGCGGCGCGACAAGCGCGTGGAGCGCTTTCACGACGCCATGCCCAACGAAGGCGGCCACGGCGTCACCGTGGTGCACCTGAAAGGTTGAGGCACTACTTCACCTCGATGCTGTACTGGGCGAGGGTGCGGGGTCCGGTCCCGTCCGCGACCACGAGGCTAAGTGTGTAGCGCCCCGGCTGCGGGTAGTTGTGTACGAGCTCGCCGGCCTTAGGGCAGCTTCCTGCGGACCAAGCAAACGGTGGTGAGCCGTCGCCGAAGTCGAGCTGACAGCTGGATGTCGGGTCGGCGGCCTCGACGCCGAAGGCGATGGACACCGCCAGGGGCGCGGGGCCGCCCGGAGGCCGGGCGCTCAGGTACGCGGCGGGGTTGGGGCCAGCGTCGCAGACGATGTGAACGGGGAGCTCCACCTGCGGCCACTCGGGGTCGTTGCTGAAGAGCTCGAGCGCCTCCTCTCGCTCGCCCCTGGTCTCCGGGCAGGGGGCCTGGAGGAGGTGGCGGCCGCGCATGCCCGCGGCTGTGGTCAAGGTGCGGGGTGATGCGCTCAGGTTTCCGGAGGGTTGCAGGGTGACGCGCAGTGGGCTGGTAAGCTCCACTTCTTCGTCTCCGGGTCCCGCGGTGCGGGCGCTCGGGTTGGCGTATTCGAGCACGCCCTCAGCGGTGCCGCCGGGGGGTCCGCGCAGTTCCAGCACCAAGGGAAGCTCCGTGAGGTCGGGGGTGCGCACTACGAGCCACGGATCTGGGGGCTGGGAGGCATACGGCAGATCCCGGCCCAGTGGTCCGAGGCGGTGGCGCACGAAGACCTCGTAGACGCCCCGATCGCGCTTTTCGGGCCACCAGATAAAGGGCTCACCCTTCGGGGTGCTGCCAAGTTTGCGCAGGGTCTGGGTGCAGCCCTGTCCGGGCAGACAGGGACGGACCCAGACCTCGGCAGCGCCTGCCAGATCGGGGTCTGCGCCAAAGTTGAGGTGTGGTAGGTCGTCGCCCCCATTGTATCCGAGGTCCACCTGGTGGCTTGCGCCGGTCGTGAGGTAGCTCCATACCCTGGGGTTGTGTAAAAGAGCCGGTTCGTGCGTGGGCAGCGGGGCATCGGTGGCTGTGGGCTGCGTTGGGACCAGGGCCTTGAGGCGGCCGGCGGATGGTGGTCTGGTTCGGGGTTGCGAGGCAAGCCAGCCCATCTCCCAGCGTGGACCGGCATAGTCCGGATCCTCGATCGTGGCAGGCTCTGGGAGCGACAGGGTAAGGACGAAGGCGCGTTCCACCTGCTGTTCGAGATCGGGTGGATCGGCCTCGCCGGACGCACGGACCTCGAAGCGGGCGCGCAGGCGCAGGCGCGCGTCGAGCTCGCCCGCGCTGTCGAGCCGGACGCCGGCGGTCTCGGGGTCGAAGCCGTCGGCGGCGACGAGGGTTTCTTCCTGTCCCGAGCCCAGGTGCAGCGCCCGCGTAAAGCTGAGCTGCGGGAGCGTGGCCTCAACCGGCGTGCTGCTGCTAGCCCCCACCTCCAGTTCGAAGGCGCTGTGGGGCCTGAGGGTGAAGAGCAAGAGCGATAGGGGCGGCGCGTCCGCACCCCAGCCCGCCAGCATGCAGTGCAGATCGCCCTCGCCGGAAAACTCCAGGCGCACGGGTCCGAGGGTGTGGCGCGTCTCGGGATCGAAGGCGAGCGTAAAGTCCTCGAGCTTGCCCTCGTGCACGCGCAGGCGCGCCTCGCTCTGGATGCGCAGGGTTGCTTCGAACTCCTCGAGCTCGGGGGCGTCCCCGGCCTCGCAGGGCCCCAGGGGAACGAGGCGCTCGGCCCTGCCGACGCTGCTCAGGCGCAGCCCCACCGTGCCGAGGCGGGCGCGGGCGGCGAAGTCGGGGGCGCGGGCGCGGTAGTCGAGCTCGGCAAAAACCTCCTCCAGAGCGGCCGGTCCGAGCTCCAGGGCGATCCGGTCGCCGTCCGGCTCGGCGCGGAGGATGCGGCCCCAGACGCCGGTCCTGTCGCCGCTGAAGACGACCTGCCCCTCGCTGAGGGCTTCGCTCGCCCCCGTGCGCCGCAGCAGGACCCGGGTCCAGGCCCGCGCCTGGGGGTCCCAGGTTGCCTCCAGCAGGTCCGCGTCTTCGAGCCGGACCGCGTCCGGTTGCAGCCGGGCGCGGACGGCGTAGGCCCAGGTTTCCAGGTCGCCGTAGCGCACGAAGATGCGCGCGCTCGTGGCCTCCTGTGTGAGCGCGCGCACGCGCGCGCTGCGCGGGCCGGAGGGTTCCACTGCAAAGGCTTGCGGGTCTTCGCTCGTGAAGCGCAGCTCGGCCTCAGGGATGGGGTTGCCGGCGGCGTCGTAAACCAGGGCTTCCACGAGGCGCTCCTCGCCCTCGTGAGTGAAGATCAGGGCCAGGTCGCCGGCGATCTCAACTCGGGGGCGCAGCCCCCGCGCCGAGCGCACGGCGATGCGGACTTCGGTGCGCAAGCGCGGGTCCGTTTGGCTGTAGACGATGACACGGTCGTCTGCCGGAAAGTCGGGCGCGCGGTAGAGGCGGCTTGTGCCCGTGCCTGCGAGCGTGCCGTAGGCCGCCTCCCACACCAGCGTGTCGCCGGGAAGCCCCTCGGCTACCAGCTCCAGGGTGCCGCCGGGTTCCAGCTCCGCCGTTTCCGGGGCCACGCTCAGGCGTGTGCCCGGTGAGGAACAGCCCGCCAGGATCAGAAGCGTCAGCAGCACCCCCAGACCCAACCGCATACCAACCTCCGTGTGCTGTAGTTTACGCGATGGGTTCATTGGCCGCAGCGGTCGAAGAAGGCCACCGTGGCCGGCCAGTCGGAGAAGACCGTGTAGACGCCGATTTCACCTACCAATACGTCGAGTACGCGGTAGACGTCGCCGTCTGAGCGGATCGCCGCACCGATGCTCTGGTAGTACCAGCCGCCGCCAAGGGAAAGCGGCCCCGAACGCTCGAGCGTCCAGGGAATGAGCTCGAGCCCCGCCTTGAGCGCCGCGCGCACGTAGGCCGAGGGTACGATGCGTCGTTCTTCACCGTCCAGTGCCAGCAACACCCAAAGCAGCGGGCTCAGGTAGCGCAGACCTTCCGTCGCCAGCTCCTCCATCGTTGGTTCGAGCCGTTCCGGGTGCGCCGGGTCGAAGCCGCGCTCCTTGTAGCGCCCGTCGAGCCAGATGGCGTTTTTGGCGTAGTCGGAGGCGTAGCGGCGCCAGAAGCGAATCTCTTCCAGGTCGAAGCTCTGCGGGTAGACCCTCTCGGGCGACACGCCCAGCTCGCGGTAGTCGCCCACGATTCGCCGGCGGTAGGCTTCCAAACTTAACCCGGGCGGTAGGTCGGCTTTTTTTGAGCTCGGGAATAAAGTTGATGCAGTAGGAAAGCAGCAGCTTGATGTATTAACGGTGGCTCATCACCGCGCCCGGGGCGTAGGCCAGGTTGCGCCAGGCGGGCGCGGAGCGGTAGTAGTCTTCCGGCTTGCGGGCGCGTTCGTTGTGGCCTTCGGGCCAGCCATCCAGGCTCAAAACTCGGGCAGCGTCAGGTCGGTGGTGCGGCAGTCGGGCTTATGCCCCGGCTGGAACCCTTTGCGGCATTTCGTGGCCAGCTGGGTGGTGAGGATGTTGGTGGTCTCGGCCAGATCGCGATCCGAGTGACGGCAGACGAGCGCGCCATCTTTGGTTGGTACCGCGTCGCACTCCACGAAGACCGCCCCCTGGCGCACCGCCGTCAGGTAGCCCTCGCGGGTGTGCTCAGGGAAGAAGAGAGCCGCGCCCCGGTGGCCGATGGCCAGGGGCGAGCGCGGGTAGGTGTCGGTGTGGGCGGCGCAGGTGGTCAGCCGGTTGTGAAGCAGGCCCGCTTCCAGACAGTCGAGCAGGTAGAAGGGCCGCGGCCCCAGCTGCGCGGGCTGGGCCAGCGCCAGCGCCGCCAGCATGAGCGCTGCTGCAGATGCTTGGCGCATGCCCAAACTAAAACGGAGCGGCGCGGGGACGCCCCCGCGCCGCTCCGGGAAACACCCCTAGAAGAAGGCCACTTTGAGCAGGAGCCTGTCGAAGGTGTAGCTCACGTTCGCGGTTCCGGTGGCGTTGCCGGTCAGGGTCGCGCCCACCTTGAGGCTGCCGGACATCAAGGCGTCAATCTGGGCGGGGGAGAGCGCGAGCTGGCCCGTAAGCGTCTGCGTGTCCAGGTTCAGGTCTACGTCCACCGGCTCTCCCAGCTGATTGGCGGCGCTCCAGAGGTCGTCGTCGGAGGCGGCCAGGTAGAAGGTGAGCTCGGCGTCGCCGCTGAGGCCGCCGTTCTGCTCGAGGGTGAGCGCGTAGTCCAGAACGACCGAGTTGGGGCGCAGTGCCGGTGCCTCGAAGCCGCTGACGGTGTAGCCGTTGGCGTCTGGGAGCTGAAGGTCGAGCCTACCCGTGGCCGAGACGGTCTCGGAGCCGCTCACCCTGTCGCCTAGATAGGGGATCAGATCGATGGTGATGGGTGCGGTGCTGCAGGCGGCAAGGACGAGGGCAAGTCCAATGGCAAGTAGCGAAAAGCGCTTCATAACGCGATCTTACCGGGTTGGACGAAACCTGGCCACCCCCAGATGGGGGACGTGCTAAACTGACCGCTTGGTATGGGAAACTGGCCGAGCGAATTCGTCTGGATGGACCCGGTGCCGCCGCCCGAGCAGTGGGACAAGCCCGGCATCGTGATGATCTTCAACCTCGAGTGCCCGGGGTGTATCTCGCGCGGTATCCCCTTCCTCAAGCAGCTGGTGCGCGAGTACGGCGAAAAGCTGCGGGTGATGACCGTGCACACCGCCTACGGACACAAGCTCTATGAGCGCGACCAGGTGCTTCCCCAACTCCAGTACTTTGCGCGCGACTTCGCCAAGCTGCCCTTCCCGGTGGCCCTCGACCTTTCGGGCGAGCTGGCCCAGAGTTGGGGGGTGGAGGGCACGCCCCACTGGCTGGTCTTCGCCCCCGGCGGCGAGCTCCTGCGAAGCATCTACGGTTCACAGGACAACGCTCGGATGAGGCTCGAGTACCTGATGGAAGAACTCGTAGGCGAACCGGTGGAGGAATAGCAAAAACTACCCGGCGCCGCCGGCCTGCGGGCCGGCTTTTACACATCCTTTACGAGGGCGGGAGTAGTATTGGGGTAAGGAGGCGGAACAATGACGAACGCCGAACTACTGGCTAAAACCCTGGAAGCCGCCAAAAAGTACGACCCGAAACCCGACGAGGACCTGCTAGCCGCCCTGGTCAAGAACTATGCCCTGGTGCTGCGTAGAGCCGACTCCGCTTCCGTATCTTGCAGCGACCCGAAAGAGCTGGAAACGGTCAAGAAAAACTTTCTGATCAAGAAGCTGGGTCTCAAGGACGGCGCCAAACTCGACGAAGCCATCAAGAAGGTCTGCGAGCAGATGAAGGCCGACCGTCGTAAGAACCGGGCTGTCTTCTACTACCTGCTCGTCAAAGACACCGGTAAAGAGAAAGTCTTCGTTTAAGGTAATCTACGCGCCCGCAAGCTCCCTCCAGCGAGGGGGCTTTTGCCGTGCGCTCTTGGCACGGGTAGACTGACCGGGTGGGGCGCTACCTTCTGTGGCGCTGGCGTAAACCATGAAGAAACCGACCTTCGAGCTTCACACACCTGCCGCCGGCGAGGGCGGGGCCTGCTACGTGCCCGCACAGGTCCCGGAAGCGGCGGTGACGGGCGACGATCGCCAGCCCATCTTGCTGCCCGAGCCGCCGGACGGGTTGCCCGGTAAGGGCTACCGCAAGGGCCAGATCGCCAGCTGGCTCTACAAGAAGGGGGCGCGCGAGTGGGAGGAGATGACCGACCTGCCCCGCCGCCTGCGCGAGGCGCTGGAGCGGGAATGGCGCATCAGCGAGTTCGCCTTGGTGCAGGCCTTTCCCTCAAGTGACGGCTCGGTCAAGTACCTTTTCACCCTCCACGACGGCCGGCGCACCGAGGCTGTCTACCTGCCGTATGCCGACCGCAAGACCGTCTGCATCTCCAGCCAGGTGGGCTGCCCCGCCGGCTGCACCTTCTGCGCCACCGGCAAGATGGGCTTCGGCCGCAACCTGACCGGTCCCGAGATCCTCGACCAGATCCTG
>JALSQD010000010.1 GCA_026985615.1 Thermaceae bacterium | reverse complement strand
GGGCGCTTCCGACCTGATAGCCGAGGCTACCCTGGCGCTGGAGATGGCCGCCACCGCCAGCGATCTGGCGCTCACTGTTCACCCGCACCCCACGCTCTCCGAGAACCTCATGGAGGCGGCGGAGAACCTGCATGGTCGGGCCATTCACATTCTAAACAAGCGCTGAGGGAATTCTAACCACAATCTAATTTTCACAACACCCCCTTTTGGGGGTATTATATCCAACTGGATTGCTCTAGTCTAAGGGCGTGGATAGGCTGCCCCGCCGCCGTTCGCGCGGCTTTACCCTTCTTGAATTGCTCGTCGTGATCGGCATCCTTGGGATCGTCGCCGTGATGGGCATGTTCAACGGCCACCTCATGGCGGACCGCCAGGAGCGCAGCTCGTTCCTGACGAGCGTCGAGCAGATCTTCTGGCGGGGCGCGACCACCGCCTCTAGCCGCGCCGGCACCTACCAGCTCAACTACGACGGCCAGCGGCTGGCCATCGTTCCGAGCGGTGGCGGCACCGCCGTCTACTCGGTGGAAGTGCCTAGCGGCGTGACCCTTTCACTCGATCCCGGGGACGTGGTGGCCTTCACCGCCCCCGGGCGCGTCAACGTGCTCAACCTGCCCGGCGACTGCAACGGCCCCAGCTCCTTTGAGGTGGCGGTTGATGGCAAGACCTACTGCTACCGCGTCTCGATCATCGGTGAGGTGGAGGTGACCCAGCAATGAACACGCACCGTAGGCAACGGGGCATGACCCTGCTAGAGGTCATGATCGCCCTTGGCATCCTCATGGTCGTCATGGGCGCCCTAGCCACCATCCTCACCGACAGCATCCGCTTCAACGCCAGCGCAGGGCAGCGCACCCAGGCGGTTCAGATCCTCAACTATCTGGGCCGGCAGATCGTGGGGGGCAACGCCAACCTCATGCCCGCCAGCGGCAACCAGCTCAGCTGGGGCTACGGGCAGCTTGGCAACGCCTTCTCCGACCTGGAACAAGGCGGGCGCTACGCAAATCCCGACAACTACCGGGCGCGCATCACCAACAAGGGGCAGCCGGCCTCGCTCGCGGGCAGCGGCGTTTCGCTCGATCAGTACGAGATCGAGGTCTGCTGGAAGAGCGGGGGCAAGGACGTCTGCGTGCGCACCACTACCCTTTCGAGCCCGCCACCGACCGGCGGAACCCCGCCGCCCCTGCCGGGCATCAACTAGGACGACCATGACGAAGAGCAAAGGCTTCACCCTCATCGAAACCCTGATCGCGTTGGCGATCTTCATGATCCTGATCGGCATGGTCTTCCAGACCACCACGCGCTACCTGCAGGTACGCGCCGAGCAGGACGCGGCCACGACCGCCCAGGCCAAGCTGCGCAGGATCGTCGAGGTCTTTACGCAAGACCTCCGCAGCGCGGTGCTCGGAGCGATTACCGACGTTCCCTACGCCTCCGACAACGACAGCGTCTCCTTTGCCCTCATCGACGGCGGCGCCTACAACGCCATGTCCTTCAGCGCCAACGACTACTACGTGGACGTGACCTCGATCAACACCCCGGCCTTCAGCGCCTTGGGCTATGCCCTGATGGTCAACAACGTCGGCAACGCAGTCGTTTTCCGCGTCTCCGCGGTACAGAACCTCGGCAGCGGCCGCTGGCGCATCGAGCACAGCGGGTGCCGCAACACGATCACCTACACCCTCAATACCCTCGTCTTCCCCATCCGCACGATGGGGATCAGCTACGACGCCACCCAGAAGGCCCTCGTGGCCAACGACGGCACGAACACCCTCCCTTACGCTTTCGACATTACCGACTTCCAGGTGGACTACGTCTACCTCGACAACACCAGCGGCGCCACGGTCATCAATCCTGCTGGGTTCAATCCTGCAAACGGTCCCCCGCTCAAGCAGTTCGGGGGCACTACGGGCAACCGCTACACCTTGCAGCGGCTGCGGCTCACGCTGGCCACGACCGAAACGGCTCGCGGAAAGACCTTCACGCGTAAGCTCGTGAGCAACGTCGAGCTTTCCAACAACGCCACATACAACATACGGAGGGTGGTCCCATGCAATTGAGACGGCAACGCGGCGTAGCGCTGGTCATCGCGCTGGCCACCATGGTGGTTCTGCTGGGTATCGGCACCTTGCTCTTTACCCGCACGCTCTCGGAGATTCGCCATAGCGGTGATGACGCGGCGATCGTGGAGACCCTGATGCTGGCCCGCGGCGCGGCCAACGCTGGTGGCGCCATTCTCAGCGGATCAGTCCGCAACAGCCTCATGAACATCGTCCGGGCCACGGCTGACACGACCTCACCCTGGGCTTACGGGAACTACACCGGCAACACGGCCGAACCCGAGCCCGTCTCCACCGCCCGTGACCTCGCCGCCGTAGCCAACCAGCTGCAGACGCAGGTGGACAATTTGGTGTGTAGCACCACCCCCATCCCCGACGATACCAACGCTACCGTTCGGCTCCGCATCTACTTCACCAACACCGCCTGCGGCGAACCGCTCCCCTCCGGCGTCCAGCTGGGCAGCGGCCACTTCGTCTCCGGGCAAGCCCGGGGCAACGGGGGCACCTCTTACACACAGGTATACGCCCTTCCCTTCGTGCTCGTCGCCGACGCCCAGGAAGGCGAGTACCGGCGTAACATCGTTTCGCAGGGCGAGTTCCGCTTCACCCTGGGGCGCGCCAGCTTTGCCCGTTACGCGCTCTTTACCAACGTTCACGCCCTCCCAAACGGCACGAACGTCTGGTTTACCGACCGTACCCTCTTCGACGGACCGGTGCACACCAATAACTACTTCCGCTTCTACCGTCAGTCCTGGTTCGGGGGGGAGGTCACCAGCGCCGGCTGCACCAACCCTGGCGACACCAGCTGTAACGGACGCACCCGACCAGGCGCCGAATTCTACGGGGTCGGCTTCGTGCGCGACACCGCCATGTCACCCAGCCCCGATGCGCCGTCATACACGAACCGATACGGCACCCACGCACCCGAGTTTACGGACGGCGTGGACTGGCGCACAACCTTCATTGAACTCCCCAACAACAACCAGGCCCAACGCGACGCAGCCATCAACGGCGGCATCTACGTGGGCGACACCATCCAAGATCTGGTCTTCTCGGTAACAACCGACGGTGGAACGAAGTACCAGCGCATCGACATCCAGGTGTGCACGCGCTACAATCGCCGGGGCCGGTGCCTCAGCACGCGCACCGATCGCTACCGCTACAGTGACGGCGGGTATCTGCAACAGCTCGACAGCAGTGGTGACTGGCAAACGGTCTATCGCAACGGTGACCCGCTGGTATTCAACGGGGTGATCTTCGCCGAGGGCGCCATCAACCAGGTGCGCGGTCCCACCCGCACCAGCCCGGCGGACCCCGACACCGCGCCGCCCGCCATCGCCGACTTCGCCAAGATTACGGTGGCGGCAGGGAACGACATCTACATTCGCTCCGACCTCAAATACGAGGACCCGCCCTGCTCCTCGCCTCCCCAACGCAACCCCGACGGCTCGGTCACGCCCGCCGTCTGCGACAACCTGGGCGCCGAGAACGTGCTTGGCATCTACAGCCAGGACGGCAACGTCTTCATCAGCCAGTACGCCCCACAAGACATCCACATCGACGCGGTGTTGATGTCCGCCCGCGGCGTGGTACAGGTCGAAAACTACAACCGTATCGCCCCCAAGGGTTCGGTCTACCTGACCGGCGGCATCATCGAGTACTTCTACGGCGCCTTCGGCACCTTCAACGCGCGCACAGGGACGAACGCCACCGGCTACGGCCGTCGCTTCACCTACGACCAGCGCATGCGCGCCGGGCTGGCCCCGCCCTTCTTCCCCACCACCCAGCTGGATACGGTGACGAGCGTAAGCGTTTTTAGCTACGGTCAGCGCGAACAGGTCTACTGAACCGCGCAAGACTGAGGCCAAGCGCCCCTTCGGGGGCGCTTGCTTCGTCTTAAGATGAACGGTATGGAGCCTCAGGTGATCGACGACTTTACCTGGCGGGTGGGCGGCCCGCAAGGCGGCGGCATCGAGACCGCCGCCACCCTCTTCGCCCAGGTGCTGGCCCGGGGCGGCTGGTGGGTGGGTGCGCGGCGCGAGTACCACTCAAACATCATGGGGCGGCACAGCTACCTCGACGTGCGCGCGGCGCGAAGGCCCACCCGGGCCTTCTTCGAGCGGGTGGACCTGCTGGCGGCGCTCGACGCCGAGACGCTGGCGCGGCACCTGGACGAAGTCAAGCCCGGGGGCGTGCTCGTTTACGACCCGGATGCCGCCCGGATGCCGCTTTCCAAGCTGCCCATGCTCGACGGCGCGGCCTACAAGCGGATCGCGGCGGCGCTGGGCGGGGGCGACCCGGTGCTGGAGCGCGCGCTGGAGCGCTACCGCGAAAGTGACGTGCGGCTGGTGTCGCTGGCCCTCGAGCCCCTAGCCCGCGAGGTGGGCGAGGCCGTGGGCGCGGACGCCATCACTGCCAAAAAGACGCTCAACACCGTGGCGGTGGCCGCCTCGCTGGCCCTGCTTGGCTACCCGCTGGAGTTTTTGGACGCCGCGCTCGCGGACCAGTTCGCCGCTAAACCCAAGGTGGCCGAGCTCAACCGCAAGGTGGCCGCCGAGGTCTACCGCCGGGTGGAGCCGCTGGCGGACGTCGCGTTGGAGCCAATCGGCTCACCGGGAGAGCGGATTTACATCAACGGCTCCCACGCCTCGGCGATGGGTAAGGTGGCCGCCGGGCTGGGCTTCATGAGCTACTACCCCATCACCCCCGCCACCGACGAGCCCTTCTACCTAGAGGCCCACCCCGAGTCGGGCGTGGTCGTGGTCCAGGTAGAGGACGAGCTGGCCGCGGTCAACATGGCCATCGGCGCCTCTATGGCGGGTGCGCGGGCGGCGCTCACCACCAGCGGCCCCGGCTTCGCGCTGATGACCGAGGCGCTGGGCTTCGCCGGCCTGACCGAGACGCCGCTGGTCGTCAGCCTCTACCAGCGCGGCGGACCCAGCACCGGCCTGCCGACGCGGACCGAACAGGGCGACCTGCGCTTCGCCCTGGGCGCCGGCCACGGCGACTACCCGCGGGCGGTGCTGGCGAGCGCAAGCGTGGAAGACGCCTTCGCCGACGCGGCGCTGGCGATGAACCTGGCCGCGCGTTTCCAGCTACCGGTGGTGCACCTGATGGACAAATACCTGGCCTCGACCACGCGCGTGATCGAGCCATTCGACACCGGCACTGTTGTACCCGACCCGGGCGTCGTCGCCACGGATGCCAAGGGGGTCTTCCCGCGCTTTTCGCTGGCTGCTGAGGGCGGCGTCTCGCCTCGGATTCCGGTGGGCACGCCGGGCGCGGGCTACTGGATCACGTCCGACGAGCACGACGAAATTGGCCACATCACCGAAGACCCTGAGCTGCGCGACGCCATGATGGAGAAGCGGGCGGCCAAGATCGAGGCCCTTAGAAAGTGGCTGGGTCCGGAGGAAATGTACCGGACCCACAAACCCGAGGCGGGAACGCTGGTGCTCGGCTGGGGCTCGACCGAAGGGGTGACGCTGGAGGCGATGGAGGGGCTGGACATGGGCTACGTTCAGGTGCGTTTCCTGCTGCCCTTCCCCGACCTCGAGGCGCTGCTCGAGGGCAAGCGGCTGGTCGTGCTCGAGTACAACCAATCGGGCCAGTTCGCCCACTTGCTGGCGCAGGAGACGGGGCGCAAGCCGGACCACCTGATCGTCAAGTACAACGGCCGACCCATGACCATCGAAGAGGTGCGGGCCGCCTTCGAGGCGGTCCTGAGCGGCGAGGCGGAGGCGTATACGGTGCTCCGCGCCGGCGTCTAGGAGGAAGCATGGAGCTCAAACTCGCGGACTACAAGTCGGACCTGGCGCCGGACTGGTGCCCGGGATGCGGCGACTACGGCATTCTCAGCGCCCTGCAGACGGCGCTTTACAAGCTGGGCATCGAGCCCAGCCGCGCGGTGCTGGTGAGCGGCATCGGCTGCTCGGCCAAGACGGTCCACTACGCCGCCACCTACGGCATCCACACCCTGCACGGCCGCCCGCTGCCGGTGGCCCAGGGGGTCAAGCTGGCCAACCCCGAGCTCACGGTCGTCGCCATGGCCGGCGACGGCGACGGCATGGGCATCGGCGCCGGCCACTTCGTCGGGGTGGGGCGGCGAAACCCCGACCTGCTCTACCTGATCTTCAACAACGAGGTCTACGGGATGACCAAGGGCCAGGCCTCGCCGACGCTCGAGCTGGGAGCGCAACCCAAGAGCCTGGCCCGGCCCAACCTGCAGAGCAAGGTCAACCCGCTGATGCTGGCCTTCGCTTCGGGCTTCACCTTCATCGCCCGCGGATACGCCTACGACGTGAAGAACCTGGCGCGGCTGATGCAGCAGGGCATCGAACACAAGGGCCTGGCGATGATCGATATTTTGCAGCCCTGCCCCACCTACAACAACCTGCACACCCGCGAGTGGTTCGCCCCGCGCGTCTACGACATAAATGCCGAAGGCTACGACCCGCGCGTGCCGCGCGAGATGAGTGACGCCGAACGCGCCGAACGGATGGCCCGCTTTACCCTAAAGGCGACCGAGTGGGGCGAGCGCATCCCCACCGGCGTCTTCTGGCATGCCGATCTGCCCAGCTTCGAAGAACGCCTAGGCACTTTCCTACCCGGCTACCCCAAAACCGCGCCGTCCACCCGGCCTCCTGGCGGCGAGTCCGAGCGCGCGCGCGCCTTGATGCGCGGCCACCGCGTGGCAAAATAAGAGCCCATGAGCGAGGCCGACCTGGAAGCCCGCAGCCCCTGGAGCGCCTACACCGGCGTCGCTGCGGTGCGACTCGCGCCGCCACCGGGGCCGGTGCGCGCCAAGCTGGCCGTACCCGGCTCCAAGAGCGTGACCAACCGGGCCGTCGTGCTGGCGGGCCTGGCCGCAGGCGAGTCGGAGCTTACGGGAATTCTGAAGAGCGACGACGCCTGGTGGGCGCTCGCGGCGCTGCGCACACTGGGGCTCGAGGTGGATGTGGCAGGCGAAACTGCCCGTATCGTTGGTGGCGGCGGGCGCTGGCCCGCGGGCGAGGCCGAGGTCTACATCGGCGCGGCCGGTACCCTGGGTCGCTTCCTGCCGCCGGCGCTGGCCGCCGCGCCTGCTGGCCGTTTTCGAGTGCGCGCCAGCCAGCGGATGAGCCAGCGTCCCATCGCCCCACTGGTCGATGCGCTGCGCGCCCTGGGCGGCCGCGTGGACTATGGCGGCGAGGAGGGGCGCTTCCCCCTCGTCGTCCACGGCGCTGGGCTTGATGGTGGCGAGGTGACGATCCCCGGAAACGTCTCCAGCCAGTTCACCAGCGGCGTGCTGCTGGCCGCACCCTACGCCCGCGGGCCGGTGGCGGTGCGGGTGGCGGGCGGGATGGTGCAACCGGCCTACGTACAAATCACCCTGGCGATGATGCGCGCCTTCGGCGCTGAGGTAGAGGGTAACGCAGAACTTTCGGAGATCTCCGTGATGCCCGGCCGCTACCGGGGACGGCGATTGGAACTGGAGGCCGACGCCTCGAGCGCCGCCTACTTTTTCGCCCTGGCCGCTGCTTCGGGCGGCGAGGTGACGGTGACCAACATCGGCTCGGCCACCCTGCAACCCGACCTGGGCTTCGTCCACGTACTTGAGCGCATGGGGGCGCATGTCAAGGCCACCCCACAGCGCACCACCGTGCGCGGCCCCGAAAAACTGCGCGGCGGCTTTACCGTAAGCCTGAAGGCGATGAGCGACCAGACCCCAACTCTGGCGGCACTGGCAGTGATGGCCGACGCCCCGGTAACGATCACCGAGGTGGCCCACGTGCGCCACCACGAATCCGACCGCATCGCCGCGATGGCCGCCGAGCTGGCCAAGCTCGGCATCCGCGCCGAAGAGCACCCCGACGGCCTTACCGTCTGGCCCGACCAGCCGCGTCCGGCCCGGCTCGACCCCCACGACGACCACCGCATCGCCATGAGCCTGGCGCTGCTGTCGCTCGCCGCCCCCGGGCTCGAGATCGCCAACCCCGGCACCACCTCCAAGACCTTCCCCGCTTACTGGGACTACCTAAGACGGCTGGGCTTCGGGGTGGAAACGTTGTAAGCTGAAAGGTCATGGAGCAGATCAACAACCAACCCGAACCGCAGTACTGGGAGAAGATGCGCCTGGTGGCCGACGTGCTGCGTGCCAGCGACGCCCCGGTGGTCATCATCGCCCACGAAGACCCGGACGGCGACGCGGTCGGCAGCACCCTGGGCCTGGCGCGAGCGCTGCGGCAGCTGGGTAAGGAGGTCTGGTGGATCGTCGAGCCGCCGCGCTTCTTGCGCTTTTTACCCCGCGACGACGAGTACCACGAACCCATCGAAGAGCTGCCCGACGACGCCATTTTGGTGGTGCTCGACTCCGGCGACCGCCACCGCGCCGTGGGCGCCCCGATAGAGGGGTTCGTGATCAACATCGACCACCACGGTTCCAACAGCCGCTTCGGCCAAATCCACATCGTCGACCCCACCAAAGCCGCCGCCGCCCAGATGGTCAAGGACCTGATCGACGCCCTCGAGGTGGAGTGGACCAGGGAGATCGCCACGCCGGTGCTCACCGGCCTGATCACCGATACCGGCAACTTTCGCTTTGGCAACACCACCCCCGAGGTGCTCGAGACCGCCGCCGAGCTGGTGGGCCACGGCGTCAAGCTGGCCGACCTCACCGACCGGCTGCAGTGGCGGCCGCCGCAGTACTTCAAGCTAATGGGAATGGTGCTCTCGACCGTGCAGTTCCACTTTGGCGGACTGGCCGTGAGCGCCCACGTCACCCGTCAGATGACCAAAGAAGCCGGAAGCGGCGAGGAGGACTCCGACGACTTCGTGGGTGTGATCCGTTACGCCGAGGGAAGCTACGTAGCCGTCTTTCTAAAGGAGCGCGAGGGTGGCACCAAGATATCGATCCGCAGCCGCGCCGGCGTGAGCGCCCAAAACATCGCGGTGGAGCTGGGCGGCGGCGGCCACGTTCCCGCCGCCGGAGCCGTATTGGAAGGTCTCTCCATCGAAGAAGCTTACCCGGTGGTGCTGGCGGCGGTGGAAAAGGAACTCAAGCGCGCCGGGCTGCTGAGCTGAGCGCGCGCCGACGGCCCGCCATCGTTTTCGCGAGCGTCGGCCAGATCGCGGCCACCCGTGCGGCATGATCCCCGCGTCGGGGCCGGGGGCTGCCTGCCGAACCGCTACGGCTCCACGACAATGACACGCAGGTCGTTGAGGTTGTTATGGGTGGGGCCGGTGATAACCAGGTCGCCCAGCTCGGCGAAGAAGCCGTGGGTGTCGTCGCGGGCCAGGTAGGCGCGCAGATCGAGGCGCAACCCGGCGGCGCGGGCCAGGGTGTCGGGCCGCATGACCGCGCCGGCAGCATCAGAGTTCCCATCGATACCGTCCGAATCAGCGGCCAGCGCCCACACGCCCTCCGGGCCCAAAAAGTAAGCCAGCCAGGCGAGGAAGGCCTGGTTGCGCCCGCCCCGGCCCTCGCCGCGGACGGTGACCGCCGCTTCGCCGCCGCTGACGAGGATGAACGGCGGGCGGTAGGGAAAACCGCGCGCCCGCGACGACTGCACGAGTGCAGCGTGGAAACGCGCGAGCTCGCGCGCCTCGCCCTCGAAGCGATCGGAGAGAACGTACGCCGCCCAGCCCTCTTCGCGCCAGAAACCGGCGGCGGCCTCGAGCAAGTCGGCGTTCGCCAGCAGGACGCGGTTGGTCACCCGCACAAACAGCGGGTCGCCGGGCTTGGGGGTATCGAGCAGCTCGCCGGCGGCACCCCGCTCCAGGTGGACGCGGGCGGCGGGCGCGGTGATGCGGTAGCGCTCGAGCACCGCCAGGGCGTCCGCGAAGGTCGTGGGGTCGGGGGCCGTGGGCCCCGAAGCGACGGTGCTGACGTCGTCGCCGGGCACGTCGGAGACTAGCAACGCCGTCACCCGCGCCCGGGTGGCCTGGGCCAGCCGTCCGCCCTTGATGCGCGAGAGGTGTTTGCGCACCGCGTTCATCTCGGAAATGGTCGCACCCGAGGCCAGCAGGGCGCGGTTCAGCGCTTGCAGTTCCTCCAGCTCGAGCCCCCAAGGGGCGCACCACAGCGCGCTGCCCCCGCCGGAGACGAGCACGAGCAGGTGGTCTTCGGGCCCGAGGGCGCGGGCAAACTCGAGCGCCCCCTCCGCGGCCCGGACGCTCGCCTCGTCGGGGACGGGGTGGCCCGCCTCCACGAGCTCGTAGTGCCCGAGCGGCACCCCGTGGCCGTAGCGGGTGACGCCGAAGCCGGGCAGGCGCAGCCCCGCGTCCTCGAGCCCCGCCAGCATCGGCCCGGCCGCCTTGCCCACGGCCAGCACCGCGGTTGGCAGCTCGAACGCCTGAACCGCCTCGCGCACGGCGCGCCGCGGGTCGGTACGCTCGAGCGCGCGGGCGAACGCCGCCTTTAGCTTTTCGTGCATCGCAGCCTCCGAACTTGACAAGGGCGCACCTCCCCGTTTAGCTTACAGGTACGGACATTGTAAACGCTTACACAACCGATTCATTCTTACGCCGAACTATGTAAGCGCTTACACGAGCGAGGAAAGGGGCAGAATTGCGCAAACGGGTCACCATCTACGAGGTGGCGGACGCGGCCGGGGTCTCGGTGGCCACGGTCTCACGCGCGCTCAACGGCGGCCGCGTCGCTCCGCAAACGCGGGCGCGGGTGCTGCGCGTCGCCGAGGAGCTGGGCTTCTCCCCCAGCCCGGCGGCGCGGGTGCTGGCCACGGGCAAGAGCCGCGCCATCGGCGTGGTCATTCCCGACGCCACCGGCCCCCTCTACGGCCGCATGCTCCGCGGCATCGGGCTCGAGCTGGCCCAGGCGGGCTACACCTACCTGGTCGAGAGCTCCGAGCGCGACCCCGGGCGCGAGGCGCGAGTGTTGCGCGACCTCTCCGCCCGCGACGTCGAGGCGCTGGTGCTGATCGGCTCGGGCCTCGGCTCCGAAGCGCTCGCGGAGATGCGCCGCGAGCTGCCCGAGCTCGTGCTGGTGGAGCGCGAGGGGGCGGCGCTGGAAGCGCCGATGATCACCATCGACAACGTGGCCGCGGGCGAGCGGGCCACGCGCCACCTGATCGAACACGGCCACACCCGCATCGCCCACGTCGCCGGCCCCCGCCGGGCCGGCCGCGAACGGCTCGAGGGCTGGCGGCGGGCCCTGGCCACCGCCGGGCTCGAGCCCGGTCCGGTGGTCGAGGGCGGCTTCACCGAAGCCGGCGGCTACCGCGCCGCCGTGGAGCTGGCCGCCATGGGCGGGTTTACCGCCGTCTTCGTCGCCAGCGACCGCATGGCCCTGGGGGCCTACCGCGCCTTCCGCGAGGCGGGCCTGCGCGTGGGCGAGGACGTGAGCGTGATCGGGTTCGACGGGCTCGAGTTCGGCGCCTACCTCGACCCGCCGCTCGCGACGCTGCGCCAGCCGGCGCAGCAGCTGGGCCAGGCCGCCGCGCGCGCGGCGCTGGCCGTACTCCGGGGCGAGCACCCCGAAAACGTGGTGCTGTCGTGCGAGATCGTACCTCGCGCGTCGGTAAGGAAGATTGGAGGAGGTGGCTTATGAGAAGAGCCTGGATGGTGCTGTGGATCCTGGCCCTGGGATCGCTCGGGCTGGCGCAGAGCCTGGTCTGGTGGACCACGGAAAACCAGCCCAAGCGCATGGAGGTACAGCGGCAGATCGCCGCCGAGTTCGAGACCGAGACCGGGATCAAGGTGGAGGTCGTGCCCGTCGAGGAAAACCAGCTGGCCGAGCGCATTACCGCGGCCTTCGCCGCGGGGCAGCTGCCCGACGTCATCTTCCACCCACTCGACTACACCGTGGGCTGGGCCGCCCAGGGCATCCTCGACATCGACGCGGCCACCGAGGTCGTCAAGGAGCTGGGCGAAAAGACCTTCGCCAAGGGGGCGCTCGAGCTGGCGAGCTACGAGGGCAACTACACCGCGGTGCCCACCGACGGCTGGACCCAGCTGATCGTCTACCGCAAGGACCTCTTCAAGCAGAAGAGCCTGGCCCCGCCCAAGACCTACGCCTCGGTCCTGGCCGGCATCGAGGCTTTCCACAACCCGCCCGAGATGTACGGGTTCGTGGCGGCGACCGACCCCAGCCAGACCTACTTCCAGCAGGTCTTCGAGCACATCGCGCTGGCCAACGGCGTGCGCCTGGTGGACGAGCAGGGCAACGTCACCCTGAACACCCCGGCGATGATCCACACCTTGCAGTTCTACAAGAAGCTGGCCGAGGTCTCGCCGCCGGGCAACCTCTACTGGAAGCAGTCGCGTGAGCTTTACCTGGCGGGCAAGGCGCTCCAGATCGTCTGGTCGCCCTTCATCCTCGACGAGCTGGCGGGCCTGCGCGACTCGGTTCCGGTGACCGCCTTCGGCAACCCGACCTCGGACGAGCTCGCGCGCCGCACCGGCTTCGTGGCCAAGCTCGCCGGCCCCGACAACCCCGCCGGCGCCAGCTATGCCCAGATCAGCTACATGGGCATCACCGTGGACGCCGACACTGAAAACGCCAAGAAGTTCGTCAAGTTCCTGCTCTCCGACGCCTACCTCGAGTGGCTCTCGGTGGCGCCCGAGGGCAAGTTCCCGGTGCGCTACGGGACGCCCGACGACCCCAAGAAGTTCGTCAACGGCTGGGCTAAGCTGCCGGTGGGCGTCGACCGCAAGCGCCCGCTCGGCGACATCTACCCGCCCGAGGTGATCGACACCATTCTGGCCGGGCTCGAGGTCGCCGACCGCTGGGGTTTCCGCGCCGGCCAGGGCGAGCTGGTGAGCAAGCTTTACGGCGAGAAGACGATCCCCAAGATCGTGCGGCGCTACCTCGACGGCGAGCTGACCGCCGAGCAGGCGGCCGCGGAGATGCAAAAAGCGGTCGAGACCCTCAAGTAGACCTTCCTTCAGGCCGGGGCGCAGACGCCCCGGCCCGCCCTAGGGGGTACGATGCCGCGAGGTCTCAAAGCCCGCGAATCCCGGCTGGCCTTCTGGATGCTGCTGCCCACCTTCAGCATCGTCATCGCCATCGTCATCCTGCCGGTCGTCGCCAACTTCTGGATCGCCTTCAAGCCCATCCAGCTGGGCGACCTGCGGCCGCCCAAGCCCGCGGTGCGCGAGTCGGTGCGCGCGCAGCCCAAAGCCGCAGGCGAGGTGCTGGAGGTGCGCTACCGCGTCCAGAACCGCACCGACAACCCCATCACCTGGGTGCGAATCGAGGACGCGCTGGCCCCGGGCCTCACCCCCGCCGAGCTGCCTGAGGTCTGCCGGGTGCAAAACGCCAGGATCTTCTGCGAGCTGCCGGAGGGGCTCGAGCCCAAACAGACCGTCAACCTGACCCTCCGCTTCACCGCCGGCCCCGCCTACTTCGAAGCCGGCGCTCCCTACCCGCGCGACACCCGGCCGGTGGTGGAAAGCAAGGCGCCCAACCCCATCCTGGCGCGCCCCTTCACCCTCGACAACTTTCGCGCCGTCCTCACCGACCCCGACTTCTGGCCCATGCTGAAGGTGACGCTGGCCTACACCATCTTCGGCACCCTGCTCTCGATCCTGCTGGGCCTCATCGCCGCCCAGCTGCTCTCGCCACCCTTCGCCGGCCGCCAGGTATTGCGCGGACTATTCCTGTTTCCCTACGTGGCTCCGGTGATCGCGGTGGCCTTCACCTGGGTCTTCCTGCTCGACCCCTTCGCCGGCACCATCAACGCCCTTTTATTAAAATACGGGTTCGTTCATGACCCGATCCCCTTCTTATCGCAAAGGTACTGGCCGGTGCACTTCTTCGGGATGACGATCCAGGTGCCGCTGGCGCTCACGATGGTGATCCTCTTCGAGGGCTGGCGCTACTTTCCCTTCGCCTTCCTCTTCATCCTCGCCCGCCTGCAGGCCATCCCCAGCGAGATCTACGAGGCGGCGCGGGTGGACGGCGCGGGCATCTGGGCTACCTTCCGCTACGTCACCCTGCCGCAGGTGGTAGGCATCCTCGCCACCCTCTTTTTGCTGCGCTTCATCTGGACGTTCAACAAGTTTGACGACATCTTTCTGCTCACCGGCGGTGCGGCGGGCACCGAAACGATCACGATCAAGGTCTACGACTACGCCTTCGCCCGGGCCAACCTGGGCCAGGGCGCGGCCCAGGCGGTAATTCTCTTCGCCATCCTGGCGCTCTTCCTGGTCGTCTACTTCCGTTACGCGCCCAAGGGGGAGGTCTGAGGTGGGTGCGGCCGTCGCTCTGGTCGTAGGCGTTGCCTCGGCACTCGCCAGCCTGGGCAGCACCTCGCTGCTCATCGTGCTCTGGGGCGGGGTCAAGACCGCCTTCCCCCTGGACGCGGCGCTCGTGCTGGGGCTGGCGCTGGGCGCGCTCGCCTGGCTACTGGCGCGACGCGGGCAGCTGGGACCACTGCCCATGACGCTCGCCGGCGCCGGGCTCACCCTCGCCTGGACGCTGGCTGCGGGCGGCGACCCCTATCAGCTGGGCCTGGGGGCCCTGTGGAGCCTGCTCGCCCCGCTGGCCGCAGGCGGCCTGGCGGGGCTCGCCACGGCCTACGGCCTGCGCGAGGTGCGGCTCGACCACCCCGACGGCGAGGTCTGGGAGCTGGTCGGCTTGCACCTGCTCCGCGGCGCGGCCTTTTTGGTCTTCGTCTTCATGGTCGTCTTCCCCTTCTGGGCGATGATCGCGGCTTCGCTCAAGCCCCGGGCCGGGTTCCTGGCCGACCCCGCCAACCTAGGCCTGCCGCTGCACGTGTTCTCCGAAGGCTTCTGGCCCGGTCTGCAAAAGATGTTCGTGGGCTACCGCGAGGTGCTCGTCACCTTCCACTTTCTGCGCTACATCGGCAACACCGCCTTCGTGGCCACGAGCACCACGGTCATCACCCTGGCGCTGGCGGTGCTGGGGGCCTACGCGGTGGCGCGGCTCGAGTTCCGCGGACGGGCGGTCATGGAACGGGCCATCCTGCTCACCTACATGTTCCCCGCGATCGTGCTGGCCATCCCGCTCTACACCGTCTTCACCCAGCTGGGGCTGCGCGACAACCTATTCGGCCTGATCGTGGTCTACCTGGCGCAAACGCTGCCGGTGGCGCTGTACATGCTGCGCAGCTACTTCGAGACCATCCCCGCGAGCCTCGAGGAAGCGGGGCTAATCGACGGCTGCAGCCGCTTCGAGGTAATCTGGCGCATCACCCTGCCGCTGGCGCTGCCGGCGCTGGCCTCGGTGGGGCTCTACGTCTTCATGATCGCCTGGAACGAGTTCCTCTTCGCCTTCATGTTCCTCGACACCCCCGAGCTCTTCACCCTCTCGCGCGGGATGGTGGGGCTCAACAGCCAGGAGGTGCCGCGGCAGTTCCTGATGGCCGGGGCGGTGATCGTGACCGTACCCATCATGGTGCTCTTCTTCTGGTTCGAGAAGTACCTGGTGGGCGGCCTGACCGCGGGAGGGGTGAAGGGCTGAGGTGCGCGTCGTCATGGCGTCCACCCGCCTCGCCGGTACCGACGGGGTGAGCCTGGAGGCGGCCAAGATGCGCGAAGTGCTCAGGGCGGCGGGGCACGAGGTCTGGTACCTGGCGGGCGAGCTCGGGCCCGACGAAGAGCAGGGCGTGCTCGTGCCTGAGATGCACTTCGCCCCACCGGAGGTGCGCGCGCTCACCAAGCGCGCCTTCGCCGGCGAAGGGCGGGACCCGCGGCTGATCCAGGAGATCGAGGAGGCGGGGGTACGGCTCGCCGCCCGGCTCGAGCCCGCGTTCGAGGAGCTGAACCCCGACCTGCTGGTGGTGCAGAACGCCTGGGCCATCCCCATGCAGCTGCCGCTGGCGGTGGCGCTGTGGCGGCTGGTGCAGCGGCGGCGCTTGCCGGCGGTGAGCCACAACCACGACTACCCCTGGGAACGCCCGCGCTTCGCGCGCAGCCACGTGCGGCCGCTGCTGGAACGCTACTTCCCCCCCGACCATGCGGTGGTCCAGCTTTCCATTAATTCGATCGCGCAGCGCGAGCTCAAGACGCGCCGGGGTCTCGACTCGCTGCTCCTGCCCAACGTGATGGACTATGACCGCGCGCCGCCGAGTTTCGACGCTTTCAATGCCGACTTTCGCGAGACCCTGGGCATCCGGCCCGATCAGCTGTTATTGCTCCAGCCCACCCGCGTCGTTCCCCGCAAGCGCATCGAGCTGGCCGTGGACCTGGCCGCGGCGCTGGCGGCCAGGGACCCAGTGCTGCTCGTTAGCCACGCCGCGGGCGACGAGGGGCAGGACTACCGCCGCGGCCTGGAGACCTACGCCCACGAGCGCGGGGTGGACCTGCGCTTCGCGAGCGAGTACGTGGCCCGGCGCCGGCGCTTTTCCGGCCAGCACAAGGTCTACAGTCTTTGGGACGCCTACCTGCACGCCAACTTCGTGACCTACCCCAGCCGCTACGAGGGGTTCGGCAACGCCATGCTCGAGACTGTCTGGATGAACAAGCCGCTGCTGATCGGGCGCTACCCCGTCTACCTGAGCGACATCCGCCCCAAGGGATTCCGCTTCGTAGAGGTGGAAGACCGCATCATCCCCGAGGTGGTCGCCGGAGTGGCCCGGCTGCTCGACGATGCCGAGCTGCGCCAGCGGGTGGTGGAGCACAACCGCGCGCTGGCGCGCCGGCACTTCGGCTACGACACACTGCGCAAGGTGACGCGCGCCGCGGTGGAGCAGGCGCGGACGCGCGCGAAGGAGGCACGGTGGCCCGGCTAGCCGAACACCTCGCCTTCCTCTATGGCCCCGCGGCCGCGGAGCGCTGGGCGCCCGTCTTCGCGGAGCGCATCGAGCGCTTCGCCCGCGCGCACCCCGAACTGGCGCGCAGGCCGCGGGCGCTCGCCACCACCCCAGCTGAGGTCTGGCTCATCACCTACGGCGACCAGGTCACCCGCGAGGGCGAGGCCCCCCTGGCCACGCTGGCACGCTTCATGGACCGCTGGCTCGCCCCCGCGTTCAGCGGCGTGCACCTGCTGCCCATCTACCCCTACTCCTCCGACGACGGCTTCTCGGTCATCGACTACCGTGCGGTGGATCCACACCTGGGCGGCTGGAACCACGTGCGCGCGCTGGCGGAGCGCTACGCGCTGATGCTGGACGCCGTGATCAACCACGCCTCGCAGGCGAGCGCCTGGTTCCAGGGTTTCCTGCGCTGCGAAGAACCCTACCGGCGCTACTTCCTGGTGCCCCCGGAGGACTGGGACACCAGCCGGGTCGTACGCCCGCGCACCACGCCGCTGCTCACCGAGTTCCAGACCGCCTGCGGGCCGAAGAGGGTCTGGACCACCTTCTCGGCCGACCAGGTGGACCTCAACTACCGCGAGCCCAAGGTGCTGCTCGAGGTGCTCGAGCTGCTGCTCTTCTACGCCGAATGCGGCGCCCGGCGGCTACGCCTCGATGCGATCGGCTTCGTCTGGAAAGAGCCGGGCACGACCTGCCTGAACCTGCCGCAAACCCACGAGGTCGTCCGGCTCTTCCGCACCGCGCTCGACGCTGCGGCCCCCGAGGTGGCGCTCGTCACCGAAACCAACGTGCCCCACGCCGAGAACGTGGCCTACTTCGGCAGCGGCGAGGACGAAGCCCAGCTCGTCTACAACTTCGCGCTGCCGCCGCTGGTGCTCCACGCCTTCGCCCGCGGCGACGCCCGCGCGCTTACGCGCTGGGCGGCGGGGCTCGAGCTCCCGGGGCCGAAGGCGGCCTTCCTCAACTTCCTGGCCAGCCACGACGGCATCGGTCTGCGGCCGGTGGAGGGGATCTTGCCGCCCGAGGAGGTAGCCTTCCTGGTCGAGCGCACCCTCGCACACGGTGGCGAGGTGAGCTACCGCGACACCCCCGCTGGCCCCGCACCCTACGAGCTCAACACCACCTGGTACGACGCCCTCAACCCGCCGGGAACCCCCGAGGCGCTGGGCGTGCGGCGGCTGCTCGCCAGCCACGCGATCATGCTGGCGCTCGCCGGCCTGCCCGCGGTCTACGTGCACGCCCTCTTCGGCACCCCCAACTGGCGCGAGGGCTACGCACGTAGCGGCGAGAAGCGCAAGCTCAACCGCCGCAAGTTCCGTGAGGCCGAGGTGGAGGGCTGGCTCGCGAACCCCGAATCGCGCCCGCGCCGCATCCTGGAGGGGCTGAAGGCGCGGCTGACCCTGCGCGCCGGCCACCCCGCCTTTCACCCGGCGGCGCCCCAGCGGGTGCTCGACCTGGGGGCGGGCCTCTTCGCCGTGGAGCGGGAAGCGGGGGCGGAACGGGCCCTGGTGCTGGTCAACGTCAGCGCTGCCGCCCAGCGGGCGGCCGTGGGTCCGGGCTGGCGCGACCTGCGCACGGGTGCGCCCGTAGGGGACGAGGTGGTGCTCGAGCCCTACGCCGACCACTGGCTGACGTGGGGCAAGGCCTGACCGTCCGCGCTTCCTCCCGATCCGGTCCGGGGCCCGTCCCGGACTTGATCCGGGAACTCATAGGTGCCGCGCGACCATAGCGACGGTTGCGCGCGCCTCGAGGTTCCGGATCGCGCAGGTCTTACGACCTGCTCGCCCGGAACGACGACCGCTCTTTTTGGCCCGTGTATTCCCTTCTTCCAACCAGCACGCAGGACGGGCGCCCGAGGCACGGAACCGCAAGCTTATCGCACGACCCCGCCAGACCCTCGTCACCCCGGACGAGCGCGGCGGGATCCAGGGCCCCGGAGTGCCGCCGGCCCCACGCGAGAGCCGGAGCTGGCGGTCGATCGGATCCGGAGGCGTTCGGAACTTCAAGTGCGCGTGCGGGGTTCCGGGCCTGTCCCGGACTTGATCCGGGATCGCGCGGACCTGCGGCCCCGCTTGTCCGGAACGACGAACCCCTTCGTTAACCCGTAGGCCCCCTTCTCCCGATCGTCACCCCGGACGAGCACAGCGAGATCCGGGGTCCCAGGGGTGCCGCTTATCCAAGACCTTCGGCAGGTTCGGTACACGCAGCGAGCTTCCGGGCTTGCCCCGGGCCTGATCCGGGGCCTGTCCCGGACATGATCCGGGAGCTCGTGGCCGTCGCTGACCGTACGAGCGTTGAGGTTGGAGGCACAGCGGCCTCCAAACGTTCGATCCCTTGGATGCAAGCGATGTTCCGGACCGCGCAGGCCTTGCGACCTGCTCGTCCGGAACGACGGGGTTTACAACCTGCACCGAATTGCTTTTTCGTTGCCCCGGCAAACCTGCGAAGCAAGCAGGTGCGGGGGTTTGCATGGTCCAACCGATCCTTCGTCACCCCGGACGAGCGTAGCGAGATCCAGGGTCTCGCGGTCGTTGCGCCGTCGGACATGGCGATGGTGGCATGGGCTGCGAGGTTCCGGACCTGTATCGTTACCTGATCCGGGCCTGCCCCGGACGCGATCCAGGCCTGCTCCGGACCTGATCCGGGATCTCAAACACCGCGCAACTTAGGGTGCAGCCGGGGGGCATTGGGCAGGTTCGGCGCCGCCCGGCCTGCTCCGCGTTCATCTACCGGCGCCGCAGCCAGGGCGGCAGCGGCAACCAGTCGTCGTAGGTCGCCACCAACTCGAGGCTCGGACCTTCCACGCCCTGGACAATGCGGAAGATCTTTCGCTCTTCCAGATCGTACACGCGGGTGTCCGCTTCGCTGGGACCAAGCTCGGCATAGTAGGTTCTTCCTAGGT
>JALSQD010000009.1 GCA_026985615.1 Thermaceae bacterium | reverse complement strand
CAGCCAGGGGCCTTCGTTGACGCGGAAGAGGATCTGGTCCGATGGGATGAGCCGGTTGCCGCTCTCGTCGAGCAGGTCGGGGATCTCGAGCAGCAGGCTCCAGACCCCGGGCTGGTTGACGAATACCTGGACGGGCAGAACCCCGTCCTCGGGGGTGGTGGCCGCGTAACGCGCCGGAAAGCTCGGCGGCGGGTAGTTCTGCAGGTTCAGCTCGAAGCCGATCGTGGTGGTGGGCGTGCGCACCGAGATCACCTCGGGGATTACCGCCTGCACGAACCAGGTGGCCTGCGCGTGGCCGATCGGCGCCAGCAGGACGAGCAGGACCAGGATGTTTTGGACGGTACGTTTCATTTCGCCTCCGTCAGGGTGTGCCCTGTTGCGTCTCGGGCTCCGATTTCGCAGCCGGAGCCGGTTTGACCAGGTCGAAAGGAAGGCTTACCACCGTCTGCCCCGCAACGTCCACGGTTTCGCTTCCGTAGTTGAGCACCGCGAGGATAACGTAGTCTCCTTTTTTGATGGGTCCGAAAAAGTTGGCGAGCAGCACCCGGGTCGCTCCGGGCAGCACGACGGTCCGGTCGATTTCGGCCTTGCCCACGACGTTGCCGCCGGCGTCGCGCACCTCGAGCCGGCCCGTCACCGCGTAGGCGCCGTTGCCGGTGTTGGCGTACTGGATGGCGATGGCGATCGGCTGGTCGGGCTCGTCGGGTGGTACCGCGGCGATGCCCAAAATCTGGCCGTCCCACTCGATGGGGGGGACGTTGACGTAGATCGTGTGGGCCACCCGGATCTTGAAGGTGGCGATGTTGGCGCCGGGCTGAGCGCTCGGGTCTTCCCCCTGGAGGAACAGCACGCTCCAGTGGGTGCCCGCCGCGGCGTCCTCCGGCACCTTGATGGTGTAACGAACGATCTTTTTCTCGCGGCCCGCGAGCATGAACTCGGCGGGCGAAAACGTGATCCAGGAACTTGCGCTTTCGGGCAGGCTGCCGGGGTCCAGGTAGACGGGCTGGCCGTCGGGCTGGTACGTCCAGTCGCCCAACGAAACCCGCACCCGCGTCGGCTCGGCGCCGGGGTTGGCGATCAGGATGCTGGCGGTCTTTTCCTCCCCGGGCCGGGCGGTGAAGATCGTGGCCGGTGGATCGATGGCCACCGCGGTCTGCGCCCAGGCGGGGGAGGCGATGCAGGCGGCGAGAACGGTGAGCAGCGGTGCGATCGCCCGTATGCGCATGGTTGCCTCCAGAATCAGGTAAGGTGGGGCCCTGGCCCCACCTTACCGCAAAGGATGCTATTGAGGGGTGCCGAACTGCACGTCGGCGGACTGCAGGGTGTAGGTCAGGTCGGCGCGGCTCTCGCCCCAGGTGTCCGAGTTGATCTTCACGGCCACCACGATCAGGGTGTCGAGCCAGCTCTTGTTCTTGCAGCTTTCGGGAATGTTGTTCCCCAGTACCTGGTCGCCCGTGGGCCCGAAGTTGAGGCTCTTGGGGATCAGGTGGCGGGTCGCCCCGTCGGGCAAGTCGTACAGCCCCGTCGCCTTGTTGTTGGCGAAGCTGTAGCAGGTGTTGCCCTGGATGTAGAGGTGTTCGATGCTGGGGTACTCGTCGTCCAGGTCGTTGCGGTTGGCGGTCAGGTCCCAGTAGCTCCAGTTCGAGAAGAGCTGGAGGACGAAGGTCTTGTAACAGACGAAGTAGCCCTTCGAACCTTCGATCAGTTCACCGTCGTCCCCGATCTCGATCGGTGGGTAGGAGTCGACGACGCCGCCTCCCTCGATTGCAATCTCGGGCCAGGTGGTGGGGCTGTAGAACGTTCCTCCGGGCAGGACCTGGGTCTGGCTCCAGAAAGTATCGCCGAGCTGCTTGGTAGCATCGGGGCCCTTCGCATAGACGCAGGCGATCGTCGCGTCGCTTGCGAGCGGGTCCGAGGCGTGGGGCCAACCCGACCCGTCGAGCGCGCTCAGGTCGAAGGTGAGCGTGGTGGTGCTGAGGTGCAGCGCGGTCGCCTGCGGCAGGATCAGCTTGACCGTCTGGTTCACGCTGGCGCTGTCGGCGCCCTTGTCCACGGCGTCCGCGCCCTCGTCGGTGGGCCCGATCACGGGCGTCTGGGCGAAGGCGAACGCCGCCACGGCAAATAGAGAAGCGACAATCCACTTCTTGTTCATGCGGTCCTCCAATTCATAACGCAGTCTTGGGGTCTAGAGCCTACAGTGAATCGTTCCGTCTAAGTTTCCTCACCTCCCTCTCTCTTGATGCTCACTCTAATGGCCGTCACACGTTTGGCCGTTAAGTCGAGGTAAGCTGTAAGAGACAGAGCGAAGCAACGTAGCGTTATCGATTTGGTTAACGACCGCGGACTTCTTAACGCCGAATTAACGCTTCGGTTAACGTTTTATCCGTGCATTCGGAGGGATTGTATGGCGCAAATTCAATCGGCTATCGCGCAACTTACCCTGTTCGGCGCCGCGGGGCTGTACGTGGACGGCAAGCGGGTTCCGCTACGGAACAAGTCCCTGGCCATCCTTTACTACCTGGCCATCGAGGGCCCGATCAGCCGCGCGGCCATGGCCGAGTTGCTCTGGGAGCATGCCAGCGCGCGCCAGAACCTCAGAGTCGAGTTGCACGAACTTCGGCACACGCTTCGCAAACTGGGCATCGTGGCCTTCGAGGGCCGCCGCGATCCGCTGGTGCTGCCCCCGGGCATCGTCCTCGACACCACTCCGCGCACGGGTCAGATCCTGGAGGGTTTGGAGCGCGTCTCGGACAGTTTCCGTGAGTGGCTGGCGGGCCTGCGCGGGCGCACCACCCAGGTCGACGAGCAGCCTGCCGAGCAGATTCACGCCCAGGCCTCGGAGCTGGCCCGCGAGATCGACCCGCCGTTCCTGCTCATCGTCAAGGGCAGCCCCCTCGCCGGCTTCAAGACCTTCGCGCTGCAGCTGGCGCGCGAGATGGGCCTCCCCTTCATCGAAGGCGTCGAGGGGGGCGCCACCGCGGTGCGCTACCTGCCGCTTCCGCAGACGGAGGCCCAGGTCAAGAAGGTGCTCAAGGACGACAAGTCGGTCTGGATCCTGCCCACCGCCCCTTTTGGCGAGGACCACAGCACCTTGCTCGAGCTGCGGGCCCAGTGGCCCGCGGACCGCGCGCGCTTCGTGACCCTGAAACCCCTTTCCTGGCCGGCGGTCGTCGAGGGCCCCCTGCAGGACCTTCCCTTCGAGCGTGCGGCGGAGATCTACCTGCGCTCGGGCGGCGACGCCGCCCACCTGAAGCACCTTCTCGAGCTTTACCGTTCCGGGCAGGAGGAGCTGCCGCTGCCCCAGCAGGTTCGCGCCGCCTACCAGCGGGAGAGCCGCTTCCTCAGCTACCCCGCGCGTCTGGCGCTCGAGCGCCTGTCGGTGCACCCGGGCACCCTCTCCGACGGCTTGATCGAAGCGCTGGAGGCGCACGAACACCTGGACGAGCTGGAGCGGCGCGGCTGGCTTGCCTACGACGACGACTGGTACTTCGCCAGCGAGCCCGCTCGGCGCGTGCTTTACCAGGCGCTCCAGCCGGGGCGGCGCGCGGAATATCACCGGGCCGCAGCGCGGTACTTCGCGGCGAAAGGGGACCTGATCGCGCGCTACCACCACGAACTCGCGGCCGACCCGGAGCGCCGTTCCATCGAGCCGCCGGAGAACCTGTCGCCCTGGGCACGAGCGGTGTGGGGCCTCGAAAAGGGCGACGACGCTGGGGGCGCTCCGCAGGTCGCGGGACTCGAACCCCTCGAGGAGGTTTTTTCCGAACCCCCCGAGATGCGCGGCGACGGCTGGGGGGTGTACGACAAGCGGTTCTACTTCGTCCGCAACGGCCCGCCGTACCGCGACAACGAGCTGGTCTTCCCGGGAGCCGACGAGCCGGTCCTGATCCGGCTCAGGGGCCGGGGTTACGTGGAGAACGTGCTGGGCATCGGGCTGGACGGCGAGCGGAGGCCGCTGGTGCTCCAGGTGGGGCGGAGGCCGCTGGTGATCTTCGCGCCGGTGAACCGCGAGGTGCGGCTAAGCGGCGCGACCCTGCTGCCGGTGCGCCGGTTCGAGGTCTGGGTCGTGGTGCCGCAGGGGCAGAAGCTGCGGTTCACCAGCGACGCCGAGCGCGCGGTGGTGGAGTTCAGCCTCGATGTCTACCGCGTGCGCGGTGCAGCGGAGGAGGCCGGGTTGGCGCGGGTCTCGGCCTAGAACCCGGCGTCGATTTCCCGCAGGCGCGCTGCCCAGGGGCTCGTCCCGGCATGGTGTTCGCCAACGATGCGGGCCACGCAGGGATCGGCGATGCGGTCGGCCGCATAGCGCGGGTGGTGCCGCCGCACCTGCCAGGCACCGGTCAGCCCCCCGCGCAGAGGGTAGGGTTCCACCTCCGGCGCCCAGCGTTCGAAGAGCGCGGTGAGGACGCGTTCCCAGACGATGTAGGGGCGGACCGCCTTGCCTGCGTCGTGGACCAGGGCGGCGCGCACGGCGCAGTCGGGGGCGTCGGGCCAGCGCGCCAGCAGTTGCTTGGCCACGGCCACCGCGTGCTCGCGGTCGCGTACGTCCATGGCCCGGTAAAGCGCGGCCTCGTCGGGGGCCAGGCGCGCCAGCGCCCAGGGATCGTCGGGGCGGCAGAGGGTGGGAAAGAAGCCCTTGGCGAGCCGTACGAGGCGCTTCTTGCTGACGAGGGTCATGCTAGCCGATTCCTGCGAGCGCCTTCGCGCGGGCGAGGACCGCGTCGAACATGGCCGCGGTGAGCCGGCCGGTCTGGGTGTTCTGGCGGCTCACGTGGTAGCTGTCCTGCAGCACCCGTCCACCCGGAAGCGCGTGCTCGGCGCCGTGGGCGAAGGGGAAGCGCGCTTTTACCAGGCCGTGCAGCTCGAGCAGGGCGTCGTGGGCGAGCCGGCCCAGGGCCAGGTAGACCCGGACCTCCGGGAGAAGCGCCAGCTCCCGAGCGGTCCAGAGGCTGCAGGCGGCGAATTCGGCGCGGGTGGGCTTGTTGCCCGGGGGTGCGCAGCGCACCGCCGCGGTGATGTAGACCCCGAACAGCTCGAGCCCGTCGCCCGGGCGTTCCGAGCGGGGCCGGTTGGCGAGCCCTGCCCGCCACAGGGCGGGGTAGAGGAAGTCGCCCGAGGCGTCGCCGGTGAACATGCGTCCGGTACGGTTGGAGCCGTGCGCTCCGGGGGCCAGGCCGAAGATCAGCAGCCGCGCGGCGGGGTCGCCGAAACCGGGCACCGGTTTGGCCCAGTAAACCTCGTCCAGGTAAGCCCGGCGCTTTTTTCGCCCTACTTCCTCGCGCCAGGCCGCGAGCCGCTCACAGCGGCGGCAGGCGGTCAGCTCGCGGTAGAAGTCTT
>JALSQD010000008.1 GCA_026985615.1 Thermaceae bacterium | reverse complement strand
CAGCGCCTCCAGCAATTCCTCGGCCTGTCGGGTGAGCCGCTCCAGCCAGTCGTAGCTCTCGTCGGGGTGGCTGAAGACGACCATCTCCACCTTGTCGAACTGGTGCAGGCGGTTGAGGCCGCGCACGTCCTTGCCGTAGCTGCCCGCCTCGACCCGGAAGTTGGGGGTGTAGGCGGTGTACTTGAGGGGCAGCCGCTCGGCCTCGAGGATCTCGCCCGCGTGCAGGTTGGTGACCGGCACCTCGGAGGTGGGGATCAGGTAGTAACCGCCCGAGACCTCGTACATCATCCCTTCCTTGTCGGGTAGCTGGCCGGTGCCGAAGGCGGCCTGCTCACGCACCAAAAGCGGTGGGCGTACCTCCACGAAGCCGCGGGCGGTGTGGAAGTCGAGGAAGAAGTTCTCGAGCGCCCGCATCAGCCGCGCACCCTGGCCCAGGTAGAAGGGGAAGCCCGAGCCCGACACCTTGGCGCCGCGCTCGAAGTCGATCACTCCCATCTCGGTGGCGATCTCCCAGTGGGGCCGGGGCTCGAAGTCGAAGCTCGGCTTCTCGCCCCACTCCTTCACCACCACGTTGTCGGCCTCGCTCTCGCCCACCGGCACCGAGGGGTGGGGGAGGTTGGGGATCTGGGGCAGCAGCTCCTGAATGCGGGCGGAGAGCTCCTTTTCCTCGGCCTCGAGCTTCTTTAGGTATTCGGCGAGCTCGGCCGACTTGGGGAGCAGGTCGCTCGCGTCCTCGCCCTGGGCCTTGGCCTGGCCCACGGCCTTGGCCAACTTCTTCTGCTGGGCGCGCAGGGCTTCCACCTCGGCCAGCAGCTCGCGGCGGCGGCGGTCGAGCTCGAGGATCTCGTCCACCAGGGGCAGCGCATCGAGCTCGCGCTTCTTGCGGACGCCTTCCTTGACGAGGTCGGGGTTTTCGCGAATCAGTTTGAGGTCGAGCATCAGCGGCCCTCCTCGACGACGCGGGGGAGTTTGACGAAGCCGTCTTCGTGTTCGGGGGCGAGCGCCAGAGCCTCGGCCTGGTCGAGGTCGGGCGCAGGCTCGTCGGCGCGGAGCACGTTCTCGGTGGAGATCGGGCGCACCATCTCGTCGAGGTCGTCCACGTCGAGATCGCGAATGCGCTCGAAGTACGCCAGCATCGAGCGTAGCTCGGGCTCGATGCGCGCGGTCTCTTCTTCGCTGAGCTTGAGTCGGCTCAGGTGCGCGAGATGGCGCACCAGCTCGGGCGTCACGTCCATGGGGTTAGCTTAGCACCTTGGCCACGTACCAGAGCAGGGGCGCGAGCACCAGCGCGGGCAGGAAGGAGGCCACCCGCACGCGGGTAAGCTCGAGCAGGTTGATGCCCAGACCCAGGATCATCAGCCCCCCCACGCCCGTCACCAGCAGCACCCGCGGGTCGGTCGCGGGGTCGGGCACGGCCGCGGCCAGGCCTCCGGCGGCTAGGGAGAGGCCGCCCTGGTAGACGAGCACCACCAGCGCGCTCGCGGCCACGCCAGGGCCAAAGCTGGCGGCCAGGGCGACGCTGGAGAGCCCGTCGAGGGTGGACTTGATGAGCAGGAGCGTGGGGTCGCCCACAAGGCCGTTGTTGATCGAGCCGATGAGCGTCATCGGCCCCACGCAGAAGAGCAGGCTGGCGGCGACGAAGCCCTCGGTGAAGCCGCCGCCACCGCGGAAGCGCGCTTTGAGGAGCTCGCCCAGCTGCTCGAGCCGCTCCTCCAGTCCCAGCGCCTCGCCCGCGAGCCCGCCCAGTACCAGTGCGAGCAGGCCCAGGATCACCCCGTCCACCGCCCCGGCGCGGGCCTGGCCCAGCGAGCCGGCCATGGAAAAGCCGATGAAGAGCGTCACCAGCCCCACGCCCTGGACGATGATGCGCTGCATCCGGCCCGGGAGGCGGCCGCGAATGAGCACGCCCACGAAGGAGCCGAGCAGCACCGCGCCCACGTTGACCCAGGTGCCGCTCGTCTTGGCCCAGAAACCGAGGTCCATGAGGGCATTCTTACGGCAAGCTGGCGCAATTGCAAGCAAGCGCGGCTTCGGGGCTAGACTGGGGCCGTGTGCCTCTTTCGCACCGGCGACGGCTCCCTCAGCATGCGCCACCCGCGCCACGGCGAGGGCTACCATCCACGCGAGGGCGCGCGCACCCAGGCCGAGCGGCTCTACCTGGAGGCCAGCGGGGTGACGGCGTTCGCCAGGCCGCGGGTGGTCGAGGTGGGCTTCGGGTTGGGGCTCAACTTCGCCGTGACGCTCGCCCGCGTGCGCGAACGGGGCGGATGGCTCGACTACCGCGCCGTCGAGGCCGAGCCCGCGCCCTGGGAGGTGGTCGCGGAGGTAATGGGTGAAATCCTTCCCGAGCTGCCTGGGCTGCTGGAGCCGCACTGGGGGCGCAGTGTGGTTGTGGTGGGCGAGGGCTTCCGGCTCGAGCTTGCGCTGGGGCGCGCCGAGCGCTGGAGTCTTCCAGCGGAGTGGGCCGACGCGGTCTACTTCGACCCCTTCAGCCCGCGAGTGAATCCCGTGGTCTGGACGCCCTGGGTCTTCGCGCGCATGTACCGGGCGCTGAAGCCCGGCGGGGTGCTGGTCACCTACTCGGTGGCGGGGCGGGTGCGTAGGGGGCTCGAGCAGGCCGGCTTCGAGGTCGAGCGCATTCCGGCGTGGGGCCGCAAGCGCCACTGGCTGCGCGCCCGCAAGTCAGACGCGCCGCCGCACGAGGTAGAAGAGGGCTACGAGGGCGTAGAAGGCCGCGCCTAGGTAGAAGGGCGCCTGCGCTCCCCACCACTCCCAGGTGAAGCCGCCCATGACCGGGCCCAGGGCGAAGCCCAGGCCTTCGAGGGTCATTACCGCGCCCCAGGCTCCGGCCTTGTGGTCGTCTGGGAGGCTGCGCGAGACGAGGCTGCCCCAGGCGGGGATGAGCAGCGCCTGCAACGCGCCCACCGCCGCCGCCACGATGAGCAGCTCGCGCAGGTCGCGCACGTGGGCGAAGGCCACGAGGGCGGCGGCGGCCAGGAAGAGCCCGATGGTGAGGGCGGTGAGGGGGCGGGAGCGGTCCACCAGCCGGCCCACCGGCGAGATGAGCAGGAGCTCGAGCCCGCCGCCCACGGCCAGGGCCAGCACCAGTTCTCTGGTGGAAAAGCCCAATCGGTCCAGAAAGGGAAAGATCACTGGCGCCAGCACACCAAAGGCGAACATTTGGGCGAGCGCGCCCGGGGCGAGCCCCAGCACCTCGCGCCAGGGGAAGCCGGGGCCGTAGCCCACGGTCGCTCGGGGTCGGCGCGGCAGCTGGCGGCGTACGAAGACGAAGGCCACGAAGACGAGCAGCAACTGGGTAAAGGCCAGCAGGGTGGCGGCGCTGGCGGGGGAGCGTTCGTAGACGAAGCCGGTGAGGAGTATCCCGGCGCCGATGAAGGGGGCCACGAGCATGAAGGTGAACCCGACGGCGCGTCCGTCTTCGTCATCGTGGGCGGCGCGGGTGGAATGAGTCATGAGCGTGGGCCAGGCGGGCGCGACGGCCAGGCCGTTGGCGAACGAGGCGAGCAGCAGCCAGGCGGCCGAGGGGGCCCAGAGGATGCCGAGCGCGCTCACCGCCGAGAGCACCGCGGCAACCGGTAGGAGCCGCCCGGGTCCGAGGCGGTCGGCCCAGAGGCCGCCGGGGGAGCGGCTGAGGGTGTCGGCCAGGTACTGCACGGTGGCGGCCAGCCCCACCATGCCGAGTCCGAGCGCGCCCCCGCGCGCCTGGGGCAGGTAGGCGGTGTAGAGGCCGCTGCGGGTGAACTCGATCAGGCCCACCATGGCCACCAGTGCGACCAGCGGGCCGAGGCCGGACTCGCGCCAGGGGATGCGGGCGAGCCAGCTACGCAAGGCGTGCCCGCCTTTCCTGGAGGGTGGGGGTAGGGGTCGGGAGTCCGGGCACGCCACCCATTTTAACGAGGTCGCCTGCTGGGGTATGTTGAGGTTTGGCGCGATGACGGACGCCGGGACGCTCACCCCAAAGCAACGCTACCTGCCGGGGCTGCCGCAGGTGGCGCGGGCCTACCTGTGGGCCCGCGCGCTGGAGCCGAGCGTGCTCGTGGCTCCGCCCGACCGGCTGCACCTCTACGCCAACCTGGAGGCCTTTGGCACCGGCGTGTGGACGAACCCCGGGCTGGAGGCGCTGGGCGCGGCGCGCAGGGTGCTCTTCGACCCCGAGCACGCCCTCGCCCCCTGGCCCGCCGAGCCCGAGGCATGGCGGGTGGTCTTCCGCCCCGGGGCGCGCTACCTGCGCGACGAGCTGCTCGAGAAGCTCGAGCGCCTGGGCTACGCCCGCGACGAGGGCTACCGCGTGCGCGGCGACGTGGTCGAGGTGGGGGAGATGAGGCTTGAGTTCTTTGGCGACGAGCTGGAGGCTGTCTTCGTACAAGGCGAGCCGCGGCCCAGCGCCGTCCTCACCGCCCGCGTAAGCCCCGAGGAGGAAGCGGCGGTGCCAGCGCTAGAGCACTTTCCCGGCCCCGTTTTCCTCGACCGGCCCTCCACGTTGCCCGACGCCTTCTGGAATGCGCTCGCCGGGCGCGAGTGGACCGTTTTCGGCGCGGGCGCGCTCGAGGTGGAGGTGGAGCACCCGCCCTTCGAGGCGCTGCCGGTCTACCGCGCCGAGCTCTCGCGCTTCGCCGCCGACGTGCGCGGTTGGCTCGAGGTGGGCCGGGCGGTGGTCGTCTTCTACCGCCACGACAAGACCCGCGACTACCTCAGCGAACAGGTCCTGCAGGGGCTGCCCGTTCGCACGGCGGCGCGGGCCGAGCCTAGGCCGGGCGAGCTCCTCTTCGTGCCCGGCCCCTTTGAGGGTGGCTTCTTCGACCGCGAGGCGAACGTTGTCTACCTCACCGAGCCCCTGCTTTTCGCCTTCAGCGCCAGTTCCCACACGCGCGGGCGGACGCTGCCCGCCCTCGGCGCCGATCCCGGCGAGCTGGCCGTGGGCGACTACCTGGTGCATCCCGAGCACGGCATCGGCCGCTTCGAGGGTATCGAGAGCCGCGAGGTCATGGGTGCGTTGCGCGATTACCTGATCCTCCGCTACGCCGACGAGGGGCGGCTCTACGTGCCGGTGGAGCTGCTGCCGTTGCTCAGCCGCCACCCCGGCACTTCCGACGAGCCGCCGCGGCTTTCGAGCCTGGGTAAGAAGGACTGGCAGCGCGCGCGGGCCCGCGCCCAGGCCGACGCCGAGCAGCTGGCCCAGCGCCTGCTGGTCCTCCACGCCAAGCGCGCCCAGGCGCCCGGATCGGCCTATCCGGCCCTGCCCGAGTGGGACCCGCTCATCGAGGCCGGTTTTCCCCATGAGCTCACTGAGGACCAGGTGCGCGCCCTCGAGGACGTGATGCGCGACCTGGAGACGCCCCACCCAATGGACCGCCTCGTCAGCGGCGACGTGGGCTTCGGCAAGACCGAGATCGCTCTGCGCGCCGCCCACCGGGTCGTGGGCTACGGCAAGCAGGTGGCCTACCTCGCGCCCACCACGCTGCTCGCCGAGCAGCACTACCGCACCTTCGCCCAGCGCTTCGCCGGGCTGCCGGTGGAGGTGGCCCTGCTCTCTCGTTTCACCTCCGAGGCGGAGGCGCGCCGCATCGAGGAAGGCCTCGCTGCGGGCACGATCGACGTCGTGATCGGCACCCATCGCTTGCTTTCGGAGCGGGTGCGCTTCAAGGACCTGGGCCTGCTCATCATCGACGAAGAGCATCGCTTCGGCGTGGCCCAGAAGGAGCGGATCAAGGAGCTCAAGGCGGGCGTGGACGTGCTCGCGCTCTCGGCCACGCCCATTCCCCGCACGCTCTACCAGGCGCTGGTGGGACTCAAGGACGTTTCCAGCATCCAGACGCCGCCACCGGGACGCAAGCCGATCCAGACCGTGGTCGCGCCCTACGACCCCGCGCTCGTGCGCGAGGCGGTGCTCTTCGAGATGGAGCGCGGCGGCAAGACCTTCTACGTGCACGGCCGGGTGGCCAGCATCGAGGCGCGCCGCCGCTACCTCGAGCGCCTGATTCCCGAGGCGCGCATCGCCGTGATCCACGGCCAGATGCCCGATCGCCAGATCGAAGAGGTGATGCGCCACTTCGCTCGGGGCGCGTTCGACGTACTGCTGGCTACCACCATCGTCGAGTCAGGGCTCGACATCCCCGAGGCCAACACCATCGTCATCGAGCGCGCCGACCGGCTGGGGCTGGCGACCCTCTACCAGCTGCGCGGGCGCGTGGGCCGGCGCGAGCGCGATGCCTACGCCTACCTCTTCCACCCCCCAAAAATGACGCCGCAGGCGGAGCGGCGCCTGGCCGCGCTGGCCGACCTCACCGACCTGGGCAGCGGCCACCGCCTGGCCGAGAAGGACATGGAGATCCGTGGAGTGGGTAACCTGCTGGGGCCCGAGCAGCACGGCCACATCCAGGCGGTGAGCTTCGAGGTCTACACCGCTATGCTCGCCGACGCGGTGCGGCGCCTGCGCGGCGAGGAGCCCGAACCCGAGGCGCATGTGACCCTCGACCTGGCCATCTCGGCGCGGATCGCGCCGGAGTACGTGCCCGACCCCGACGAGCGCAGCCGCCTCTACGGCCAGCTGGCGCGGGCGCGCCGCCTGCCCGAGCTCTCGCGGCTGCTGCGCGCCATCGAGCGCCGTTACGGGCCGCCGCCGGAGGAGGCGCGCCACTTTTTCAACCTCACCCGGCTGCGCATTTTGGCGCAGCAAAAGGGGGTGCGTTCGATCACCGAGGAGGCCACCCACCTGCAGCTGGTGCTGCCTGCCTGGCCGCCAGACTACGACGCCCGCGCCCTGCGTGAGCTGCCCTACCGCATCGAACCCACCCGCTACCCGCCGGGCTTCCGCATCGACAAGCGGGGCCTCCGGCCCGCGGACTGGCTGGACGCCATAACCCGCCTGCTCTACGCCCTCGCCTGAGGCGGGGCCGTAGACTGGGGGTGACGTGAAGGTCATCGTTGGGCACGAGAACCTTGACCTCGACGCGTTGGGATCGATGGTGCTGGCGCGCTACCTCCACCCCGGCGCCCGCCTGGTGCGCGTGGGTGGACTCGAGGGGCGGGTGCGGGAGGTGGTGGAGCTCTTCGCCGACCACCTGGCCCTCCTCGACGAGGACGAGCTGGAGCTCGAGCGCGTGGAGCAGGTGATCGTCTGCGACACCGCCCAGCCCGGCCGCATCGGCCCGCTGGCGGAGCTGGTGGGTCGGGTGCCCTTCGTGGTCTACGACCACCACCCCCGCGGCGAGGGCGACCTGCCCGCCGCCGGCGGCGCGGTGGCGCCCTATGGCGCGACCGTGACCGTGGTGGGCCTGCGGATGATGGAGCGCGGACTCGAGCCCGCACCCGAGGACGCCACCCTCGCCTACGCCGGGCTATGGGAGGACACCGGCGGCTTCACCTACGCCGGCACCACCGCGGCCGACCTGCGTGTGGGGGCCTGGCTGCTCGAGCATGGCGCCCAGCTCACTGCGGTGCGCGACTGGGTGCGCGGCCACCCCGACCCCGCCGCCCGGGCGATGCTGGGCGCGCTCATGCAGAACCTCGAGGTGCTCGAGCGCGGGGGCGTGCGCATCGCCCTCACCCGCGCCGAGCACGAGGGCTACGTGCCGGCGCTCGCGCCCCTGGCCCACACCCTGATGGACCTCTACGAGGTGGACGCCGTCTTCATGGTGCTGCGGCTAGAAGACCAGACGATGATCATCGCCCGCAGCAAAGGCCGCCTCGACGCCGGGGCGCTCTTGCACGAGGAGTTCGGCGGCGGCGGGCACACGCGCGCGGCCTTCGCCCGCATCGAGACGGCTCCCGAGGCCGCATGCCACCGCCTCAAGGAGGCGGTGGCGCGCTACCTCCAACCCGAGCCGCGGCTGGGCGAGGTGATGACCCGCGGGGTGGAGACGCTGGACGAGGCCACCCCGGTCGAGGAGGCGCTGGCGCTGATGCAGCGCCGTGGCTTCGGGGGCATGCCGGTGGTGGACGGCGCCGGCCGGGTGGTGGGGGTGGTGCGGCGGCGCGACCTCGAGCGCGCGGTGCGCTACGGCATGGGCTCCGGGGCGGTGCGCAGCTTCGCCTCGGTGGCGGCCACCCTGCCCGAGGACGCGCCGCTCTCGGCCGCGCGCGCAGCGCTGCGCGAGGGAGCGGGGCGGGTGCTCGTGCTCGACGCCGCGGGTCGGCCCGCGGGCATCTTCACCCGTACCGACCTCTACCGGCTGCTGCCGCCGGCGGGGCGCGAGGTCAGTGAACGGATCTTCGACGCCCTCCCCGAGGGGGTGCGGCAGGTGCTCGAGGCGCTGGCCGAGGTCTTTTTCGAGGGGGCGATCCACTTGGTGGGCGGCTCGCTGCGCGACGCCCTGCTGGGCCAGTCGAGTCCCGACGTGGACTTGGTGCTCGAAGGGCTTGACCCCGCCGAGGTGGCCCGCTTCCTCACCAGCCGCTTCGGCGGCAGCTACGGGGTCCACTACGCCTTCGGCACCGCCCACGCCCGCCTGCGCGGCGGCATCGAGGTGGACCTGGCCACCGCCCGCGAGGAGGAGTACCCCGCTCCCGGCCGGCTGCCGCGGGTGCGCGCCAGCACCCTCAGCCGCGACCTGGCGCGTCGCGACTTCACCGTAAACGCCATGGCCCTGCGCATCGCTCCCGAGCCACGGGTGCTCACCGACCCCTACGACGGCCTGGCCGACTTCGAGGCGCGCGTGCTGCGGCCGTTGCACGCGCTCAGCTTCGTTGAGGACCCGAGCCGCATCGTGCGGGGGCTGCGGCTGGCGGTGCGGCTGGGTTTTCGCTTCCACCCCGAGGCCGAGCGGCAGATCGAGGAGGTGGCCGCGCGCGGCGTCGGCGACGCGCCTACGAGCCGGCTGCGGCGGGAGCTGATGCTCCTCTTCGAGGAGCCGCGGCCGGTGGCGGTGCTGCGCGAAGCCGAGCGCTACGGTATGTTGAAGGCGCTCTACGGCCTCGAGCCCTCTCAGGAGGTTTGGACGGCGCTCAAGCGGCTGGAGGCGCTAAAACCGGCCCGCGCCGTGCCCGCCGAGTCCTACCTCTACCTGCTGCTCCTGGCTGCCCCCGACCCCGAGGCCTTTACCGCGCGCTTCGGCTGGCCGCGCCGCTGGCTTGCTTACCTGGAGCGGCTGCGCCGGCCGTCGGCAGACCCGCGGGCGGTACGCGAGCTGGGGGAGGCCTTCGTGGAGGCCTTTGCCGCGCTGCACCCCGAGCGGGCGGCCGAGGTGCGCAAGCCGGCGAGGCGGCTGCGCGGGCGCGACCTGCTCGAGCTGGGCATGGAGCCCGGGCCCGAGGTGGGTCGTATCCTGCGCGCGGTAGAGGCCGCGCGCGAGCGCGGCGAGGTCCGTAGCTATGAGGAAGAACTCACGTTGGCGCGTAAACTGATGGAAGATTATGGGACTTCTCGCACTCCTTAGTCAACCGCTGGTCTTTTTGGTCGCCTTCGCGGCCTCGGCCTTCGGGCTGGTGGTGCACAACCTGGTGCAGGCCTGGGTCGCCGACCGCTTCGGCGACAGCCTGCCGCGGCGCATGGGCTTCCTCACCCTCGACGCCAAGGTGCACCTCGACCCGCTGGGCCTGCTCTTTCTCGCCCTTCTTGGCTTCGGCTGGCCGAAGAGCGTGCCCTTTCGCCTGAACGGGCGCAAGGGGCTCATCACCGCGCTCTCCGGGCCCGTGGGCTTTCTGCTCGCGGCCTTCGTCTATCTGGTCGTCGCGGCGCTCTTGCCGGGCGGGCTGGGGCTCGAGCCCATCGCCCGCGGCCTGCGCGTGGCTGCGGGGGTCATGGTCATCGAGGCCGCGGTCTTCCTCTTCCCGGTGCCGCCTCTAGACGGCGCCCGCGCGGTCTACGCCGCCGGCAGCTACGAGGCCCGCCGCTTCATGGACCGGCTCGCCTCCTACGGACCCATCGGCTTCATCGTCATCTTCCTCGTCCTCAGTTACACCGGCGTCCTCGGCGCGGTCCAGGCCGGCCTCATGAGCTTCTTGCAGACCCTGTTGAGGCTTGTCGGCCTTTACTAGGAGACCCATGCTCATCCAGCTCCTCACCCAGGACCCCGTCACCTTCTTCGTCCTTGCCCTCGTGCTCATCTTCTCGCTCGTGCTGCATGAGCTCGGCCACGGCTACGCCGCCTACTTCTTCGGCGACGACACCGCGAAGCGCGCGGGGCGGCTCACCTTCAACCCGCTCAAGCACCTCGACCCCATGGGCGCGCTGCTGCTGCTCTTCGTCGGCGTCGGCTGGGCCAAGCCGGTGCCGATCGACACCCGCCGCCTGCGCCCCTACCGCCTGGGGCTCTTCGTGGTCTCGATCGCGGGCATCGTCATCAACCTGACGCTCTCGCTGCTCTTCGGGCTACTGCTGTACTACCTCAAAGAGACGCAGCCGCTCGCCGTCTACGCCACCCTGGTGGAGCACCGCACCGCCGGGCTGGTGGGTGTGGTCACGCTGGTCGCCTTCTACGCCGGGGCCATCAACCTGATCCTGGCGTTGTTCAACCTGGTGCCCATCCCCCCGCTCGACGGCTCGCGCATCCTCATGGCGCTGTTGCCCGAGCGCTACCACCCCTTCCTCTGGCGGCTTGACCGCTACGCGATGTACACCTTCCTGCTCATCGTCCTCGACCTGCAGTTCAACGGCCCCATCTCGCGCATGCTCGACTGGGCCCAGAGCACCTACTTCCGCACCATCTTCGGCTGACCCGGAAAAGGCGAGGGGCCGCCGGCGCGCGTCGGCGGCCCATCTTCTTGCGGGCTCAGGCCTTTTCGATCCAGATCGCGGCGCTACCGTTCTCGTCTTCAAGCCGCACCGCCCGCTCGCCCTCGCCGCCGCCCGCCTCCAGGCGCACGGCTAGCGTCTCCTCGGCGATGTGGCCCGCGAAGCGCTCGAAGGCGGCGGCGTAGCGCCCGCTCGCCTGGTAGCGGAGCTCGATGCGATCGGAAACCTCGAGCCCCAGCTCCTTGCGGGCGTTCTGGATCGCCCGCACCAGGTCACGGGCCGCGCCCTCGACCCGCAGCTCCTCGGGTACTTGGGTGTCGAAGAGGGCTACGTAGCCCCCGCGCGCCTCGGCCACGTAGCCTTCGGGCGCGGTGGCCTCCACCAGCAGCTCGTCGGGCTCGAGGGTGAAGTGCTCGTCGCCGACCTCTAGCGTCACCGCTTCGCCCGCGAGCGCTTGCCGCGCCAGCTCGGTGGCGTCGGCTTCGCGCAGCGCCTGCTGCAGGGCTTTCATGCGTTTACCTAGCTTGGGGCCGAGCTTGGGCAGGTTGGGCTTGACGCGGTAGTCGAGCCGGGCCTCCTCGGGCAGGAGCACCACGACCTCCTTGACGTTGAGCTCGTCCTTGATTTCCTCGATAAAGCGCTCGAGCCCGGCCTTGCTCGCCGCGTCGGGGGCGACGAGGCTTAGCCGAGGCAGGGGCGTGCGCGTAGGCACGCCGGAGCGGGCGCGCGCGGCGCGCGCGAGCTCTACCGCGGTGAGCGTGGCCTCCATGGCGGCGAGCAGCTCCTCGTCCACCGCCTCGGCCACGGGGCGGGGCCAGTCGGAGAGGTGCACGCTCTCGGAGGCGCTGGCCTCGACGCGGCGCACCAGGTTCTGCCACAGCATCTCGGCGACGAAGGGGGTAAAGGGTGCGGTGAGCTGGGCCACCGCCACCAGCGCCTCCCATAGGGTGGCGTAGGCGGCCTCGCGGTCGGCGGCGTCTTCGTTTTTCCAGAAGCGGCGGCGGTTGCGGCGCACGTACCACTGGGAAAGGTCGCGCACCACGAAGTCGCGCAGCTTGCGGGCGGGGGTGGTGGGGTCGTAGGCCTCGAGCCCCGCGGTCACCTCCTCGACGAGCCGCTGCACCCGGGCGATGAGCCAGCGGTCCATCTCGGTGCGCTGCGCCAGCGCCGGCCGCTCGCTCAGGTTGGGCCGGTCGAGGTTGGCGTAGGTCACGAAGAAGCCGTAGACGTTCCACAGCGTCAGGAAGTAGTCCTTCAGCGCCTCCTTGACCAGGTTGGGTCCGAAGCGGCGCGAGGCCTCGGGCGGGGCCGAGACGAAGATGTACCAGCGCAAAGCGTCGGCGCCGTAGCTGTTGATGATGTCCCAGGGATTGACGATGTTCCCCTTGGACTTCGACATCTTCTCGCCCTTCTCGTCGAGGATGTGGCCGTGGCAGATGACGTTTCGGAAGGCAACCGAGTCGAAGAGCATCACCCCCAGCTGGTGTAGGCTGTTGAACCAGCCGCGCGTCTGGTCGATGGCCTCGGAGATGAAGTCGGCGGGGAAGCTGTGCTCGAAGACCTCCTGGTTCTCGAAGGGGTGGTGGAACTGCGAGAAGGGCATCGCCCCTGAGTCGTACCAGACGTCGATGACGTAGGGGACTCGCTTCATCGTGCCCCCGCAGTTGTCACAGGTGAGCTGCACCTCGTCCACGTAGGGGCGGTGGGGGTCGAAGTCGGGGGCCCCGGTATCCACGGGTTCTTTCGAGCGCTGTTCGAGCTCGGCGAACGAGCCCACCAGGTGCTGGTGGCCGCAGTCCTCACAGATCCAGACGGGCAGGGGGGTGCCCCAGTAGCGGTTGCGCGAGAGCGCCCAGTCGGTCAGGTTGCGCAGCCACTCGCCGTAGCGGCCCGTCTTGATGTGGGGCGGGATCCAGTTGATCTCCTCGTTCTTGGCGATCAGCTCTTCTTTGTAGCGGGTGTTCTGGATGAACCAGGTATCGGTGGCGTAGTACATCAGCGGCGTCTTGCAGCGCCAGCAGTGGGGGTAGTTGTGGACGAAGTCGAGGCGCTTGAAGAGGAGGCCGCGCTCGCGCAGGTCCTGCAGGATGGGCTTGTTGGCGTCGCGGAAGAAGGTGCCGGCGAAGGGCCCCACGGTCAGCTTGCCCTCCTCGTCCACCGTGATCAGGACCGCGAGGCCGTACTTGCGGGCCACCTCCATGTCCTCGGCGCCGAAGGCCGGGGCCTGGTGCACCACGCCGGTGCCGTCTTCCTTGGTGACGTAATCGGCCAGGACCACGAAATGGGCCGGTTTGTCGGGTTCGATGAAGCGGTAGGGCGGCTCGTAGCGGGCGTACTCGAGCTCGGTGCCGCGAAAGCGCTTCACTTCGCGGGCCTCCTCGCCCAGCAGCTTGCGCCCCAGCTCGCACTCGAGCACGAGCACCTTGCCGTCGTGCTCGAAGGCGGCGTACTCGAACTCGGGGTGCACCGCCGCGGCCACATTGCCGGTAAGCGTCCAGGGCGTGGTCGTCCAGACGAGCAGGCTGCTGCCCTCGGGCAGGCCCAGCTTCTCGGGCTCTTTGAGCGGGAAGCGTACGTAGGCCGAGGGGTCGGTGATCTCCTTATAGCCCTCGGCTACCTCGTGGCTCGAAAGCGGCGTGCCGCAGCGGGGGCAGTAGGGCACAACCTTGTAGTCGCGGTAGAGGAGGTCCTTGTCCCACAGCTGCCGCAGCGACCACCAGACCGACTCGATGTAGTCCTTGTCGAAGGTGTAGTAGGCGTCGTCGAGGTCCACCCAGTAGGCGATGCGCTCGGTGAACCGTTCCCACTCCTTTTCGTACTCGAGCACCGAGGCCTTGCAGGCGCGGTTGAAGGCCTCGATGCCGTAGCGCTCGATCTCGCGCTTCGACTTGAGCCCCAGCTTCTTCTCGACCTCAAGCTCTACCGGCAGGCCGTGGGTGTCCCAACCCGCCTTGCGGGGGACGTGGTAGCCCTGCATGGTCTTGAAGCGGGGGAAAAGGTCCTTGTATCCCCGCGCCTGGGCGTGGTGGACGCCCGGCCGGCCGTTGGCCGTGGGCGGCCCTTCGTAGAAGGTGAACTGGGGCCTTCCCTGGGTCTTCTCGAGGCTCTTGTGAAAGATGCGCTCGCGTTTCCAGAACGCCAGCACGTCTTCTTCCAGCTTGGGAAAGTTCGGGCTCTCTACGGGCAGGAACAACGGTTCTTCGGCCATGCTTCCTCCTCCAAAACAACGCGCGCACGCTCTGGGCGTGCGCGGACGAAGCGTTGGGCTCCGCGGTACCACCGCGCTTCGTGGGGCTTCGCCGGGCGTGGGAGGTGGGTTTTGGGAGGTGGGGCAAACCCTACTTCCTACCTCCTACTTCCAGTCTGCGAGGCCGACCACGCTCTCGTTCCGCGCTGTCACGGGCGCACCCGGCGGGTTCTACTCGGGCTGGGGCCCTTTCTTCCCGCGGCTCCGGGGCGATGGCGCTCTCGCCCGCTCCTGCCGGCTCCCACCCTCCCGGCTCGCTGGTAGGAGGCGTGGACGGGGCGCGTCCCCATCGTTGCCTTTACAGCCCCGACGGCCTGAAGTATAATCGGGCCTCGGTAGGCCGCCGGTCCACCGCAATCCTACAAAACGACCGTAGCACGCGCAACTTGCAGTTCTCACGATCGTCGGATACAATAGGTTGACCGCTTAAGAGGGTGTTTCCATAGAAAAAGCAGAGGAGTCCTATGAAGTTATACCTTGATACCGCCAACGTGCAGGAGATTCGCGAGATCCACGCGATGGGCGTGCTTTCTGGCGTGACCACCAACCCTAGCCTCGTAGCCAAGGCCCTCACCCAGGCGGGCGAGCGCTTCGAGTCGGAAGCGGCCTTCTACGAACGTTTCACCGGGGTCGTGCGTGAGATCGCCGAGCTCGTGCAGGCTCCGGTTTCCGCCGAGGCGCTCTCCACCGACGCCGACGGCATGGTCGCCGAGGGCGAGAAGCTGGCGGCGCTGAGCGAGCACGTGGTCATCAAGCTGCCCGTGACCGCCACCGGCCTTGCGGCCTGCCGCCGCCTCGCGGACGAGGGCATCGCGGTCAATATGACCCTCATCTTCTCGGCCAACCAGGCCCTTCTCGCCGCCCGCGCGGGGGCGCGCTACGTGAGCCCCTTCCTGGGTCGGATCGACGACACCGGCTGGAGCGGCGTCGAGCTCGTGCGCACGATTCGCGAGATCTACGACCTGCACGGTATCGAGGCCGAGATCATCGCCGCCTCCATCCGCCACCCCCAGCACGTTACCGAGGCGGCCCTCGCAGGCGCCGACATTGCTACGATTCCCTACGGCGTGTTCAAGGCGCTCCTCAAACATCCCCTCACCGACATCGGCATCGAGCGTTTCCTCTCGGACTGGGAGAAGGCGAAGCAAGAACTATGAGCAAGAAGAAGACCAACCCCACCGAAACCGCACAATCGTACAAGGAGCTCAACGCCAAGATTCTGCCCGAGCTTCATCTGATCGCCACGCAGATGGGCATCAAGAACTACAAGAAGCTCGGCAAGGACGAGCTGATCATGGCCATCCTGGAGCACCAGGCCCAGGACGAGGGCCTTTCGCTGGCCAAGGGCTACCTCGAGACCAGCCCCGACGGCTACGGTTTCCTCCAGGACAACGTCTACAACCTCGACTCGCGCAGCGTTATCGTGAGCGCTGGCCTGATCAAGCAATTCCAGCTGCGCACCGGCGACTACATCGTGGGCAAGGCGCGCCCGCCGCGTGAGAACGAGCGCTACGGCACCCTGATCCGGGTCGAGGCCATCAACGGGCTTGAGCCCGCGCTGGCGCTCAAGCGCCCCAAGTTCGACGAGCTGGTGCCCCAGTTCCCCGACCGCCAGCTCAAGCTGGAAACAACCCCCGAAGAGCTCTCCACCCGCGTCATCGACCTGCTCGTGCCCATCGGGCGTGGTCAGCGCGGCCTCATCGTGGCGCCGCCCAAGGCCGGTAAGACCACGCTCCTCAAGAAGATCGCCAACGCCATCCTCACCAACGAGCCTGACGTCAAGGTGATCGTGCTGCTCATCGACGAGCGGCCCGAAGAGGTCACCGACTTCCGCGAGTCGGTGGAGAAGGCCGAGGTCATCGCCAGCACCTTCGACGAGCCGCCCCAGAACCATATCCGCGTGGCCGAGTTCGTGCACGAGCGTGCTCGCCGCATCGTCGAGGAGGGCGGCCACGTGGTCATCCTGCTCGACTCGATCACCCGCCTGGCGCGCGCCAACAACCTGGTCACCCCGCCCACCGGGCGCACCCTCTCGGGCGGCCTCGACTCGGCGGCGCTGCACTTTCCCAAGCGCTTTTTGGGCGCGGCCCGCAACATCCGTGGCGGCGGTTCGCTCACCATCCTGGCGACCGCATTGGTCGAGACCGGCAGCCGCATGGACGACGTGATTTTCGAGGAGTTCAAGGGCACCGGCAACATGGAGCTGCACCTCTCGCGTCGGCTGGAGGAGCGGCGCATCTTCCCGGCCATCGACATCCTCAAGTCGGGTACCCGTCGCGAAGAACTCCTGCTTGACGAGGAGACGCTGCACAAGATGTGGCTCTTGCGCAAGGTGCTCGCTGACATGGACCCGGCCGAGGCCATGGAGATGCTGCTGGGTCGCCTCAAGCGCACCAAGTCGAACAAGGAATTCCTGGCTACCTTAGCGGCAAAATAGGTTATAATCCGCGTTGGAGGCGGCGGTGGCGGATTTGCGTGGACAAGGTGCGGTGTGGATTTTGGCGGGGAGCCTGCTGGCCATTCCGATTTCCCCGCTCGATATTCTGCCTGAGCTCGAAGCCGCCCTACGCCCCCCGCAGGACGAGGTCATCGTGCTCCAGCCCGCCCCGAACTACGGGGTGGTATTTCATACCGTGCAGCCGGGCGAGTCGTTGGTGCTGATCGCGGCGCGCTACGGTAGCGACGTGGGCGAGATCAGGAAGCTCTCCGGCCTCAAGGGCGACCTGTTGCGCCCCGGCCAGGAGCTGCGCGTGCCCATTCGCGTCAAGCGCGAGGACGAGCCGCGGCTGCCGCCGGGCGTGCAGGTCTACACCGTGCGGCCGGGGGACTCGCTCGAGCGCATCGCCGGCGAGTTCGGCCTGCGCATCATCGACCTGGTTTCGGCCAACCCTGACCTTGCGAGCCTCGATCAGCTCCCCGTGGGCACGCGGCTCTACGTCCCCACCCGTGAGCGCGGCCTCCTGATCAAGGTACAGGAAGGGGAGACGCTGGACTCGATCGCCCGCCGCTACCGCGTGGACGTGGTCCAGCTCGCCGAGGCCAACGGCCTGGACAACCCCCTCGAGCTGCGCGCCGGTGATCGCTTACTGGTCCCCGGCGTGGCCGCCCAGGAGGCTATGGCCCGGCTTGAGGAGCGGCGCAAGGAGGAACGCCGTCTGGCCGAGGAGCGCAGGCGCCGCCTGGCCGCGGAGCGCGCCGCGCGGCTGCGTCAGGTGGCCTACCGCGGCGGGACCTCGGCGCAGGGATTCCAGTGGCCGCTGACGAGCTTCCGCGTCTCCGCGGCCTACCACGACTCGCGTTACTACCGGCGCTTCCGCCGGGTGCACACCGGCATCGACCTAGCCGCGCCGCAGGGTACGCCCATCTACGCCGCCAAGGGTGGCGTGGTGGTCGAGGCCGGCTGGTCGCGCGTCGGCTACGGCTACTACGTCAAGGTGGACCACGGCGGCGGCGTGGAGACGCTCTACGCCCACATGTCGCGCATTGCCGTCAAGCGCGGCCAGCGCGTCAAGCAGGGGGCGCTTCTGGGCTACGTCGGCCGCACCGGCTTCGCCACCGGGCCGCACCTGCACTTCGAGGTTCGCATCAACGGGGGTACGCGCAACCCCTGGAGCTACCTGCCGCACTAGGAAAAAGGAGAACAAAATGGAAAAGGGCACCCTTCGCGTAAAAACCGGTTTCGCGGAAATGTTCAAGGGCGGCGTCATCATGGACGTGACCACGCCCGAGCAGGCCAAGATCGCCGAGGAGGCGGGCGCGGTGGCGGTGATGGCGCTCGAGCGCGTCCCCGCCGACATCCGAGCCCAGGGCGGGGTGGCGCGCATGTCGGACCCCAAGGTCATCAAGGAGATCATGGCCGCGGTTTCGATCCCGGTGATGGCCAAGGTGCGCATCGGCCACTTCGCCGAGGCGATGATCCTGGAAGCCTTGGGCGTCGACTTCATTGACGAGTCCGAGGTCCTTACCCCCGCCGACGAGGAGCACCACATCGACAAGTGGGCTTTCAAGGTGCCCTTCGTCAACGGTGCGCGCGACCTGGGCGAGGCCCTGCGGCGCATCGCCGAGGGATCGGCGATGATCCGCACCAAGGGCGAGGCCGGCACCGGCAACGTGGTGGAGGCGGTGCGCCACGCCCGCAGCGTGATGAAGGCGATCCGCCGCATCCAGGGGATGCGCGAAGACGAGCTCATGGCCGAGGCCAAGAACCTGCAGGCGCCCTACGAGCTCGTGCGCTACGTCCACGAGCACGGCCGTCTGCCAGTCGTCAACTTCGCCGCCGGCGGCGTGGCCACGCCAGCGGACGCAGCGCTGATGATGCACCTGGGCATGGACGGCGTCTTCGTGGGCTCGGGCATCTTCAAGTCGGGCGACCCCGTCCGCCGCGCCCGCGCGATCGTACGCGCGGTCACCCACTACAACGACCCCGAGATCCTGGCCGAGGTGAGTGAGGACCTGGGCGAGCCCATGGTGGGCATCAACCTCGACGAGCTGGGCGAAGAGGAGCGCATGGCCAAGCGCGGCTGGTAGCTTCACGTCGTACCCGCCCCCGCTTCGGCGGGGGTTCTTTTTTGCTCTGGCGGGCGCTAAGCTGGTGGCGTGAGCGATGTGAAACACGTCGGTGTACTGGCTTTGCAGGGCGATTTCCGCGAACACAAGTTGATGCTCGAGCGCCTGGGCGCGCGCGTGCGCGAGGTGCGCCTGCCGGAGCACCTGGAGGGCCTGGGCGGTCTCGTTGTGCCCGGGGGCGAGTCCACCACCATCGGCAAGCTGGCCACCGAGTACGGCCTCGACGCCGCCGTGCGCCAGGCCTACGAGGCCGGGGACCTTTCGATCTGGGGAACCTGCGCGGGTGCGATATGGATTGCACGGGAAATTTTGGACTATCAGCAGCCCCACCTGGGTCTGATGGACATCGCGGTGCGCCGCAATGCCTTCGGCCGCCAGGTGGACTCCTTCGAGGTGGATCTGGAGGTCGAGGGGCTGAACGCCCCCTTCCGCGCCGTCTTCATCCGCGCCCCCGAGATCGTGCGGGCGGGGGAGGGCGTGCGGGTGCGCGCCCGCCACGAGGGGCGCGTGGTCTTCGCCGAGCAGGAGCGGATGTGGGCGATGGCCTTCCACCCCGAGCTCACCGGCGACGACCGGCTGCACCGCGAGTTTTTGGCGCGTCTCGTCGCCTCCTGAGGGCAAATGCAAAAAGCGCCGGGGCAACGCCCCGGCGCTTTTTCGTGTGGGCACGGTCAGCCCGCGGCCTCGACCATGGCGCTGAAGGAGGCCACCTCCAGGCTGGCGCCGCCCACGAGCCCGCCGTCCACGTCGGGGCCGGCCAGGATCTCAGCGGTGTTCTCCGGCTTCATCGAGCCGCCGTAGAGGATGCGAATGCGCCCGGCCACGGCCTCGCCGTAGCGCTCGGCGATGAAGCCGCGAATGGCAGCGGCCATGGCCTGGGCGTCGTCTGCCGAGGCGGTCTTGCCGGTGCCGATGGCCCAGACGGGTTCGTAGGCGATCACAAGCTCCTCGCCGGTCTCGAGCGCCACCCCCTCAAGGCTGCCCGCGAGCTGCTCAAGGGTAAAGCTCACCGCCCGGCCCGCCTCGCGCTCCTCGAGCTGCTCGCCGACGCAGAGGATGGGCACCAGGCCCGTCTCCATGGCGCGCCGCGTCTTCGCGGCCACGAGTGCGTCCGACTCGTTCCAGTAGGCGCGGCGCTCGCTGTGCCCCACGATGACGAAGCGGCAGCCGAGGTCGGCCAGCTGTTCGGCGGCCACCTCGCCGGTGTAGGCGCCGAAGGTGTGGGCCGAGGCGTCCTGCCCGCCCCAGGCCACCGCGCTGCCCGCGAGCTGCTCGGCGGCAATGGGAACGAGCGGAAAAGAGGGCAGCACTGCTACCTCGACAGGCCCCGGGCCCGGCTCGGCGAGGGTGGGGTTCGCTTCCAGAAACTCGGCGAACCACACCCTCGCTTCGGTGGGCGTCTTGTTCATTTTCCAGTTTCCGGCCAGCAACGGGGTCCTCACGGCGCCACCTCCTCAGGGGAGAGGCCGCCCAGCACCTCGATGCCGGGCAGGGTGCCGCGTTCCAGAAACTCCAGGCTCGCCCCGCCTCCGGTGGAGACGTGGCTGAAGCGGTCCGCGTAGCCCAGACGGTTCACCGCGGCCACCGAGTCGCCGCCGCCCACGACGGTGTAGGCGTCGAGCGCGGCGATGGCCTCGGCCACGGTCAGGGTACCGGCGTCGAAGGGGGGCGTCTCGAAGACACCCATCGGGCCGTTCCAGAAGACGGTGCAGGCGCCGGCGAGGGCGGAGGCGAAGGCCTCGCGCGTTCGGGGACCGATGTCGAGGCCCATCCAGCCTTCGGGCACGGCGTCCGCGGGTACGACGCGGGTCTCGGCGTCTTCGCGGATCTCCCGCGCCGCGACCACGTCGGAGGGGAGCAGCAGCGGCTTGTCGAGCTCGCGGGCGCGGTCCATCAGCCGCAGGGCGAGCTCGAGCTTGTCGCCCTCGACCAGGCTCGCGCCCACCTCCCCGCCGGCCGCCTTGATGAAGGTGAAGGCCATCGCGCCGCCGATGGCCATGCCGTCCACCTTTGGCAGCAGGCTTTCGATCACGCCGATCTTGTCGGAGACCTTGGCCCCGCCGAGCACCACCCAGTAGGGATACGCAGGGTGGTGCAAAAGCCGCCCCAGCGCCTTGACCTCTTTTTCCATTAGCAGGCCGGCGTAGCTGGGCAGCTCGCGCGCCACCCCCACCACCGAGGCGTGCTCGCGGTGGGCGCTGCCAAACGCGTCGAGGACGAAGGCCTCACCCAGGCGCGCGTAGGCCCGGGCGAGCTCTGGGTCGTTCTTCTTTTCCCCGGGCTCGAAGCGCACGTTCTCGAGCAGCAGTACGTCACCCGGCCGGGCCGCCCGAACGGCCTCGGCGGTTTCCTCCGACGAGGGCAGCGAGGGCACGAAGCGCACCTCGCGACCCAGCAGCTCCGCCAGGGCCTCCGCGACCGGCGCCAGGCTGAAGGCGGGGTCCACCCCTTTGGGGCGGCCCAGGTGGCTCATGAGCACGAGCGCCGCGTCTTCCCCGAGCAGGCGCTCTAGGGTCGGCAGGCTCGCACGGATGCGGGTGGCGTCGGCGACGCGCCCGTCCTTGAGGGGCACGTTGTAGTCCACCCGCACCAGCACGCGCTTTTCACGTGCGTTCAGGTCCGCTAGTGTGCGCAAGGCGCACCTCCTTCGCTAGAGCTGCTTCCCCACCAGCTCCACCAGGTCGGCCACGCGGGTCGAGTAGCCCCACTCGTTGTCGTACCAGGTGTAGACCTTGACCAAGTTGTCGATGGCCTTGGTAAAGGGGGCGTCCACGATGGAGGAATAGGAGCTGCCCACGATGTCGTGGAGTACGATCTCCTCTTCGTTGTAGCCGAGGATGCCCTTGAGCTCGCCTTCGGAGGCGGCCTTGAGGGCGGCGTTGACCTCTTCGGCGGTTACGCTCCGCGCCAGCACTGCGGTGATGTCGCTGATCGAGCCGGTGGGTGTGGGCACACGCAGCGCGGCGCCGTCGAAGCGGCCCGCCAGCTGCGGCAGCACGATGCCGGTGGCCTTGGCCGCGCCGGTGGTGGTGGGGATGATGTTGATCGCCGCCGCCCGCGCCCGGCGCAGGTCCTTGTGGGGCAGGTCGAGGATGCGCTGGTCGTTGGTGTAGGAGTGCACCGTGGTCATCATCGAGCGTTTGATGCCAAACGCCTCGTCCAGTACCTTCATGACCGGTGCCAGCGAGTTGGTGGTGCAGGAAGCGTTGGAGATAATCTTGTGCTCCGGCTTTAGGTCCTTTTCGTTGACGCCGATCACCACGGTTACGTCTGGATCCTTCGCGGGCGCGGTGATGATGACCTTCTTTGCCCCGGCCTCCAGGTGCTTGTTCGCGCCCTCGCGGTCGCGGAAGACGCCGGTGGCCTCGATCACCACGTCCACGCCCATCTCGACCCAGGGCAGCTCCTCGGGATTGCGGGTGGCGGTGGCGTGGATTTTCTTGCCGTCGACGACGATGAAGTCGTCGTCGTAGGTGACCTCGCCCGGGAATCTTCCGTAGACCGAGTCGTACTTGAGCAGGTGCGCGAGGGTCTTGTTGTCCGTCAAGTCGTTGACGAGCACCACGTCCAGACCGCGCTCGTGGAGAATGCGGAACACCTGTCTGCCAATCCTGCCAAAGCCGTTGATGCCGATTTTCATGGTTGCCTCCTTTTTGGCGTCGTGATCGCGAAATACGCCTGCCAACTCCACTATAACGCCCCCGTGACGGGCAAAAGCCACGGGGGCGGCGTGCGCGCGGGGCTCAGCGGATCTTGCCGGCCAGCAGATCTTCCACCTGTTTCTGGGCCTTGTCCAGCGCTTCCTTGGGCGTGGCCTTGCCCAGAACAGCTTCCTTGATGGCCTGGCCGAGGATGTCGAAGCGAATCTGTTCCCACTCGGCGATTGCCGGTTCGAAGACGGCGTAGTTCCCCTGATCGATGACCACCTGGAAGTCGGGGTTGTCTAGCAGGTAGTCCTGCAGTTCGGGTTCGTCCACCGCCTTCAGGTTCACCGGCACGTAGCCGGTGGCGGCGGCGAATAGCGCCTGCGCCTTGGGGCTGCTGACGAAGTTGAGGAAGGCGAGCGCCAGCTCCTGCTGGGCTGGGTCGACGTCCTTGAAGACGATCAGGTTCGTGCCCTGGACCAGGCCGTAGCCGGGGTGTTCGCCATTGCCCGGCAGGGTGGCGATCCCCAGGTCAAACTTGGCCGCCTTGAGGTAGTAGGAGTACCCCGCCGAGGAATCGGTCGAGAAGCCGTAAGCGCCTTTACCGAAGTTCTGGTTGATGTAGCCCGAGGTGATGGGTTTGGCCCAGCCGTCCTGCACGCCCTGCACCAGGGTTTCGAGCGCCTTGACCGCCTCGGGGCTGTTGACCACGAGCTTGCCGTCGTGCAGGTAGGAGCCGCCCATGTTGAAGAACCAGTAGGCGTAGGTCGAGGTGTCGGGGCGGAACCAGTAGACCGGCTCGCCTTCGGCGGCGGAGATCTTCTTGGCCGCGGCGATGAAGTCATCGAGTGTGCGTGGTACCTCCACGCCGTGCTTGTTCAGTAGGTCGCGGTTGAAGTAGAGGATCTGCACCGACTTGTTGAAGGGCAGTCCGTAGAGGTGGCCGTCGAACTTGACGGCGTTTACGAAGAGGGGGTTGAGCTGGTCCAGGTACTCGAGCTTGCCGTCGAGGGGCAGCAGGGCGTCGGCCTCAAGGTAGAGTGCGATGTTGTTCTCGAAGGCCTGCGCCATCGCGGGCAGCGTGCCGGCGGCGAAGGCGGCCTTGATCTTGGTGGAGAGGTCGCGATAGCCGCCCTGGTTGATGGGACGGAGGCAGCCCTCACCTTCGTGCATTTTGTTGAACTCGACCGCTAGGTTTTCGAGCGCCGCCCGCGGTGCACCGCCGCGGAAGCCGTGCCACAGTTCGGCGACCACCTGCGCCTTGGCGCACTGGGCCTTGATCACGTCCTCGGCCTTCTGCTGCGCCAGGGCGAACGATGCCAGCGCCACTACCGCTAGGATCCAGACCGATTTTTTCATCGTTTGCACCTCCTTGACCCCTTTCATTACTTGATACCACTCCGCGCGATGCCCTGAATAAACTGGCGCTGCGCGAAGAAGTAACCGATCACGATGGGAAGGATGGCCATGGTGGACGCGGCCATGAGCTGCCCGTAGTCGCTGCCGGCCTCGCCGATGAAGGCCTGCAAGCCCACCTGGATCGTGCGCATTTCCGGGCTCTGGGTGACGATAAGCGGCCACAGGAGCGCGTTGTAGGCGCCCAGGAAAGCGAAGATGCCGTAGGTGACGAGTCCCGGGACGGCCAGCGGGAAGGCGATGCGCCAGAGCATGCCCCAATAGCTGGCGCCGTCGATGCGTGCGGCGTCGAAGAGGTCGTGCGGCAGCGAGAGGAAGAACTGGCGCAACAGGAAGATGCCGAAGACCGAGGCTAACCAGGGGACGATGAGGGCGTAGAAGGTGTCGAGCCAGTGCAGCTTGGCGAGCAGGATGTAGTTGGGGATGAGCAGTACCTCGCCCGGGATCATCATCGTGGCCACAAAAAGCAAGAAGAGCGTCTCGCGGCCGGGAAAGCGGATGCGGGCAAAAGCGAAGGCGGCCATGGTGGCGATGAGCAGCCCTCCAGCCACCTGTAGCCCGGCGGTGACGAAGGAGACGTAGAAGTAGCGCCCGAAGGGCGCGGCGTGCCAGGCCTCGCGGTAGTTGTGGAAGACGTAGCCAAAGACGCCCGGGCTCACGTTCTCCCACTCGAGCCTCCAGTAGTTACGCTGCGAGCGGACCGCGTCGGGCGGAAGCTCGGCGCGGAAGCGGCTGGCCTCCTTGGGCATCCAGACCACCAGGGGCAGCTTGGTGAAGGTCTGGTCACCTTCGTTTGTGAGCTCGATCGTCCAGCCGTCCTCGGTCGGGACAACCTCTATGGTGGTGGACTCGCTGCGGGGATCGCTGAAGACCGCGGGCGGTTTGGGCACGCGCACCCTGGGCACGCCCGCGGCGGGGTCTTCCACCTCGATGTGCAGCCGCACGGTGCGGCCGGGCTGGAAGCCGCCCCACCAGCGCCCGCCACCCTCCGCGCCCAGGCGCGCGGCGGTGGCCCAGTTGCTGGGGTGTATCCGCTGGGGCAGCCAGATGGGTGCGACCTGCTGGGCCTCCTGGGGACTCTTCACGCTCGTGGCCAGCATCCAGTAGAAGGGGAAGGCCATGACCACCGCACCGGCGGTGAGCACGAGGTAGATCAGTAGCCTGCCCGGAAGGGAGCCGCGCTTGCGCCTAGTGCTCATAGGTCACCCTCCGCTCGAGCACCTGCCGCTGAAGGAGCGTGAGCGCCAGGATGATGACGAACATCGTCACCGCGAGCGCCGAGGCGTAGGAGAAGTCGGAGTCCCGAAAGCCCTTGTTGTAGAGGTACATGGCCACGGTGAGAGTGTCGTTGAGCACGCCTCCGGTGGGCGTCATCACGTAGACCTGAGTGAAGACCTGGAAGGCCCCGATGAGCCCGATGATGGCCAGGAAGAAGGTTGTCGGGGAGAGCAGCGGCCAGGTGATGTAGCGCTGCTTCTGCCACCAGCCGGCACCATCGAGCTCGGCGGCCTCGTAGTACTGGGCGGGGATGGACTGAAGTCCGGCGAGCAGGATGACGACGTTGTAGCCCAGGAAGTGCCACACCGTCATGGCCATGATGGCGGTGAAGGCCACGCTGGGCCCGGCCCAGAAGCCGCTGAGTTTCACCCCAAAAGGCTCGAGCGCCAGGGCAAAGATGCCGTTGGGCGTGTGCAGCCAGTCGAAGCCAGGGGTGCCCAGCAGCCAGTTGAGGAAGCCGAACTCGGGGTGGTAGATCCACTGCCAGACTGCGGCCGCCGCGGTAAGCGCGGTGATGTAGGGAAGGAAGTAGATCGTGCGAAAGAGCCTGAGCCCGCGGATGCGCTCGTTGAGCAGGACCGCGACGACCGTACCCAGCAGGATGCCGGTGGGCACGGTGAGCATGACGTACCAGAAGGTGTTGGAGAGCGCCCGCCAGAAGAGGGGATCGTGCCAGAGGATGCGGTAGTTGAGCAGACCCACGAAGCGGCTCTCGCCGATGAAGTTGAAACGGTCGAAGAGGCTGATCCAGAGCGCGAAGAAGCTGGGGAAGACGTTCCAGGTGAGCATCAAGCCCAACGCGGGCCAGACGAAGACCCAGCCCCAAAAGGCGGCGGCGTCGCGTTCGGGGATGCGGTGGCGCACCGTGGCGTAAACGAGGAAAACCATGACCAGCGGCAGCCCCGCAAGGTGGATGGGGGCGACCTGGCCGGCGAGGACGACGAGGGTATAGACCGCAAGGGCGAGCGTCGCCCACTGGCTGCGCCAGGTTCGCGCGCCCAGGTAGGCGAGCGCGAGCGCGGCAAGGTCGAACAACACGAAAACCGCGCCCAGGGAGGCGCGGACGATTTCCAGGTGCGCGGCGAGGCGTAGCATCAAGTAGAGCGCGGCCACCGCTAGCAGTCCTGGAAACAGGTAGGTGCGCATCAGGAATCAGTATACCGACCGGACTTAGCCTAAGCCGGGTTTCATTCGCACGGGTAGAATGGGGTGGTGTTGGAGAACCGCAAGGCGCGCCACAACTACGAGATCCTCGAGACCTACGAGGCGGGCATTGCGCTTCGCGGCACCGAGGTCAAGTCGGTGCGGCAGGGCAAGGTAGACTTTACCGGTTCTTACGCGCGGTTCGAAGACGGTGAACTCTGGCTCGAAGACCTTTACATTGCACCCTACGAGAAAGGGTCATACACCAATCACGATCCGCGCAGGCGGCGAAAACTACTTTTGCACAGACACGAGCTAAACAAACTGCGCGGTCGGGTTGAGCAGCGGGGATTGACGCTGGTGCCCCTCAAGATCTACTTCAACGACCGCGGCTACGCCAAGGTGCTCCTGGCCCTGGCCCGCGGCAAGCGGGACTATCAGAAGAAGGAAGACGACAAGAAGCGCACGCTCGAGCGGGAGATGGAAAAGTGGTATTGAAGCGCTGGTGGTGGCTGCTCGCGTTCCTGATGCTGGTGCCGGCTGTGGCCCAGACGGAAAAACCCTTATTGGCTGGGGGTACGGTGCTCACCGCCGAGTATCCGGGCGGCTTCGGGGTGTCGTACGTTGAGGCGCGCCCTTTCGCCCAGGCGCTCGGCCTCATGTACTGGGCCTCCGATGGCGAGGTGATCTTGGGCCTAGGCTCGCGCAGGTTGCGTTTCGTGGCCACGCCCGTGCCCCGTTCCAAGACCGCGCTCAAGAAGCTCGTCGTATCGGAGTCGCCCCCGGCCCTGCGCATGGGCGACCGCGTGCTCCTTCCCGTGCGTTATACCGCGCGTGCGTTTGGAGCCCTCTACAGCGGCAGCGAGACGTCCCTCAAGGTGCTCCTGCCCGACGCCGAGATGCAGGGCTTCGAGCACCGGGTAATCGGGGGGCGCGACGTCGTCGTGTTGCGCACCTCGCGCGACGTCAACGCGCTGCGCGACGGGGCGGGCTGGTGGCTCCTGGGTCTGCGCGCAGGCGAGTTCGTGCGCGACGTGCCGGGGCTCTATCTGAGCCGTGTTCGCTTCGCACCCGGGGAATACGGTACCCGCGTCTACCTGGACGGTTCGGAGGGCTGGCCGGTGGATGTGGCCTACTTTCCGGGCGAGGTGCGTTTCTACGTGGGTCCGCCGGCCGAGCGGCGGGCCGAGGCCCCTCCGCTGGTCGTAATCGACCCCGGACACGGTGGGGCCGACGTGGGCGCGCGCTACGGTAACCTCTTCGAAAAGGACCTGACCCTCAAAGTAGCCCGTGAGGCGGCCGCGCGCCTGCGCCGCATGGGTTACCGGGTCGAGCTCACCCGCGACCGTGACGAGCAGGTGAGCGTCTACGCCCGCACCCAATGGGCGGCGCGCGCCGATGTTTTCGTGAGCCTGCACGTCGCCGGCAGCGAGGTGGTGCCGCCGGGTCCGGCGCTTTACACCTACGCCAACGTGGGCACGGACGCCCCCGTTTTTGTTTCGCACGCGCGCAAGTTGCTGGCGCGTCCAGGCTACCCCGAGGTGCTGGCCCGCTACGCCCGCCCGGTGCGTTCGGTGAGCGCTTTGGCCGACCGGTTCGAGTATGAGCTCGGCCGCCTGGGGCTCACCCCCAGGCGTGGTGAGACGCCGCTCTACCTTCTCAGCTACGCGCCCGGGGCCGCGGTGCTCTTCGAGATGGGTGCGCTCCACGATGCCGGCGACCGCGCCCGGCTCGCCGATCCTGCCCAGCAGAGCGCCTACGCCCAGGTAATCGCGCGGGCGGTGGACGCCTACCTGCGAGGTGGACGATGAAGCGCTACCTGACCTTCTGGAACGTGGTGGGTGTGGTCGTGCTGTTGCTGGGGCTGCTCGTCTTCTTCTACAGCAGCCCGAACCGCCACAGCGCGGTGGTGAACCTGCCGCAAAACGTCGAGCTGCCCGAGGAGCCTCAGGAAGTAGAGCTGCGGCTCTACTTCGCCAAGCCCGACGCCAGCGCTTTTTTGGTGGAGCGCCGCACGGTCATGCTGGAGCCGGGCGAGAGCGTGTATCAGCGTGCGCTAGATGAGCTGGTGAAGGGACCTGGGCGTACCGGGGCGCCGCTGGTGCCGGAGGGTACCCCCGCGCCCACGGTCTTCGTGCGCGACCGCGTTGCTTACGTGGACCTCCCGGGAGCCTACGCCCAACTCGGCTACGGCACCACCGGAGAGACCCTGCTCGTCTACGGCATGGCCTACACCTTACTCGACCTCAAACCAATCGAGGAGGTGCGTTACCTCCTCGAGGGAGAGCCGGCGGTGACGCTGGGGCACCTCTCGCTGGTTGAACCCGTCCGGAGACGGCGGTGAGCGAGCTGCAGGAAAGGCTGCGCCGTTTTGATCGCGAGCGCGGCTGGGACGGGGTGCGCCCCGAGCATACGCTTTTGCACCTGCTCGAGGAGCTGGGTGAGGTCGCGCGTGAACTGCTCCGCGAGGTCGGCTACAAGGAGGGCGAGGTCAGCCTGAGCGGGGAGTTGGCCGACGTTGGGTTATTGTTGTACAAACTGGCCGACCAGCTGGGCATCGACCTTGAAGCCGCGATGCTGGAGAAGCTGGCGGCCAACGAGGCGCGCTTCCCCTTGCCCGAATCGCGAGAGGCGATGGCGCGCTACCTCGAGCGCAACGATGAAGATTGAGCGCCTGACGCTGCACGGATTCAAGTCGTTCGCCGACCGCACGGAGATCCTCTTCGACCGCGGCGTGACCGGCATCATCGGGCCCAACGGCTCGGGCAAGAGCAACGTGGTCGAGGCGATCCGCTTCGTCCTCGGCTCGCGCGCCCGCGCCCTGCGCGCCCGCGAGGCCGAGGCGCTCATTTTTCACGGCGGCGAGGGGCGCAAGCCCATGCCCTTTGCCGAGGTCGAGCTGGTGCTGCGCGAGGGGCGTGAGCGCTACGTGGTGAGCCGTCGCATCGACCGCTCGGGGGAGCAGGAGGTACGCCTCAACGGCAAGCGCGCGAGCTTTCGCCAGATCGAGCGCGCGCTCGCCGGCAGCGGTCTGGGCAAGAACGCCCACGCCCTCGTGGGGCAGGGGGAGATCTCGCTCATCATCGAGTCCTCGCCCGACGCCTTGCTGGAGCGTCTGGAGGAGGCGGCGGGGCTGCGGGTGGTTACGCTCTCGTTGCGCGAGACCCGCCAGCGGCTGGAGCGCTCCCGTCAGCATCTGGACGCTTTGCGCGAGCAGTATTCCGCCCGCCTTGCGGAGAAGGCGCGGCTCGAAGCGGAGGCCGAGGAGGCCCGCCGCGCTGAGGCGTTGGCGCGTGAACGGATCGAGGTGCAGCGGGGCCTGGTCGAGGCCCGCCGGCGAGCGCTGGAAGCCGAGATCGAAAAATTGCACGCCCGCATCGAGGCGCTGATCGCCGAGCGCGGGCGTCTGGAAGATGCGCTGCGCGAGGACGAGGCCGCTGCCCGGGAGCTGGTGCGCGAACGCGACGCGGCGCGCGAGCGGTTGACGCGCCTGCGTGCCGAGCAGGTAGCCATCGAGAGCGAGCTTAAGCTGCTGCAGCGCGAGCGCGGCCACTTACGTGAGGCGCTCGAGCGTCTACGCGCCGAGGCTGCCCGGATGCAGGAAGAAAACGAGGTGCTGCAGCAGATGCGCGAGCCGCTGCCTCCCGAGCCGCCGGGCGAGGCGGAAGAGGCGGACCGGCTTGAGGAGGAGGCCGCCCGGCTGCGCGACGAGCTGCGCGCGCTCGAAGAGCGCTTACGGCGCGAGCGGGCCGCGTTCGAGCGTGCCCGTAGCCGCTACCAGGCTTACCGCGAGGCCCTGGTGCGCTACGAGGCCGAGCTGGCCGCCTACCAACATGCGCAGCAGGAGCGCGCGCGCTGGAGCGCGCGCCTGGAAGAGCTGTCGGATGGGCTCACGCGCGCCGAGGTCCAGCTGAGGGATGCTCAGAGGCGCGCCGGTGAGCTGCGCAAGCAGCTGGACGCCGCCCAGCGTGAGGTTTCCGACCTCTATGCCGAGGCTCGTGCGCTCGAGCGCGAAGCGGGGAGGCTGGAGTCGCTGGTGGCCTCCGGGGCCGACCTGGGCGCGGGCGCGCGCGAGCTTCTGAAGGCGAAGCTACCCGGGGTGCTCGGCGTCGTAGTGGACCTGCTGGAGGTGCCTGAGGGTTACGAGGTTGCGGCCGAGGCCGCGCTGGGTCCCCGGGCCCAGTGGGTGCTGCTGGAGGACGAGGCGGCGCTGCGGCGGGCGGTGGCGCACCTGAAGAAGGTGGGGGCGCGGGCCACCCTGCTGGCGCGCGACCTCGCCCGGCCCCGCACCACCGACCTGGCGGCCTTCGATGGTCGCCCCGGGGTGCTCGGCCCCGCGCGCGAGCTCTTTCACATTCCGGGCGAGCCCCGGCTCACTCAGGCCCTTTTTGGTGACACCCTGCTTGTCGAGTCGCTGGAGGTTGCGCTGGGGCTGGCGCGGGGCGCGCGACGGGTGCGCACGGTGACGCTCGAGGGTGAGGTCGTGGAGATGCTGGGCTCGGTGAGCGGCGGCCGCCCCGCCAAGAAATCGGGGGCACGGCTGGAGCTGCGCGGCCGCCTGCGGCGGCTCACGGACGAACGCCGCCACGCCCAGGAGGCGCTGGAGCGTGCCCGCCGCCGGGTCGAGGAGCTGAAGCGGGCGCTGGCCGAGCTGGGGCTGGAAGCTCTGGACGAAGAGGTCCGCCGTCTGCGCGCCGAGCGCGCCGCAGCCGAGCGGGCGCTTGCAGTCCTACCCGCGGCACAGGCCGCTCCCGAGCCGCCGGAGGCGGCGCCTGAGCCCGACGGTGAGTCGCTGGAGTATTTGCAGCACGAACTGGCGGCGCTCGCCGAGCGGCTCGAGGAGACGGAGCGCGCCCTCGCGGACTGGCGGGCCTACCGTACGGCCCGCGAACGCTACGAGCTCGAGCTCGAGCACTACCGTGAACGGCGCACGCGGCTGGAGCGCAACCTGGGCCGCCTGGGCCAGATCGAGGAGGAGTCGCGGCGGCTACAGGCGCGCTTGGAGGAGCTGGAAACACAGGCGCGGGAGCAAGCCGAGAAGCTGGAGGCCCTCGGGATCGAGGCCGCGCGCCGGGCGCTGGAGGAGCTGGAGGCGCGCCTGGATGAGCTCGAGCGCGCCCAGCGCGAGCACAGCGCCCGGCTGGGGCGCATCGCCGGTGAGGCGGAAGAGGCGCGTGTTTTACTCGCGCGCCGGGAGGCCACCCTGGAGGAGGTGCTGCGCGAGGCGGGTGAGCTTCCGCCGGGGCCGCATGCCGAGGGCAGCGTGCGCAAGCTTCAGTTGCGTCTGCGTGAGATCGAGCGCGAGCTCGAGGCGATCGGTCCGGTCAACCACCGCGCCGCCCAGGCACTGGAGGAGTTCACGGCCTCGCTCGGCGAGGTCGAGGCCTCGGTGGCCGAGGCAGAGGAGGCGGCCGCCCGCCTCGCGGCCGAGGCCGAGCAGCTGCGCGAGGCTTACGAGGCCCAGTTGCGGGCGGCGTTCGGCCGTTTCCGCGAGCGCTTTGCCTACTACGGCCGGGCGCTGCTCGGTGGCATGGCCGACGTGCGCCTGGAAGAGGATGGCCTCCACCTGAGCCTTCAGCCCCAGGGCAAGCGCACTCGTGACCTGCGCCTGCTTTCCACTGGCGAGAAGACGATGGGTGCGCTGGGCTTCCTCTTTGCCCTGGCCGAGGTAGGGGAGGGGAGCCTGCCCATCGCCGTGCTCGACGAGGTGGATGCGCCGCTGGATGAGTCGAACATTCTGCGTTTCATCGGCTTCTTGCGCGACTTCGCGCGCGATCGCCAGTTCGTCCTGGTGACCCACCAAAAGCGCAGCATGGAAGCCTGCGACGTTCTCTGGGGGGTCACCAACCGCGGTGGCGCGAGCTGGGTCTACAGCCTGCGCCGCGAGGAGGTGTAGCCGTGACGCGCAACCTGTTGCTGCTGGCCGTACCGCTGGCCTTCTGGGCCGAGTTCCGCCACTGGGACGGCGTCTGGATCTTTCTGATCTCGGCGCTCGCGCTCTTGCCGCTTGCCAGCTGGATGGGAACGGCCACCGAGGAGCTGGCGGCGCGGGCGGGTAGCACCGTGGGTGGTCTGCTCAACGCCACCTTTGGCAACGCCGCCGAACTCATCATCGCCCTCATCGCCCTGAACGCGGGGAAGGTGGAAGTCGTCAAGGCCTCGATTACCGGCTCGCTTTTGTCGAACCTGCTCCTGGTGCTAGGGCTTTCGATCTTCCTGGGCGGGCTGCGCTGCCACCGGCAGAGCTTCAACCGCCAGTCAGCGGGCCTGCTGGTCACGCTGCTCACGCTATCGCTGGTGGCCTTCATGCTACCGGCGTTCTTCGACCTGGCGGAGCGCTCCTTCTTCGAGGTGGCCAACCCCGCACCGCCTGACGCCGCTTACAGCTTGGCGGTGGCCGTAGTGCTGATTGCGGTCTACCTGGCCAACCTACTTTTCTCGCTAGTTACGCACCGCGACCTGGTGGGCGGGCTGGAGGAGGGCCACGAGCCGCGCTGGTCGTTCGGGACGGCGGTTGGTGTGCTGCTCGCGGCCACGGTGGGGGTGGCCCTGATGTCGGAGCTGCTGGTGGGTAGCCTTGAGGAGGCCACCGTCGCGCTGGGGCTTTCCGAGTTCTTCGTGGGCATCATCCTGATTCCGCTTATCGGCAACGCCGCCGAGCACTTGGCCGCGGTTTTGTTTGCGATTCGCAACAAGATGGACCTGGCGGTGCAGATCGCGGTGGGCTCGAGCCTCCAGATCGCCCTGCTCGCCGCTCCGCTGCTGGTGATCTGGAGCTGGTTCACGGGCCAGCCCTTTGACCTTGTCTTTCACAACCCGCTCGAGCTCGCAGGCCTCAGCGCCGCGATCATCATCACCAACGCGGTGGTGCGCGACGGGGAGACCCACTGGCTCGAGGGCGTGATGCTGCTCGGTGTTTACACGCTGCTGGCCTTCGCTTTCTTCTACACGCCCCGTTAGCCCGGCCGCAATCTCGACGCCTCGTTTGCTCGTTTGTGTTTATACGGGAAAATATTCACAACCGGGCATATCGTATAAAAAATCACAAGAAAACGTAAACAGGCAAGATTGAAAAAGCAAGCGCTAAACCTCTCCGTCCTCAAGCCGGTCCACCGCTTCGCGCAGGCCCTCAAGGTCCATCTTGGCGTAGATGGCGCTGGTGTTGACGTTGCTGTGACCCAACAAGCGTGCGGTTACGTGCAGATCGCCGGTGGCGCGGTAGAAGCGGGTGCCGGCGGTGTGGCGCAGCATGTGGGCGCCGCGGTAGCGGGCAGGGAAGCCCAGCCCCTCGTAGTAACGCGCCAGCCGCTTGCGCAGCATGCTGTCGGAGATGCGGCGGCCCCGGTTCTTGCGCCCCCCGGTGTTCACGAAAAGCGCCGGCTCGCCTGACTCGGCGTAGGCGGCGCGGAGCTTGAGCCAGCCTTCGAGCTCCCGCGCGAGGCCGCGCGTGATCGGTACGCTGCGCTGCTTGCCGCCCTTACCGCTGCGCACCACCACCAGCCGCTCGGCCAGGAAGACGTCGTCGGCGTCGAGGTGCACGACCTCGCTAATGCGCAGGCCGGCCTCGGCCATGAGGCGCACCGCTGCGCGGTCGCGGCGCTTTGCCGGGTCCTCGGGATCGTCCAGGTGCTCGAGCAGACGGCGGTAGAGCTCCAGGGGGAGAGCGGGCCGCCGCTCCTCGCGCGGCGTGGGGTCGGCGGGGGCGTGGACGTCCTCGGGTGCTGTCGCGGCACCAGCCCACTCGAGCGCCCGGTAGAAAGCACGCACGCCCGCCAGGTAGGTGGCCACGCTCGCGGGCTTGAGCGGCCGGGCGTTCTCGGGTAGGTGGCCGCCGCGCGTCTGCAGGTCGTGGACGTAATGGTCAAGGTCGTCGCTGGTGGCCTTGAGCAGGGGCAGGCGTGGGCCCGGTGCGCCCTCGGGCCAGGCCCAGGCGAGGTAATCGCGCAGCGCGGTGCGGTAGGTACGCAGCGTTTCGGGGCTTACCAACGCCTTCTTGCGGCCCTTGAGGAAGAGGTAGGCCTCCAGCAACTCGATGAGGCGCGCCTCGTCGCGCTCGTGGGCCGCTTTCACTGCCCAGAGCCGGCGTTTGGCGGGGTCGGACCAGTTGGCTAGGGGCTCCAGCATGCCTCATTCTACCATATTCCCGTTAAGGGATATTAACGGGAATTTGCATTAGGTAAAAACACGTCTAACGCCCGCTCACGTAGAATGGCCTTTGTGACGCGAGCCGTTAAAGGAACCCACGACCTATTCGGCGACCCCCTAGCCTATCATCGCGCTATCGTAGACGCGGCTCGCCGCTGGGCCGAGGCCGCCGGGGCCGCCGAGATCGCCACGCCCATCTTCGAGTTTACCGAGGTCTTCGAGCGGGGCGTTGGGCCCACCTCCGACATCGTTCAGAAGGAAATGTTCACCTTCAGCGACCGCGCCGGCCGTTCGCTCACCCTCCGGCCCGAGGGCACGGCCGGGGTGGTGCGCGCCTACAACGAACACGGTATGAAGGTCTGGCCTCAGCCGGTGCGGCTGTGGTACGCCGGGCCCATGTTCCGCGCTGAGCGGCCGCAAAAGGGCCGCCAGCGTCAGTTCCACCAGGTGGGTTACGAGGTACTGGGCTCCGACCAGCCCGAGCTCGACGCCGAGGCGGTGGCGCTTTCCTACCACATCCTTGCCTCGCTGGGCTTGCGCAATATGCGCCTCTTGCTCGGTTCGGTGGGCGACCCGGCCGACCGTGAGCGCTACAACGCCTACCTGCGCGAGCTACTGGCGCCGCACGCGGCGCGCCTTTCGGAGGACTCGCGCCGGCGGCTCGTGACCAACCCCATGCGCATCCTCGACTCCAAGAACTCAGGCGACCGAGCACTGTTGGCCGAGCTCGACGTGCGTCCCATGCTCGCCTTTCTTGGGTCCGAGGCGAAGGCGCATTTCGAGGCCGTGCGCGCGCGGCTGGGCGCGTTGGGCGTGCCCTACGAGGTAGACCCCTCCATTGTGCGTGGTCTCGACTACTACGTGCGAACTTCATGGGAAATTCATCACGATGAGCTGGGGGCGCAGTCGGCGCTGGGCGGCGGCGGCCGCTACGATGGGCTGAGCGAGCTGCTGGGCGGGCCGCCGGCCCCGGGGGTGGGCTGGGCGCTGGGCATCGAGCGCGTAGCCCTGGCTATGGAGGCCGAGGGCCTCTCCCCTGCCCCCGCGCCCGCGCTCGACCTCTACATCGTGCCGCTCGAGTCCTCGCTCGTGCCCCGCGCGCTGGAGGTGGCGGCCCGCTTCTGGCCCGAGCTGCGCGTGCAGTACGCGCTCAAGGCGCGCAAGCCGGGCAAGGGCCTGCAGGAGGCGGAGAAGAAGGGCGCCCGCTTCGCCGCCCTTCTTGGCCCCGACGAGGCCACGGCGGGCACGCTCACGGTCAAGAATCTCGAGACCGGCGAACAGCACACCCTGCCCCTCGAAGAAGTGCGAGAATGGGTAGGTAAAGGAGGACGCGCGTGAAACGCACCCATTACTGCGGCGAACTGAACGAACGTCATGTTGGCGAGCGCGTGCGGCTGGCGGGCTGGGTCAACCGCAGGCGCGACCTGGGCGGGCTGATCTTTCTCGACCTGCGCGACCGGACCGGGCTCGTACAGGCGGTGGTGGATCCGCAGAGTCCGGCCTTCGCCACCGCGGAGCAGCTGCGGGGCGAGTACGTGGTGAACGTAACGGGTACGGTGCGCCGCCGGCCCGCCGACCAGGTGAACCCCAACCTGGCCACGGGCGCGGTAGAGGTGGAGGTGGAGTCCATTGAGATCCTCAACGAAGCCGAGACGCCCCCCTTCGTCGTGGACGCCTCCTGGCGCGACGAGGACGACCCCACTGACCGGGTGAACGAGGACCTGCGCCTCAAGTACCGCTACCTTGACCTGCGCCGCAAGAAGATGCTGGGGCGGCTCGAGCTCCGCCACGCCGTCATCAAGGCCATCTGGGACTTTCTCGGCGCCGAGGGCTTCGTACAGGTGGAAACGCCCTTCCTCACCCGCAGCACCCCCGAGGGCGCGCGCGACTTTTTGGTGCCGAGCCGGCTCGAGCCCGGCAAGTTCTACGCCTTGCCCCAGTCACCGCAGCTCTTCAAGCAGATGCTGATGGTCGCCGGGGTGGACCGCTACTTCCAGATCGCGCGCTGCTTCCGCGATGAGGACTTGCGGGCCGACCGCCAACCCGATTTCACCCAGCTTGACATGGAGATGTCCTTCGTGGAGCAGGAGGACATCTGGGAGATCAACGAGCGGCTAGTGGCCCACGTCTTTCGCGAGACGCTCGGGGTAGAGCTACCCCTCCCCTTCCCGCGCATGCCCTACCGCGAGGCGATGGAGCGCTACGGCTCCGACAAGCCCGACACCCGCTTCGGCCTCGAGCTCGAGTCGGCGGACGAGCTCTTCGCAAACTCGAACTTCAACGCCTTCCGCAGCGTGCTGGAGGCCGGCGGCGTGATTCGCGGCCTGCGGGCACCGGCCGAGCTTACGCGCAAGCAGATCGCCGCGCTCGAGGAGGTGGCCAAACGCTATGGCGCCAAGGGGCTCGCCTGGGTCAAGGTGGGCGAGGACGGTCTCTCCGGCGGCATCGCCAAGTTCCTCGACGCCGGGGCCCTGCGCGCCTGGGGGGCGCGGCCGGGCGAGACTGTGCTCTTCGTCGCCGATCGCTGGAGCACCGCACTCGAGGCGCTGGGCCAGGTGCGGCTCGCGCTTGCCGAAATGCTTGAAGTGCCGCGCAAGGGCTGGAACTTCTTGTGGGTAGTAGATTTCCCGCTGCTCGAGTGGGACGACGAGCGGGAGACGTGGACTTACATGCACCACCCCTTCACCTCGCCCTACGAAGAAGACCTCCCCCTGCTCGACAGCAACCCCGGCCGGGTGCGCGCCAGGGCTTACGACCTGGTGCTCAACGGCACCGAGGTCGGCGGCGGCTCCATTCGTATTCATCGCATGGATCTCCAACAAAAGATGTTCGACGTACTCGGCATCCCGCCCAAGGAGGCACAGGAGAAGTTCGGTTTTTTCCTAGAGGCCCTTCGTTACGGCGCACCACCGCACGGCGGCATCGCCTGGGGGCTCGACCGCTTCTTGGCGCTGATGAGCGGCGCCGAAAGCATCCGCGAGGTCATCCCCTTCCCCAAGAACCGGTCGGGGCGCGACCCCCTCACCGGTGCGCCGGCGGCGGTCTCACCCGAGCAGCTGGCGGAGCTGCATTTGAAGATCATGGAGGAGTAACGCGTGAAGGTTCCGTACTTGCTCGTCGACGCCTTTACCGAGTCGCCCGGGAGCGGTAACCGGGCAGCGGTCCTGCTCGACTCCCGCGGCCTGAGCGAGGAGCAGATGCGGCGGGTCGCGCAGGAGCTGGAGACGAGCGAGACGGTCTTCCTCACCGACTGGAAGGACAACGTCTTCTCGGTGCGTTTCTTTACGCCCGTGCGCGAGGTCGAGTTCGCGGGTCATGCTGCCATTGCGCTGGCGGTGACGCTGGTGTTGCAAGGTCGGTTGAACGAGGGGCAGGACCGGCTTTACCTGCAAACGCCGGTGGACAACATTCCGGTGAAGATCGACCGGCTGGAGTCGGGCGCTGTTCGTGCTACGATGCGCGAGCCTGCGCCACGCTTTCGCGATGTACTCACCTGGCAATTGGTGCGCGAGCTGGTGGAGGCGCTGGGGGCCAACGAGCGTTACCTGCACCGCGGGCTCCCCACCGGGGTTGCCTTTAGCGGCTTGTGGTCGGTCTTCCTTCCCCTCATCGCTCCGGGGCTGGTCGACGAGCTCGAGCCCGACATGAGCCGCCTCATAGAGCTTTCGGCGGCGCTCGAGGTTGACACCGTGCACGCCTACGCCCCCGTTGGACCTCGAGCCTACTACGCCCGCGACTTCGCCCCCGGGCTGGGCATACCCGAAGACCCTGTGACCGGCTCAGCCAACGGCGCGCTCGCTGCGCTGCTGGCCCGCGCGGGTGTGGTGCCGCGGCGTGAAGGCTCGGCCGAGATCCAGGTATTGCAGGGGCATCACCTGGGCGTGCCCGGCGTAGTGCACGTGCGCGTGGAGTACGCCGTTTCGGGCAAGCCCTATGCGGTCTACGTGGGTGGCCCCGCGGTCATCGCGCACTCCGGATGGGTCAGGATCGAATGATTCGTCTGGTTTTCATCGACGTCGACGGTACGTTGCACGGCCCGGACGGCGTACCCGGCTGTGCATGGGAGGCCGCTGCCCGCGCGCGCAGACGCGGCCTGCACCTGGCTCTTGCCACGGGGCGGCCGAACGTGGGACTCAGCCTCGACTACGCGCGGCGGCTGGACCCCGAAGGGTTCCACGCCTTTCACCAGGGCGCGCTGGTTGCCCGGGCCGACGGGGCGCCGGTCCACGCCGTGCGCCTTCCGCTGGCGGGCTATTACCGGGTGGTGGACCTCGCCCGCGCATACGCGCTGCCACTAGAGGCCTACGCCGCGAGCGGCATGATCCTGACGGAACGCAGCGCTACCGATTTGGAGGCCCACGCGCGCCTGCTCGATGTTGCCTTTACCCCTGCCGACCTGCAGCAGGTGCCCTTCGCTCACGAGGTCGTGCGCGTGCAGTGGGTCGTGCGCCCCTCCCCTGCCTGGGCGCGCGCCCGGGCGGAGGTGGACGCTCGCTTCGCGGACGCGCTCTCCTGGCACATCGGCACAAGCCCTTCTACCTCGGGCGTCATCTACGCCTCGCTCCTGCGCCGCGAGGCTGGCAAGCTGCATGCGGCGCGCTGGATTGCTCAATACATGGGCGTGCCCATGGGAGAGGTGGCCATGGTTGGCGACGGGTCCAACGACGTCGAGCTCTTGCGCGCGGCCGGGTTGGGCATCGCCATGGGCAACGCCCCGGACGAGGTCAAGCAGGCCGCCGACCTGGTGGTCGCGCCGGTGGATCGTTGCGGTCTGGCTGAGGCGCTGGAGGCGTTGCGGCGCGCGCGCTGATTGGCCTCGATCCCGATGGCACCGTGCTCAGGCTCGGTCTCTTCCTACCCGACGCGCCCCGCTTTCTCGAGCGCCTGCGCGCGGCCGGGCACGTGCTGGCGGTGAACACCGGCCGCCTGCCCGCGGGCTTCGTGCTCGAGGCGGCTCGGCGCATCGAACCTCTGGGGTTACACCTCTTTTCCGACGGCACCCTGTTGGCCGACGCCATGGGGCGGATCCGCGCCCGCCGCCTGCTGGCCCCTGAGGCGGCGCGGGCGGTGCAGACGCTCCTCGCCGAAGACAGCGTCGCCGCCGAGCTGACCCTCAAGCGCTTCGGCCGGGCTTGAGCCCGGCCGAAGCAGCCTGCAAGGCTCTGGGATGGCTTCAGTGAGGCAGCACGTCGCGCAGAAGTCCGTAGACCCAGGTACCCAGGATCATGCCCACGAAGAGCACCACGAAACCCGGCCAGCCCGCGCCGATGAGTGCCATGGTGGGCCCGGGGCAGGCACCGGCAATGGCCCAGCCCAGGCCGAAGATCGTCCCGCCAACGATGTAGCGCGTCCAGGTGCGGTTCTTGTCGTTGATCTTGATCTCGGCCCCTTCGAGGCTGCGCTTGCCCTTGAGAAGCTGGACGCCGATCATCCCCACGACCACGGCCGAGAGGATGACGCCATAGAGCTGGAAGGAGCCGAACTGGAACATCTCCTGGATCCGGTACCAGGAGGCCGCCTGGGACTGGATTAGGGTCACGCCGGTGATCATCCCGGCCAGAAAGTAGAAGAAGTTGAATAGCACCTTCATGCCCCACCTCCGGTAATCCAGACGACGAGACGCGGCAGAATCCACCACGCTCCAATGAGGCCGCCCACGAAGAAGAAGGTCGAGGCCACCAGTGAGGGCAGCTGCAGGGCCGAAAGCCCGCTAATGGCGTGGCCGGAGGTGCAACCCCCGCCATAGCGCGCGCCGAAACCGATCAGGAAGCCGCCCAGGAGCAGGTAAATCCAGACCTTCCACGAGGCCAGCGCGGCGGCACCGAAGAGCTCGGGCGGAACGATCGTCTGGGGCGCGCTCGCCCCCCACGACTGGATGCGCTCGACCACCACCGGGTTGATGTCCACCGGGTCGCCCGGGTAAAGGTAGCCGGAGACGTAGCCGCCCACGACGATGCCGAGGGCAAACCAGAGGTTCCACTGCTGGCCCTTCCAGTCGTACCGGAAGAACGCGGGTTTCTTTCCTGGCCACATCGCGCAGATGTGGCGCAGGTTGGCGGAGATGCCGAAGTCTTTGTTGCCCAGCCAGAGGAGCAGGGGCACCATCGCGCCCAGAATGGGCCCGGCGATGTACCACGGCCATAGCTGCGTGAGGATGTTTTCCAAAGGGCTCACCTCCTCCTTGTCGGGTTCATTATTTACCCATGAGCGCCATACGCGCAGGGGCTATCCGTCCCGTCCAGAGACCCGTGACGTGCGCGCGCCCAGCGGCGATAGTAAAGCACACTTGACAATACGTTATGTGTGCTTTACCCTTGTGTCAAGGAGGCTTGACATGGGTATGGGACAACCGAACCCCCACGAACTACGAGAAGCCGCCCTGCGGCGCTTGGAGGAGCGGCACGCCGAAGCCGACCGTTTCCGGGCGCTGCGCACGGTCATGCCGCAGTGGCGCTTGGCCCTGGCGACGGGCTTCAAGTTTGCGGCGACCTGGTTCCTTCGGGCCGCCCAGCGCTTGGAGGTGCACCGCCTTGAAGAACAGGCTTCCGGTGCTTAGGGCCGAGCGCGGCTGGAGCCAGGCGGCGCTGGCCGAACGTCTGGGCGTGAGTCGCCAGACGGTCAACGCCATCGAGAAGGGCCGTTACGACCCCAGTCTGCCACTGGCCTTCAAGATCGCCACGGTCTTCGGACTGGCTATCGAGGACATCTTCGAACCCGAGGAAAGTGAGGTTTCCCATGCCGAATGAAACCCCTAAGGTAAAGATTTCCATCAACGGCACCGCGATCATACTCGCCGCCGTGGCCCTGGTGGCTTTCTGGGCAGGGGCGGTGCAGGCCGCCTGGGCGCTGGTGTGGCTTTACCTGGCCTCACTCGTGCTCGTAGCGGCTACCATCGCTTGGATAGGCATCGGTGAGCACTCTGACGAGGTTCGGGTGGCGGCGGTCGCGAGCGAGACCGCACCCCGCAAAGGCGAGGGTCTGTTTAGCCGGGGCGTGCGCGTAGTGGCCTTCTCGGTTTGGGTTGTGGTGACGGCGATGGCCTTCCTTTACCTGGCCTTCTCCGGCCACCCCCTGCTTCTGTTGCCCGCGCTATCCCTATTCGCGGTGGTGCTGCCCGGCGCGGGCGAGCGCCTGCTGGTGGACGAGTACGTGCGTTCGGTGCTGGTACGGTCCGCGACGGCGGCGCACGCCGCAGGTCTGGCGGCCGGTTTTCTGGCGCTCGTGCTGGTGCGGCCGACCGCGCTGGAACTCTTCGCTGTGGTGCTCGCGGTCTACGCGATCGTGCTCGAGTGGGCGGCCTGGCGCGAGCTGCGTTAAACTCGTTGCATGCAACGCGCGTACATCGAAGAGATCGCCCGTTACGAGGGGCAGGTGGTGCGGCTCGCCGGCTGGCTGGTGAACCGGCGCAGCAAGGGCAAGCTGCACTTCCTCATCGTTCGCGACGGCACCGGCTTTCTCCAGGCCACCGTCTTCAAGGGCAACGTGGACGAGGCCACCTTCGTTCGCGCCGACCACCTGCGCCAGGAAACCGCGCTCGAGGTGTGGGGCCGGGTCAAGGCCGACGCCCGCGCCCCCGGCGGCTACGAAATCGAGGTGCTGGGCCTGGAGGTACTGAGCGAGCCCGACGGCGAGTACCCCATCACCCCCAAGGAACACGGCATCGAGTTTTTGATGGACCACCGCCACCTCTGGCTGCGCCACCGCCGGCCCTGGGCGGTGATGCGCATCCGCGACGAGATCGAGCGCGCCACCCACGACTTCTTCGCCGAACGCGGTTTCATCCGCTTCGATACCCCCATCCTGACGCCCAACGCCGTCGAGGGAACGACCGAGCTTTTCGAGGTGGACCTCTTCGACGACCAGAAGGCCTACCTGAGCCAGTCAGGCCAGCTCTACGCCGAGGCGGGGGCGCTGGCCTACGGCAAGGTCTACACCTTTGGCCCCACCTTCCGCGCCGAGCGTTCGAAGACGCGGCGGCACCTGCTGGAGTTTTGGATGATCGAGCCCGAGGCGGCCTTCATGGACCACGAGGGCAACATGGCCCTGCAGGAGGCCTATGTGAGCTATCTGGTGGGCCGGGTGCTGGAGCGCCGCGCGTCCGAGCTGGAGATGCTGGGGCGCGACCCGGCAGCGCTCGAGCCCGCAGCCGCGGGCGATTACCCGCGCCTGACCTACAAAGAAGCCATCGAGCTGCTCGAGAAGATCGCGGCGCGCGATCCCGAGGTGGAGGCCATTCCTTACGGTGAGGATTTTGGCGCGCCCCACGAGTCGGCGATCAGCCGCCGCTTCGACCGTCCGGTTTTCATCGAGAAGTACCCCGCGACCATCAAGGCCTTCTACATGCAGCCCGACGATGAGGACCCGAGCCTGGTCAAGAACGACGACCTACTCGCACCCGAGGGCTACGGGGAAATCATCGGCGGTTCCGAGCGCATCCACGAGCCGGGGCTGCTGCTGAAGCGCATCCGCGAGCACGGCCTGCCTGAAGGGGTCTTCGACTGGTACCTGGACCTGCGCCGGTTCGGCAGCGTGCCTCACGCGGGCTTCGGGCTGGGGCTCGAGCGCACCGTGGCCTGGATCGCCGGCCTGGCCCACGTACGCGAGGCCATTCCCTTTCCGCGCATGTACACGCGCATGAAGCCCTGAGAATGGTTTCACGTACAAAGGAGCTCGTGAACTCGTGACAAACCCCGTCGCACTACCAAACGAAGTCGACCTCCTCATCGTCACCCAGCCCGAGAACGTCCGCTACCTCAGTGGCTTCACCGCCCCGGAGGACGGCCTGGTGGTGCTTGCGCGCGAGGGGGCGACGCTCTTCACCGACGCGCGCTACGCCGAGCAGGCGCCGGCGGAGTCGCGTGTGCCGGTGGAGATCGTAAACCCACGGGAGGGCTACGGCTTCTTGCGGTCCCATCTTAAAGGCGCGCGCGTGGGCTATGATGCCCGGCACATGCCCTGCTCGCGCAAAGACCGTATCGAGGCCGAAGCGAATGTTGCGCTGCTACCCACCGAGGGCGTGGTGGAGCGTGCACGCACGATCAAGGGCCCGGACGAGTTCGAGCGCATCGTCCGGGCGGCCCGGATCGCCGACGAGGGCTACGCCCACCTGCTTGCGCAGATAAAGCCGGGCGCGCGTGAGCTCGACCTGGCGCTGGAGCTCGAGTTCTGGATGCGTAAGAACGGCGCCGAACGCGCCGCTTTCGACTTCATCGTGGCCTCGGGGCCGCGCGGCGCGCTGCCGCACGGGGTCGCCTCGACGAAGCGACTCGAGCGGGGCGAGCTCGTAACCCTCGACTTTGGTGCGGTAGTGGACGGCTACCACTCCGACATGACCCGGGCCGTGGCGCTGGGTACGGTGGACACCGAGATGCAGCGCATCTTCGAGGTGGCCGAGGCCGCGCTCGAGGCCGCGCTCGAAGCAGCCGGGCCCGGGGTGGCCGCGCGCCAGCTCGACGCGGTCGCCCGGGGCGTGATCGAGCGCGCCGGCTACGGCTCCCGCTTCGTCCACTCGCTCGGCCACGGCGTGGGGCTCGAGGTGCACGAAGCGCCCTTCCTCAACGCCCGTTCGGATGAGGTGCTGGAGCCGGGAATGGTCATCACGCTCGAACCTGGCATCTACCTTCCGGGCAGGGGTGGGGTGCGGCTCGAGGAGCTTGTGCACGTCACCCCTACAGGCATCGAGGTCCTTTCGCGCGCGCCGCGGGGCTGGCTGGAGGTCTAGGGTGCGTCGTTTCGCGGCGCTCTTCTTGCTCCTGCTGCTCGCGGCCTGCGCGCCGCGCCAGACCGCGCCCGCCGAGGTTCAGACCCAGCGCGTCTACACCGTCCAGTCTGGCGACACCCTCTACAGCATTTCCCGCCGCTTCGGCGTGAGCGTGGCGGCGCTGCAAGCCGCCAACGACCTCGAGGGCACGCTGCTGCGCGCGGGCCAGCGCCTCATCATCCCGGGCGGCGCGACCCCGGAATACTGGAACCCGGTAGGTTACGTCGAGGAGGGCATGGCCTCCTGGTACGGCCCGGATTTCCACGATCGGCCCACCGCCAGCGGAGAGGTCTTCGACATGTACGCGCTGACCGCCGCTCACCGCACGCTCCCCTTTGGTTCGATCGTGCGCGTGCTGCGCCTCGACACTGGCGCTTCGGTGACCGTGCGCATCAACGACCGCGGCCCCTTCAAGAAGGACCGCATCATCGACCTCAGCTACGCTGCCGCGCGCGAGATCGGCCTCGACCGCGACGGCATCGCCCGGGTGCGGATCGAGGTCGTCGGGTACGAGCCATGAGCGTGCTCTACGGCTTTCACCACTCCATTGCCGGCCGCCGCGGCTACGCCGGGGTCTTCGACGAAGCCGAGCGGCTCGGCACGACGGCAGTGCAGCTCTTCGCCAAGAGCCCGCGCAGCTGGCGGCTGCGCCGTCCCCGCCCGGGCGAGATCGAAGCCTTTCGTGACGCGCGCGCCATCGGCCGAGTAGAGCGCGCGGTGATCCACGCCTCCTACTTGGTCAACCTGGGGGCGAGCGGCGAGGCTCGGGCCAAGAGCATCTTCAGCCTTGCCGACGACCTCCAGAAGGCCGCGCTGCTGGGGGTGGAGTACGTGGTCGTCCACCCCGGCTCGGGAGATCTCGAGCGGGTGCGTGAGGCAGCACTGGAAGCCCTTGCGCTGGCGCCCCGCGGCCCCCGGCTACTGCTCGAGAACGTCGCCGGAGGCGGGCGCAAGGTGGGCCGCAGCTTCGAGGAGCTCGCCCAGCTCATCGAGGGCACCGAGCTGGGGGTCTGCTTCGACACCTGCCACGCCTTCGCAGCGGGCTATCCGTTGCGCGACGATCCCGCGGGGGTGCTCGACGAGCTCGACCGGGTCGTGGGGCTCGAGCGCGTACCGGTGATCCACCTCAACGACTCGGGCGGTGCTCTTGGCAGCGGCGTCGACCGCCACGCCAACCTGGGCGAGGGGGCGATCAGCGAGGGGCTTGCGCGGCTGGTGCGCGACCCGCGCCTGGACGGCAAGGCCCTCATCATGGAAACCCCCGCGGCCTACGACGAGGCCAACCTGGCCACGTTGCGGCGCTGGCTGGACGGGGTCTAGACCACGATCTCGCAGTAGCCTGATGCGCCTTCGGCTACGGCGAAGCGGATCCGGTCGCCTTCCTTGAGCTGGCCTGCCCGGGGTAGGTCGGCCGGGTGCAGCACAGCGGGCTTAGCGTAGCCGCCAATCGTACCGCGGTCGGCAAGCAGCAGCATTGGCGCGCCCCCCGGCGGCACCTGCACCGCACCCAGGGGAACGCCCTCGCTCGTCACCTCGCCGCCGGGTACAGGCGCCCCCTCGAGCCGAAGCCCCATGCGGTCGGCGCTACCCACACGAAAGACTCCTGCAGCGAGGGCGGCCAGCGCCTCCGGGCTGGCTTGCGGGCCCGGCAGGATGCGCAGCCGCACCGGGCCCTCCTGGGGCTCGAGCGGCGCGGCGTGCCACACCCGCTCGAGCCCTCGCGTCCGTTCGGGTGCTGCCTGCAGCAGCACGTCACCGGCGGCGAGCGGCCGGCCGATGCGTCCCTTGAGGTCGGGGCTGGCGCTGTCCATGAAGCGCGCGAGGGCGAGCCCGCCCGGCAGGGCCAGGTAACTGCGCGCTCCCGGACCGGGGCGGCGCAGGTCCAGCGTCTCCCCTTTTCGCAGCGTCACCGTGCGGGCCCAGCGCCCGTCGTAGCCCGGGCCGGTACCGGCGAGGGCCACGGTCACCCCCTCGAGCGCCTCAAGCAACGGCCCGGCCAGGTTGAGCTCGAGCGCCGTCCCCGCACCGCCCACCATCCTCGCGGCCGCGGCGAAGGCGCGCGCGTCCAGGGGGCCGCTACGCGCCAGCCCGTAGCGGCCGGCGCGGTACCGACCGCGGTCGAGGGGCAGGGTGAGCAGACCGGGCTCGAGCACCCGTAAGAGCGGCCGGCCCTCGCGCCCCAGGAGCCCCACCGGCTCGGGCGGTGGAGGCGGCTCGCCCTCTGCGGGGACGAAGCGCACCCGATCGCCCGGCTGAAGCAAAAATATCGGGTCGCGGTGAGGGTCGTAGACCCTCACCAGCGTGCGCCCGATCAGGTTCCAGCCCCCAGGACTTTGCTGTGGGTAGATACCGGTCTGCACCCCCGCGAGCCCCACCGAGTGGGCGGGTACCCGCGGGCGCGGCACGGGCCGTCGCGGCAGGCGCAGCGGCTGAGGTAGCTCGGCCATGAAGGGGAAGCCGGGAGTAAACCCTACGGCGTAGACGAGGTATTCGGTGCCCGCATGCAGCCGTGCGACCTCCCCAGGCTCGAGCCCTGCGCGCGCGGCCACCTCAGCGAGGTCGAGGCCATCGTAGCGCACTGGTACCTCGACAAAGCGCGCCGCCTCCTCCTCCCCTTCCTTCCCGCCTACCAGCCCCGCCGCCCAGGCCTCGAGCTCGGCGCAACCCACCGCGCCCGCGTCGAACTCGACGAAGATACTGTCGTAAGCGGGGATCCAGTCGAGCAGCCAGGGCGGCGGCGCGGCCTCGATCTTGCGGGCAGTCTTCGCAACCCGGCGCGCCACCTCCGGGCTTGGCCCCTTGCCGAAGACCAGGTAGGCACCCCGCACCATCAGAAGGGGCGCACCTCGACGCCTTCGGCCTCGAGCGCGGCCCGCACCGCACGTGCGATCTCGACGGCCTCGGGGTTGTCGCCGTGAACGCAGAGGGTCTCCGCCCGCACCTCCACCTCGCCGCCGTCCAGGGCCTCGACCTTGCCCTCCAGCACCATCCGCACCGCCCGTTCGGCGGCGCGTTCGGGATCGCGCATGAGCGCGCCCTCCATGCTGCGCGGGGCCAGCCGGCCGTCCGAGAGGTAGGCCCGATCGGGAAAAGCCTCGCGCACGTAGCGCACGCCTTCAGCACGGGCGGCCTCCTCCATGGTCGTGCCCGCAAGCAACACAAGCGGCAGCCCCGGGTCGTAATCGCGCACCGCGCGGGCCACGGCGCGCGCGGTCGCCTCGTTGCGCAGCATCTGCAGGTAGAGCGCTCCGTGGGGCTTGACGTGGTGCAGCGCCAGCCCGGCGACCCGCAGGAAGCCGTGCAACGCGCCGATCTGGTAGAGCACGTCGGCGTAGGCTTGCTCCGGCGTCACCGCGAGGTCGCGCCGGCCGAACCCCACCCGATCGGGAAAGCCCGGGTGCGCGCCCACGGCCACCCCGTGCTCGGCTGCGAGGGCGATGCTGCGCTGCATCGTCAGCGGATCGCCGGCGTGGAAGCCGCTGGCGAGGTTGACCGAGCTCAGCACGGGAAATAGCTCCTCGTCACGCCCCATCTTCCAGGGGCCAAACGATTCCCCGGCGTCGGCGTTGATGTCGATGAACGGCATGGGGTACCTCCTCGTTACATATTCTTGCACGCCCCCTGAGCCCACACCGGAATGGGGCCAATCGACCCGTTGAGCCTCAGCCTATAATTGAAGCAGGAGGTGAGCTATATGAAAAGGTATGTAACCGCATTTATGGCCATGGTCTTGATCGCCAGCTTCGGCTTCGCCAAGACCAAGTGGGACATGCACATCGCCTGGCCTTCGGGCAACTTCCACACCAAGGGCGTCGTCATGTTCTCCGACATGGTCGCCAAGAAGACCGGCGGCGACCTCGAGATCGTTGTGCACCCAGGCGGCGCGCTCGGCTTCAAGGGGCAGGAAGTCCTGGGCGCCGTTCGCAGCGGCACGCTCCCCATTGCCGAGCTTCTTATGGGCAACGCCCGCGGCGACGACCCGATCTTCGGTCTAACCTCGGTGCCGCTTCTAGTCAAGAACTACGACGAGGCCTGGAAGCTCTATCAGATCGCCAAGCCTTACTACGAAGAAGCCCTGGCCAAGCACAACGCCAAGCTCCTCTACGCGGTCCCCTGGCCGCCCAGTGGCATCTACACCAAGAAGATGCTCACCAGTACCGCCGACTTCAAGGGCCTCAAGATCCGCACCTACGACGCCAACTCGGCCGAGTTCGTAACCCAGCTCGGCGGACAAGGCATCGCCATCCCCTTTAGCGAGCTCTACACCGCCCTCTCCACCGGGCTCGTCAATGGCGTGCTCACCTCCACCCAGACCGGCGTGGACGCCAAGCTCTGGGAGGTGACGAACTACTTCCACCGCATCAACTACGCCTTCCCGCTCAACATGGTGATCGTCAACAAGCAGGCCTTCGAGCGCCTTCCGGCCGACCAGCAACAGGCGATCCTCGACGCCGCGGCCGAGGTGGAGGCCTACCAGTGGAAGGCCTCGCAGAAGGCCGACCTGGTCTCCGAGATCGCGCTCAAGAATCACGGCATGACCGTGGTCACCAACATCGCGCCTGAGCTCCAGGCGACCATGGACAAGGCGGCCCAGAACATCCTGCAGCAGTGGATGAAGGAAGCCGGCCCCCGCGCGCAGAAAATCCTCGACGCCTTCCGGGGCCAGTAAGGAGCCCATCGTGCGGTCCTTAATTCGGGCCGCAGAGCGCCTGGCCACCCTCGCTGGATGGGTGGCCGGGCTTCTGCTGCTGGCCACCACCTCGCTCATCCTCTTCGAGATCGCGTTGCGCCAGTTCGCGGGCCGGAGCACCTACATCGCCGAGGAGTACTCCGGCTACTTCATGGCGGCGATGGTCTACCTGGCGGCCGGCTACGCCCTGCATTACGGCGAGCACATTCGCGTGGGCCTCGTGCGGGAGCGCCTCAGCCCCCGGGGCCAGCGCGCGCTCGACCTTATCTCCGGCGTGCTGGGCACCGCCTTTTCGGCGCTGCTTGTCTGGGCGTTGTGGAACCAGACCCTCGACGCCTGGCGCTACGGTACCCGCAGCTTCCTGCCTTCCCGCACGCCGCTCGTCTACCCCTACGGTGCAGCCTTGCTGGGCGCGGCGGTGCTCTTTTTGAGCTTCGTCGCCTTCACCCTAAAGCGCTGGCTGGGTGAGGAGGACTAAGTGGATCCGCTTCTTGCCGTCGTCGTTTTGCTGGCCGTTCTCTTCCTTCTGCTGGGCGTCAGCCTCTGGGTTTTCGTCTCGCTCTTCTCGGTGGCGCTGGTCTCCATTTCGCTTTTTACCTCTACGCCGCCGCTCAGGCTTCTCGGCAACATCGCATGGAACGCCACCGACTCGTGGGCGCTGGTGGCCCTACCGCTCTTCATCTTCATGGGCGAGCTACTGCTGCGCACGCGCATCTCGGAGCGCATGTTCGACGGCCTCGCGCCCTGGCTGGCGGGCCTGCCCGGCCGCCTCCTACATACCAATGTCGTGGCCAGTACGATCTTCGCCGCGGTCTCGGGGTCTTCGGCGGCCACCGCCGCCACCATCGGCAAGATCAACATTCCCGAGCTGCGCAAGCGCGGCTACGACGACGACCTCATCCTAGGCTCGCTGGCGGGCGCGGGCACGCTGGGGTTTCTGATTCCGCCCTCGCTGGTGATGATCATCTACGGCGTCCTCGCGGAGGTCTCGATCGGCCAACTCTTCATCGCCGGCGTGATTCCTGGGCTGATGCTGGCTGGCGGTTTCATGCTCTACCTGATCTACGCTGGGCTGCGCTGGCCCGAGAAGGCTCCTGCTGGTGACCATTACACCTGGGCAGACCGGCTCAGGGGGCTCGTGGACCTGCTGCCAGTGACGTTGCTGATCCTCTTCGTGCTTGGCAGCATCTACGTGGGCTTCGCCACCCCCACGGAGTCGGCCGCGATCGGTGTGCTGGGCTCGCTGATCCTAGCGCTGGCCTACCGCTCACTCACCTGGGAAAGCTTCCTGCAGGCGGTGCTTGGCAGCGTGCGCACCACCAGCATGATCGGCCTCATCATCGCCGGGGCGTCGCTGCTCTCGACCGCGATGGGCTTCATGGGTATTCCCACTGCGCTGGCCCAGTGGATTGCCTCGCTGGGGCTTTCGAAGTACATGCTGGTACTTGTGATCGCGCTCTTCTACATCGTGCTGGGTTTTTTCCTCGACGGCATTAGCATGATTGTGATTACCCTGCCCATCACCCTGCCGCTCGTCACCCAGGCGGGGTTCAGCCCGCTGTGGTTCGGCATCTTTTTGGTTCTCATGGTCGAGGCCGCCCAGATCACGCCCCCGGTAGGGTTCAACCTCTTCGTTATCCAGGGGGTCGCGGGCGCGCCCATCCTGCGCGTGGCGCGAGCCGCGCTGCCGTTCTTCGCCATTCTCATGGGGCTGGCCGCGGTCATTACCCTCTGGCCCGAGATCGTTCTCTACCTGCCGCGGCTGATGCGCGGCGGCTGAGACCGGCTAGGATGGGGCTATGAAGATCGAACGCGCCGAGGTCTGGGTCGTCGAGCTGCCGCTCAAGTTTCGCTTCGAGACATCGTTCGGGGTGCAGACGTCGCGGGTCGTGCCGCTGCTCGTCTTGCAAGGCGAGGGAGTCGAGGGTTACGGCGAAGGCGTGATGACGCCGCGCCCCGGCTACCGTGAGGAAACGATCACAGGCGCACTCGACCTGCTCGAGCACGTCTTCCTGCCTGAGGTGGTGGGCCGCGACTGGGCCGCGCCCCAGGCCCTGGCCGAACACCTCGGCCGTTACCGGGGCAACCCAATGGCCAAGGCGATGGTGGAGATGGCGTTCCACGACCTGTGGACGCGCGCGCTCGGCCTGCCGCTTTGGAAGTGGCTGGGGGGTATGTGCGAACGCGTGCCCGTGGGGGTTTCCCTGGGCGTGCAGGCGGACCTCAACGCCACGGTAGAGGCAGTTGCCCGCCACCTGGAGGCGGGGTACCAGCGCATCAAGCTCAAGATCAAGCCGGGCTGGGACGTGCAGGTGGTGGCAGCGGTGCGCGAGCGCTTCCCTGACGCACGCCTGACCGTGGACGCCAACTCAGCCTACCGACTGGCCGACGCCCGCAGACTGGCCGAGCTCGACGCCTTCGGACTTGATTACATTGAGCAGCCGCTGGCCTACGACGACCTGACCGACCACGCCAAGCTACAGCGGCGGCTGGCGACCCCAATCTGTCTGGACGAGTCCATCACCTCGGCGCGCGCCGCCCGGCAGGCGCTCGAGCTAGGCGCGGCGGGCGTCATCAACGTCAAGATCGCCCGCGTGGGCGGTCACGCCGAGGCCCGCGAGGTGCACGGCGTCGCGCGCGCCTTTGGCGCACCCGTGTGGATGGGCGGCATGCTCGAAACCGGCGTGGGCCGCGCCCACAACATCCACGGCGCCACCTTGCCGGGGTTCACCCTCCCCGGCGACACCAGCTCAGCCAGCCGCTACTGGGAGCGGGACGTGATTCACGAGTCGCTCGAGGCCGAAAACGGCTGGATGCCCGTACCCGAAGGGCCCGGACTTGGGGTGCACCTCGACTACGAGTTTTTGCGCACGATTAGAACGGGCGGCTTCGTCATGGAGGGCGGCGCGTGAGCGGGCTCGCTTACTTTTGGATGGCCATCGGCTTCCTATTCACCATGCTGGGCGGCCTCATCTACGTCTTCTCCCTCCAGCCCGAAGGCGGCGACCGACGCTACGCCCGCCTGAGCTGGGGCGTGGCCGTGGCCTTTTACGCCCTCGCGGCCTGGTGGCTGCTCCGCTCTGGCTAGGTCCCCGGGAGCGGCACCGGCTCGGCCTTCCAGCCCCGCCCACCACGAACGAGCCTCCCCAGCGGGTGCACCGGATCGTGCGGCGTCGCCAGCAGGGCCCCGCGCTCGTGCCACTCCGAGTAGAACCGCTTGCGCACCTCCAGCGTCGTCACCGGGTAGAGGTCGTAGGCCATAATGTAGGGCAGCGGCGCGTGGGCCAGCGTGGGCATCAGGTCGGCGGTGTAGACGAGCGTCTCACCCTCCGACTCCAAGACCACCCCCTGCTGTCCCAGCGTATGGCCAGGTAGCGGCAGCAGACGCAGGCCGGGCAAAAGCTCGACCTCTCCCTCCACCTCCTCAAACAGCCCCGCTTCGAGCACCGGCTCCACGTTCTCGGGCAGGTAGCTCGCGCGGTTGCGTTCGTGGGTGTGGGTGGCGTCGTATAGCTCCTGCTTTTGCGCGATGTAGCGCGCTTTAGTGAAAAGCGGCACCACCTGTCCGCCTCGTGAAATAGTGTTCAAACCGGCATGGTCGAAGTGCAAGTGGGTGTTGACCACCAGGTCCACGTCTTCGGGCCCGAGCCCGAGCTCCGCGAGCTGCCCGAACAACGCCCCTGCGCCCTCGATGGCGTAGATGCGGCGGTGCTTCTCGCCCGGCTTGTCATCCATCCCGCTTTCGATCAAGACCCAGCGCTCGCCGGCGCGCACCAGCATCGGACGGATGGTCAGGGGGATGCGGTTTTGTTCGTCTGGTGGGGCCTTCTCCTCCCAAACGACGCGGGGGACGACGCCAAACATAGCGCCGCCGTCGAGCCGGAAGCGTGCGTCTTCGAGCAGGTAGACCTCGAAGTGGCCGATCTCGATGCGCTGCATATCGCTATTCTACGCGTGCGCCCTCGCGCACCTCCTCGAGCAGCGTCAACGGGTCGCGCCCCTCCTCGATCGCGCGGATCAGCGCCGAGCCCACCACCACGCCGTCGGCCACCCGTGCTGCGGCGCGCGCGGTCTCGCGCCCGGATATGCCGAATCCAATGGCCACAGGCAGCGGCGTCGCCTTGCGGATTCGCCGCAGCAACGGACCCAGGTCGGGCAGCTCGCTGCGGGCTCCGGTAACGCCAGTCACGCTGACGGTATAGACGAAGCCGCTGGTGTGACGGGCCACCGTGGCGATGCGCTCGTCGGTGGAGGTGGGCGCGAGCAGGAAGACGGTGTCGAGTCCCGCCGCACGGGCCTCAGCCACCAGCTTGGGGTCTTCGTCAGGTGGGAGGTCGGGCAGGATGATCCCATCGAGGCCCGCCTCAGCAGCGGCGGCGAAGAAGCGCTCCGGGCCCCAGGCGAGCACCGGGTTCAGGTAGGTCATGAGCAGCAGGGGGATTCCGAGCCGTGCGCGCAGCTCGCGGGCGAGCTCGAAGACCTGGTGCGTGCGTACGCCCGCGCGCAGGGCCACCTCCCCCGCGTGCTGGATCGTGGGGCCGTCGCCCAGCGGATCCGAGTAGGGCAGACCGATCTCGAGCAGGTCGGCTCGCTGCCCCAGGCGGGTGGCGTAGTCCAGGTAGCGTTCGGGGTCGGGGTAACCGGCGGTCAGGTAGGGCACCACCGCGGCCCGGCCCTCGGTGCGGGCCTGGGAGAACGAGTCTGTGATACGGCTCATCGTGACTCCTTTCCCAAGAGGCGCATGACTTCGTTGACATCCTTGTCGCCACGCCCGGAGAGGTTGATGACCAGCACCTCGTCGGGTGCCATCCGCGGGGCCAGCCGTGCGGCGTAGGCGACAGCGTGGGCCGACTCGAGCGCGGGGATGATTCCCTCGGCGCGGCTAAGGAAGCGGAAGGCCTCCAGGGCTTCCTCGTCGGTGACGCTCGCGTACTCGGCGATGCCCGCGTCGGCATAGTGGCTGTGCTCCGGGCCCACGCCGGGATAGTCGAGCCCCGCCGAGACCGAGTGGGCTGGCTGGATCTGACCGTCCTCGTCGTGCAGCAGGTACATATAAGAACCGTGCAGCACCCCGCGCCGGCCGGCGCCAATGCTGGCGGCGTGGCGGCCGCTGCCGAGGCCCTCCCCCGCCGCCTCCACCCCCACCAGACGGGGGCGGCGGTCCGCCGGCAGGTAGGCAAAGGGGGCGAAGGCGCCGATGGCGTTCGATCCCCCGCCAACGGCGGCCACGATGGCGTCGGGCACCCGCCTGCCCTCGGCTTCCTCTAACTGGCGGGCGATCTCGAGGCCAATGACGCTTTGGAGGTCGCGCACCAGCCGCGGGTAGGGGTGCGGACCGACGACCGAGCCGAGGATGTAGAAGGTGTTCTCCACGTTGGTGACCCAGTCGCGAATGGCCTCGTTGGTGGCGTCCTTGAGCGTCTGGGTTCCGCTGGTTACGGTCCGCACCTCGGCACCCAGAAGCTCCATGCGAAAGACGTTGAGGGCCTGGCGGCGCACGTCCTCCGCGCCCATGTAGATGACCGCCTCGAGGCCGAAGAGGGCGGCCACGGTGGCCACACTCACGCCGTGCTGGCCGGCACCGGTCTCGGCAATGACACGCTTCTTGCCCATCCGCCGGGCGATCAGGGCCTGGCCCAGGGTGTTGTTGATTTTGTGGGCGCCGGTATGGTTGAGGTCTTCGCGCTTGAGGTAGACGCGCGCGCCGCCCCAGGCGCGGGTGAGGTTCTCGGCGAAGTAGAGCGGGCTGGGGCGGCCTGCGTAGTCGCGCAAGTAGGCGTCGAACTCGGCCAGGAAGTCAGGGTCGCCGCGCAGCCCGTTCCAGGCATGCTCGAGTTCTTCTAGCGCGGGAATGAGCGTCTCGGGAACGTAGCGGCCACCGTAGGGACCGAAACGGCCGCGCGCGTCGGGCATGGGGTAGTCCGGTATGTGCATGAACCAAATCCTCCTCGTGGGTACTCGGGTTGTGGGTGGGGTTGCGACAGGGGTGCGGGCGTCACCAGAAACGCTGGTGGCGGATCTTGTAGCTGCGAGGGGTGCGTACCCGCATCACGCCTTCAGCCTAACCGGGGCACGCTTTCCCGGTCAAGCGCGGTACCATGGATACGTGAAGTTCACCGGAGCCGTACTCGCGGGGGGGCGCTCGCGCCGCTTCGGGCAGGACAAGGCCCGCTACCGCTGGCGCGGCAAACCCCTTATGGGCTGGGTGCTCGAGAGCCTGGCCGCGGCGGACGAGCGCTTCATCGTCGCCGGCCGCGCCTACCCTGAGTTCGGCCTGTCCGTCTACCCCGACCTGCTGCCGGGCGCAGACTCGCTAAGCGGCATTCACAGCGCGCTCCACCACGCGCGCAACGACTGGGTTGCGGTGGCCGCCTGCGACCTGCCCTACCTGGTGCCGGAGTACTGGGCCTACCTGCTCGAGCGCACCCGGCACGCGCGGGGAGGCGCGGTGGTGGCCGAAGGGCCCAGCGGCTGGATCGAGCCCCTGGCCGCCCTCTACCACCGCGAACTCGAAAACGAGGCGGCCCGGATGATCGAGGGCGGCGACTACTTCTTGCGCCACCTGGTGGACGCCGCCACAGCCGAGATCGTGCCGTGGTCCGAGCTGCGCCCGCGTTTCGGCGAGCGCCTATTCCTCAACGCGAACCGCCTGGAGGACCTCCTCCCCGCTGCGGACGAGCAGCCGCCCGGGTGAGGCGTTGACCCGATAGCCCGTGGGCCGCACGTAGGTGCACACGGTCAGGTTGCGGCGCTCGGCCTCCGCCAGGCCGTTTTCGGTGGCGCCCGTGCGGCTGGCGAGCAGCACCGCCCCCATGGCGGCGGCTTTGTGCGCCATTTCCCGGGATATACGCCCCGTCACTGCCAGAAGAAACGGTGGCTTCCAGCCCTCGAGCAGCGCGCGCCCCGCCAGCTTGTCCACCGCGTTGTGGCGGCCGATGTCCTCGGAGAGGTGCAGCAGCCTGCCTGCGGTGTCGAACAGGGCGGCGCCGTGGATGCCGCGGTGGCGGTGGTAGCGCACCGTCCCCTCGCGCAACTGCCGGTGCAACCTCACGGGCAGCTCGGGGTCGAGCGCCACGAAGGGCAGCTCGCGCACGCGCCGCTCGCCGTAGACGACGCCCATGCCGCAGGCGCTGGTGCGCAGCGGCACCCCTGTGCCCATCGGTGCTGCCACGTCCAGCTCAAGCACGCCCTCGCGTCGGTGCAGCCAGCGCACCTGCTCGAGCCGGTCGAAGACGCCGGCGAGCCAGAGGAACCCCAGCCCCAGCTCCACCTCCTCGCCTGGACTGTGAGCCAGACGCACGAGCGGGGCACCGCCCAGCACCAGCGTGAGTTCCACCTCACGCGGGGTTTCGAAGGTTTGGGGCTGAAAGCGCCCCTTTTCGTAGCGGTACATTTACCCGTCCACCGCCCCGACCTCGAAGAGGTGCACCATCTCGGCTGCGGCCGCGCGTAGGCGCGGCAAGTCGAGTTCGCCGGCCTCGCGCAGGTCCACCGCCGGCAGCAGGTGGTCACAGTTTTTGCAGCGGTAAAGTCGGTAACCGTCCTCGTAAGGGTAGTACTCCAGCTGTCCGGGATCGCTTTCGCCGCAGTGCAAACAGAGGATGCGCGGCACTACCCAGCGAGCGTCACATACAGCACAGACTGCGTGACGGGTGCCGTTCTGATCGAGGTAGGCCACGTCGGCGACCCCGCCGCAGTTGGGGCAGATCTCGCCGTCGGGCCCCTCGAGCGGCGCGGCGTCCGCCGGGGGCCGGGCCAGGCGCGCGGCCTGCTGGAGGACGAAGTGCTCGAGCACTTCGTCCTCCGCGGAACGCGCCTCCTCCTTCCCCGTGGCCAGAGCCTCGAGCGCGTCTCGCCACTCGGGGCGGTGGCGCCCGATGCACTCGATCACCGCCCCGACGCCCGCGGCCTCGCTCGACCAGGGCCCCTCGTCACGCAGGGCATCGAGCTCACGGAAGAGCGGTTCGAGCTCGAAACGACGCAATGGCGACCTCCCCTCAGAAGCGCAGGACCCCTACCTGCCCAGCGTAAACGATGAAGTAGCGCAATAAGAAGCCCCCCAGCAAGACGAGCACCGCCGCCAGCGCCTCGGCGCGCCTTTGCAGCTCCATGATCACGGGCAAGGCGACGCCCAGGATCGCGAAGCCCCAAAAGGCCCAGGCAAGCTCGCCGCTAAGCATGGCGTGGATTGCCGCGGTGGCCTGGGGGTAGACCCAGATCAGGTGGGCCGCCACCAGGATGGCCTCGACCACCGCAAAATTGAGCGACACCCGTCGCAGCTGCGGCTCGTGGTTGCCCAAGAGCACCAGCAGGGCCGCTCCGGTGGTATAGGCGGAAGCCAGGAAGATCCAGGGCATGAGCGGGCTCGCGCTCCAGAAGGGGCGCGCGGTAGCCATGAGCAGCACACCAGTGTAGCCCACCACCAGCAAAACCAGAATGGCCGTGATCCACACGAGCCAGCCCGGCCACTCACGCAAGACGAGCAGCAGGAAGAGGCTCACACCCGCGAGCGCCAGCACCACCGAGCCCAGCCACATCACGGAAACGGGGTGAAAGCCTACGAGCAGATGCCAGAAGCGCGCCGGCTGGCCCAGGTCGACGACGAGCAGCAGCGCACCGACAACGATCCCGATGAAAGCGAGGAAGGCACCGGAGCGCCGGGCCCGCTCGTTACGAAGGCCCAGAGCGATCAGAAAGGCTCCACCGCCCATGGCCGCAAGCCAGAAGTAGAGGACGATGTAGATACCCCATTCGCCGGTCATCCGCGTTCACCTCCCACTTCTTCACGGCGCTCGGCTACCCAACGGACGCCCGCGAAGCCGAGCACCGCCGCGGCGATGCCGGCCGAGAGCCAGCCGCTAGCCACCTTGCGCTTCTCGGTCACTGTACCGACGGGCAGACCGTAGGTACTGGGGTGCTTGAGAAGCACGTAAAGCACGTGAGTGCCGCCCATCTCGGCCAGCCCGTAGATGTTGGCCTCCTCGTAGCCGGCGCGCTTGAGCTGGGCCAGACGGGTTTCGGCCAGCTGCTTCATCTCGGCGTAGCTACCCGAGTGCAACGCCCCTGTGGGGCAGGACTTCACGCAGGCAGGCTCAAGCCCGTTGCTGACACGGTCGTAGCAGAGAGTACACTTTTCCACCACTCCTTTCTGCTCGTCGAAGTGAATCGCATCGTAAGGGCAGGCCTGGACACAGTTGCGGCAGCCGATGCACCAGTCCTGATCCACGGTGACGACGCCGCCCTCGCGGTAGTTCACCGCGCCCGTAGGGCAGGCCTCCACGCAGGCCGCGCTGCTGCAGTGCATGCAGGAATCGCGGGTGAAGTCCCAGAAGACCTCGCCACGGTCGACGCCCTCGGTGTACTTCATCCGCAGCCAGGTCGACGACGAGAGCGAGGGCGGGTTTTCGTAGCTGCCCGTGTTGACCGTCGCCTCCCCGGGCAGGTCGTTCCACTGCTTGCAGGCGACCTGGCAGGCCCGGCAACCCGTGCAGTGGGAGGCGTCGAACAAGATCGCGTAATCGTTCGCTTTGGGCATCCCAGCCTCCTTTCTAGAACCGGGCGTTCAGGTCGATCTTCTTGGGCGGCTTGGCGAGCTTCTTCAGCCGCACCAGCATCGCCTTGGTCTCGGGGATGAAGCAGTTGGGGTCATGCACACTCGGCGTCAGGGCGTTCCCCGCCGAGTTGGGCCGGGCGCCACCGCCCATGTAGCCCCAATGCCAGGGAATCCCCACCTGGTTGACCACTCGCGCTCCCTTCTCGTCCTCGATCTTCATCGGCTGGATGCGCGGGGTCACGATGGCCACCGCCTCAACCGATCCGCGCGCCGACTCCACGAGCACCCACTCGCCGTTCTTGACGCCCAGCTCCTTGGCGAGCTCGGTGCCGATCTCGACGAAGGGATCGGGTTGCAGCTCGAGCAGCCAGGGCACGTTGCGGCTCATCATGCCGGTATGCCAGTGCTCGGTGAGCCGATAGGTGGTGGCGATGATCGGGTAGTCCTTCGGGTCGCCGTAGACGTCCAGGTCCTTGAAGTGCCACACCTTGCAGACCGGGTCGTTCTGCTGGCCAAAGGGGTTGAGCACCGCCGACTCCCAGGGCTCGTAGTGCTCAGGGAAGGGACCGTCCTTGAGGCCGAGGGCGAAGAGGTGCCCGAGACCGTCGGACTTCATGATGAACGGCAGCACCGTTCCCGGCTTCCAGCCGCCGTCGGGGACGTCGCCTTCCCACTTCTGTTTCTCCCCGTTCCAGCGGATCACCCAGCGCTTCTCGTCGCGCGGCTTTCCGGTGTCGAACCAGACCGAGGCGCGGTTGTAGCGGATGCGGCGGTTGACCGGCCAGCACCAGGCCCAGTTGGGGTAGATGCCGATGCCCGCCGGGTGGTCCGTCTTGGAGTCGCGGCGCGCCATCATGTTGCCCTGTTCGGTCCAGGAACCGGCGTAGAGCCAGTTGCCCGAGGCCGTCGTGCCGTCGTCCTTCAGCTTGGTGAAGCTGGCCACCTGCTCGCCGGTCGTGAGGTCGTAGCCGTTGATCTCCTTGGCCCAGTGCACGGACTGCTCTTCCGACCATTCCGGCCAGGAAAGGTTGACGATCGGATCGGGGAAGGCGCCCCCCTCGGCGTAGAGCTTCTTGAGCTCCTCGACCAACTTGGTGAAGAAGTACATCTCGTCCACGGTACCTTCGGGTGGGTCCACGGCCTTCTCGTACCACTGCGCCCAGAGGCCGGTGTTCGTGATCGAGCCCGTCTTCTCGGCCCAGACCGGGGTGGGGATGAAGAAGACCTCGGTCTTGATCTTCTTCGGGTCCACGCCGGGGCGCTTCCAGTGGGCGGCCGTCTCGGTCTCGAAGGGGTCGAGGACGACGAGCCAGTCGAGCTGGTCGAGCGCCTTGCGGGCCATGTTGACGTTGGCGGCGCTCATCGCCGGGTTCTGGCCCACGGCGATCATCCCCTTCACCACGCCGTCGAGGGCGGCGTGCAGGATGGCGTGGTGGGAGTAGTCGCTCGAGCCGTCGGGCTTGCCGCCCACGTGGGGGCCGAGCTTAGCCAGGTAGTGGTAGCTGATCTGCGGATCAACGTTCGGCCACCAGGCTTTGAGCTGGCTCACGAAGTACTTGGGCAGGTTCTCCCACCAGTTGGGGGCGTTGGGGAGGAGGCGTTTCGGCGTCTTCGCCTCAAGGTAGCTCTGCAGGGTGGGGAACTTGCGGTCGGGTACCGGCATGTACCCCGGCAGGATGTGGTAGAGCAGCGCGTGGTCGGTAGACCCCTGCACGTTCGAGTGACCGCGCAGCGCGTTCACGCCGCCGCCGGCACGCCCAATGTTGCCGAGCAGCAGCTGCACGACGGCGTAGGAGCGGATGTGCTGGGTTCCGTAGGAGTGCTGGGTGGCCCCCATGGCGTAGGTGATCGTCCCCACCCGGTCTACCTTGCCGGTCGAGGCGAAGAGTTCGTAGATCTGCTTCAGCTTGGCCTCGGGGATGCCGGTGATCTTGCTGACCATCGGCAGGGTGTAGCGGCTGTACTGCTTCTTGAGCAGCTGGAAGACCGAGTTGGGATCGGTCAACGTGGGGTCGCGCTTGGCGTAGCCGTCCTCGCCGATCTGGTAGGTCCAGGTGCTGCGGTTGTAGACGCCCTTCTCGTTGGGGTTGTCGGGCGTGGGGTTGTAGCCGCTGAAGAGACCGCCGAGATCGGTTGCGGTCTTGAACTCGGGGTTCACCAGCAGGGTGGCGTTGGTGTAGTTTTTGACGTAGTACTCGTCGTAAAGCCCGTTTTCGAGGATGTAGTGGATCATCCCGCCCATGAAAGCGATATCGGTGCCGACGCGAATCTGGGCAAAGACGTCGGCGCGCGCGGCGCTGCGGTTGAAGCGCGGGTCCACCACGATTACCTTGGCCCCGCGGTCCTTGGCCTCCATGATCCACTTGAAGGTCAGCGGGTGCTGCTCGGCGGGGTTGCCACCCTCGATGAGGATGACGTCGGCGTTCTTGAAGTCGATGGGGTGGTTGGTCATCGCCCCGCGGCCGAAACTCTCGCCCAACGCCGGTACCGTGGAGGAGTGACAGATGCGTGCCTGGTGCTCGATGTAGTTCAGCCCCAGGGCGCGAGCGAACTTGATGAACATGTAACACTCTTCGTTGCCGTTCGAGCTGCCCCCGAGGAAGGCGATGGCTTCGGTGCGGTTGACCACGTAGCCGTCGTCATCCTGACGGATCCAGTACTTGTCCCGGGCTTCCTTGATGCGCTTCGCAATCTCCCGGATCATCCAGTCGATCGGCTTCTCCTCCCAGGAGTCCGAACCGGGGGCCCGGTAGAGCGTCTTGGTCATCCGGTAGGGGCTCTCCACGAAGCCGCGCGCGGCCTCGCCCTTACTGCAAAGCTGACCGCGGTTAATGGGGTGGTCGGGATCCCCCTCCAGGTTGACCAACTTCCCTTCCTGAGCGGCCGCGATCATCCCGCACCCGGTGGCGCAGTACGGGCAGATGAGCGGATGCTCCCCTACAGGTTTGTGTAGGGTGTTCGCAGCCGACGGCTGGGCCCTGCCGCGAACGAAGAGAATGCTCCCGGCCGCCCCGCCTAGCTTGAGCACGTCGCGACGGGTAAGCACGCTTTGGCCTCCTTCCCACCGCCGGGATGGGTGCGCATGACGCGAATCTGGATCGAACACGTGGGCGGTTGTCTTATGATAGCGGCTCGGCTTCGCGGGGCGGGGGCCGATTGTCCCAAAATTTTTTCGCTATAGAAAAGTAAAGCGGCCGGCGGAGCCGGCCGTCTGGTGGAGCCGAGCGGATTCGAACCGCTGACCCCCTGCTTGCAAGGCAGGTGCTCTCCCTCTGAGCTACGGCCCCACGGGGCACAGCATGCATTCTAGTGGCGCGCCGCGACCCGCGTCAAACGAGCGCGTGCCTCCCCCTGAACCCGGACAGACACATGTGAGACCGAATCGATAAGAATGTGGGGACCACTCCAGGAGAGAGGAGGTCCCCACGGATGCAGCTTACTACGGTTGGCCGGGAGGTATGGCGGGGAGCGAAGAA
>JALSQD010000007.1 GCA_026985615.1 Thermaceae bacterium | reverse complement strand
CCTGGACTACTACAACCGAAGGAGGCCGCACCGAGCCCTGAACGGCCTGTCGCCCCTGGAGTTCCTGGCTATGATGCAAGAGGAGTCGGTCCCCCAAAGAGTCTCAGATGTGTTGACCGATTACACTAACTTGCCGGGTCCGGGGTCACGTGCTAGAATCGCCGTTGCGTAGGGGCCGCTAGCTCAACTGGCAGAGCACCGGTCTCCAAAACCGGGGGTTGGGGGTTCGAGTCCTCCGCGGCCCGCCACAACGCCCCAGCTGCGGCTGGGGCTTCGTCGTTCCTGCCCTCAGCGCTGGCGGGCGCGGCCCGAGTCGGAGTCGAGCATCAGCGGCTGGTATCCACCACCTCGAAGTCCGCGCCCTTTACCCGGTAAAGCTCGCTTACGAGCACGTCGTTGTTCCAGCGCTCGTCGGGCTCGCCGCTGATGAACCAGTCGCTGCCGTTGTCGGCCAGGATCATGCCGTACTTCTCGAGCGCTTCGAGGATGACCCGCACCTCCGGGGAAAATCCGCTGGTGTCGAAGTCGGCCCGCAGGCGCACGCGCATGCCCATGGGTGGGTCTTCCGGCTCGCCAGTTGGGGCGTGGCGGCGCGCTAGCCAGAGGTGGTCGGCGGAGGTCCAGTCGGCGGTGAAGCGCAGCGCGTGTTTGATTTCCCCGGAGGCTACCTCGTGGTAGCGCACCAGCCCGGGCAAAATCGCGAGCCCCGCGGCGTCGGCCGAGGTCCAGCCGTCGGGTCGCAATGCGTAATCTTCCAGGTCGAAGACCGCGCCACTGCCCGCCGCCCAGCCCGAGGCGGTCCGGCGCACGTCGAAGAGCTCGTAGAGCGTGCGGCTGCTGGCGTCGAGCACGAGCAGGTGATGGTCGTCGCCCTCCTCGATGCGCGCGCCCTCGGGCACAGGGTAGGGGCCGGGGTCGCTTTCGTCTGCGTAGTCGAAGCGGAGGCGCACCCTGGGCGCGTCGCCGCCTGCGACGTTGTAGGGGATGCCGATGCGCCGGCCCTCCCAGGTGCCCGAGCCGAAGTCGGGGTGCAGCCCCTTTTCGAGGCTGATGCGCTGAATTCAGGCTTCCGAGTTGGGGTGCACCGGCAGGTGGTCGACGGGGGTGTTCCAGACGTGATCCGCGGGGAAGACGGGGCAGCCCGCGAGCGTGGGGCCCTGGCCCGGAGTCGGTTCGGGGTCGGGGTTCATGCCCGAACCGGACTGCGCACCGTAGCATCCGGTGGCGAGCAGGCCGGCGAGGGCCAGGAGGAGCGGCTAACTGAGTTGGACCACGGTCCAGGGTACCAAAAAGCCCCCGGAGCCCGCGGGCTCCGGGGGCACGGTATCGAGCGGGCCTACTTGGGCTCGTACTCGTCCATCGCCTTGCCCAGGTTTTTGGCGAGCTCCAGCAGGAAGCCAAGGCCTTTCTGCACGCCCGGGTCGCTCAGGTACTTGAGCGCACCGAACATGCTGACCTTGGGGGCTTCCTTGGGGTTCGTCTGGGCCAGGGCCTCGATGAGGGGGCCCATCATGTGCACGATGTTGTGGCGGATTTTGGGGATGTAGTCGGGCGGCATGTTCTTGATGGGGTCCATCGCCGCCTCCGCCAGCGCAGCCCCGCGGATGACCTCGCGCTCGCCGGCGATGTGCTCGAGCAGCAGGTCGCCGTTGGTCGTCATCTCGGTGAAGATGCCCAGGTAGCCCCCCACCTTGAGTTGCCGCGCCAGCCGGATCAGTTCCTCTACGGTCTTGGCGTCTTCTTCGGTGATCGTAATCTCGGCCATGGCTTCCTCCTTACCTCAGGGCGTCGAGCCAGCCCCGGTAGAACGAGTCCTTCATCAACCTGACCATCGGGCCGGTGGCGACGGTGTAGCAGGCGTGCCCCCACTTGCCTTCCTCGGGGATCCACCAGTACTCGCAGTTCCCGGCGAAGCCCGACTCGAAGCTGTGGCCCATGCAGAGGGTGTCGCCGTAGGAGGGGATCATGTACCCACCCAGGGCGTCGCTGAGGATGCTGGCCCCGGCGATCACCGCGGCGTTGTGCACAGGCACGCCGGCGGTCAGGAGGCCCACCGGCGGCATGGCGTGCTCGCCCACCAGGTAGACGTAGTCGTAGTCGGGGTGTTGGAAGCGCGGGCCCGTGACCACCGACCAGCGCGGGTCGCCCGGGTGGGCGAGGCCGTTGTCGGCCAGCACCTTGGGCAGGCGCGAGGGAGGCGACTTGATGAGCAGGTCGTACTCGAACTCGCCGTTCTCGGTGATGATCTTGTTCTCGGTCACCTCGAGCAGCTTGCCGAAGCCGGCGTGGTACTGGATGTTGTGCCGCTTGAAGCGCCGCTTGAAGAAGCGGTCGAGGCCCTCACCCAGCGCCATGTGAATGGCGTTGGCGGGGTAGAGCACGCTGATCTCGGGGTGCACGCCGCGGTTCTCGAGGTAGGCGCGCACGTTCATGGCCATTTCCGGCGGGTAGATCCCGCAGCGGAAGGGCAGCTCGGGCACGAGGAAGACCACCTTCTTGCCCTTGTAGGTGGAAAGCGCCTTCTTGAGCTCGAGCGCGCCCTCTTCCGAGTAGTTGTGATAACCGTACTTGTCGAGACCCTTGTAGTCGCTCCACCCGTAGGCGGTCCCCAGTGCGATCACCAGGTAGTCGAAGTCGAAGGTCTGACCGCCCTCGGTGGCGACCTTCTTGCCGGGCAGGTCGAAGGCCTTGACGGGGTCCACGACCACCTTGAACCCGTACGCGCGCTCGGCGTTCTTGATGGGCGCCCAGGTTTCCTCGGGGCTGGCCGTGCCCAGCGCCACCTCGGACCAGAGCGGGGGCATGTAGTGTTTTTCGCTGGCGGAGATCAGGGTGACGTCGATGTCGCCACCGAGCCGCGTGGCTTCCGTTTGTACCATGCGGGCAGCGACCAGACCGCCGCTGCCACCGCCTACCACGACCACTTTCTTTGCCATAGCATCCTCCTGGGCGCAGTGCGCCGTTTAAACAATCCTATCCTAAGCAGCTACTCCTACACGGTGCAGGTACGTATGTCTTTCCTCGGGCGCGTGACGGAGCCCCGTAGAATTGGGGTATGAAGCTGGCCAGCTGGAACGTCAACGGCTTGCGCGCCGCCCTCAAGAAGGGGTTCTGGGGCGTGGTTCGGGATCTCGACGCCGACGTCCTGGGCTTGCAGGAAACGCGCGCCGAAGAACCCCCCGAGCTTCCCGAAGGTTTCGAGGGCTACCGCTGGTACTGGAACGCGGGCGACCGCAAGGGATACGCAGGGGTGGCGGTGCTGGCCCGCGTCCCGCCCCTTAACGTGACCTACGGGTTCGGCCACGACGAGTTCGACGAGGAAGGGCGGGTCATCACGCTCGAATACGAGTGCTACTACGTGGTCAACGCCTACTTCCCCAACGCCGGGCGCGGCCTGCCGCGGTTGGGGTACAAGCTCGCCTTCGACCAGGCCATCGAGAACTACCTCGAGGGGCTGCGCGCCAGAAAGGGCGTGGTGCTCATGGGCGACCTCAACGTCGCCCACCGCGAGATCGACATCGCTCGGCCCAAGCAGAACCAGAAGAGCGCTGGCTTCACCCCCGAGGAGCGGGCCTGGATCGACGCCTTTTTGAAGAAGGGCTGGATCGACACCTTCCGTCACCTGCACCCCGACGAGGCGGGCGCCTACACCTGGTGGACCTACCGCTTCAACGCCCGCGCCAAAAACATCGGCTGGCGTATCGATTACATCATCATCTCCGAAGACCTGCTTCCCCACCTGAAGGACGCTTACATCTACTATGACGCCTACGCCTCGGACCACGTCCCGGTCGTGGCCGTGCTCGACGTTTAAGCTGAAGGGGGAGGGGAACCGTGTCCGTGTTTCGCTACGCCGGCCGAACGGCCCGCATGGAAAACCCGATCATCCGGCAGCTGCTCAAGCTGGGACAGCGCGAGGGCGTGATCTCGCTTGCGGGGGGCATACCCGCGGCGGAGACCTTTCCGGTGCCCGAGATCGCCGAAGCCTCGCAGAAGGCGCTCGAGCGCCTGGGGAGCGCCGCGCTCCAGTACAGCCCCACCGAGGGGCTCGCCCCGTTGCGCGCGTACATCGCCCGCCGCCGCGGCGTCTCGCCCGAGCAGGTGCTCGTCACCTCCGGCTCGCAGCAGGGGCTCGACCTGATCGGCCGCGTCTTCCTCGACGAGGGCGACGCGGTGCTGGTGGAGCGCCCCACCTACATGGGCGCTTTGCAGGCCTGGAACGTTTACGACGCCCGCTACCACGAGGTACTCACTGACGCCGAGGGGCTGGTGCCGGAGGCGTTGCTCGAAGCGCCGGTGAAGCTCGCCTACGTTCTGCCCAACTTCCAGAACCCCACCGGCAGCCTCCTGCCCGAGGAGCGCCGCGAGGCGGTGGTGGCCTGGGCCAGGGAGCGGGGCGTGCTCGTGGTGGAGGACGACCCCTACGGCCACCTCTACTTCGACGCCGCGCCGCCCGCGAGCTTGCAAAGCCGCTGGCCCGAGGGCGTGCTCTACTTGGGCACGTTTTCCAAGATCGTCGCTCCTGGCTTGCGCATGGGCTACGTTATCGGGCCGGAGGAGGTGATCCACGCCCTCGCCCAGGCCAAGCAGGCGGCCGACCTGCACAGCCAGGCCTACGGCCAGGCCATCTTGGCCGAGCTTGCCGAAGCCGGTGTGATCGGGCGGCAGGAGGCGCGCACGCGCGAGCTCTACCGCCAGCGCGCCGAGCGCATGCTGAAGCTGCTCGATGCCTACATGCCCGAAGGCGTCCGCTGGGCTCCGCCGCACGGCGGCATGTTCGTCTGGCTTACGCTGCCCGAGGGGGTGGACACGCTGGCCCTCTTCGAGTACGCCATCGAAGAGGGCGTCGCCTACGTGCCGGGCGCGGTCTTCGCCGCGACCGGCGGCCTTGCGAACGCGCTGCGCCTCACCTTCGTGAGCGTGCCCGAAGGGCAGATGGAGGAGGGCGTGCGCCGGCTCGCGGCGGTGTTGGAAAAGGCCTTCGCCGCCCGGGCCTGAAGCGTTTCGCAGGCGCGCAGGGGCGGGTTTGAAACCCGCCCCTACTTGCTTGTGCGAACGCGAGAGGGCCGTTTGGTGTTCAAACGATCTTCTGACACCGCGTGCCCGTTCTAAGTGCAAGGTCACGGCGGTCATGGAACGGCGGCTGTGTATGAACCGGGCGTGCAAAGCAAAAACTGTAATTCCTTGTAAAACCTTCACAGTAGGACTTCGTTCCTCGTTGTATCGGTCTTTGCCTTTCACAAATTCTTTTTGGAGGCCTTTAGGAGATGGCGAGCGGCGAAAGTGGGCCGGGGGCCCAGAGCACGTGGCTGCCGCCGGGGCGGTCGCCCGCACCCAGGCCGGGGGCCAGGGGCTCGGCCCCGAGGGCGCGCAGGGCGTCTTCTAAAAAGGCCTCGCGCGGCGTATCGCCG
>JALSQD010000006.1 GCA_026985615.1 Thermaceae bacterium | reverse complement strand
CCCGATTCCAGCCCGCCTGCTACACGCGCCCTGCCCTCCCCGAGGGGTTTGAAACCTGGAAGCTCGACCTCCTTTTGATCGATTTCCATAACGCCCTCACCTGGACGCTTGCCGATGCCCAAAAACACGCCCGTCCTTACCCCGCCACCGTGGCGCTCTCCAAGTTCGTGCGGCTTCACGTCAACCCGAATGGGGTGTTCCGGGTCGAGCCAATGGGCTGGAAGCCATAGGGGCGAGCTTCTGTTGAGAGGTTGCACTGCAAGCCACCAGTGGCAATCCTGTTTTTGTTCGGTGGTCCAAGGTCAAAGTGATGGTAACCAGTCTTTAAGATCGTATGGGTACGACGGGAACACCTGCAGCTTCGGGCGGATGTACCTAGCTCTAGGGTCTCTGGTCCGTGGTTTCCGTGTAATCAGGGCGCGGCATCTGCTTGCTAAGCCTTTCACTCTCACTCTCACGCAGGTCTACCACTAGAAGGAGTGGGCAACCCTGTTGAGGTGTTTACCAACTCTGACGTTTGACGCGCGATAGGCTTGGGTTGATGAATACCCACTTGCTTCGTCTCAAGCCTCGGCTTGTGCCTCGTGTCTGGGGTGGCCGGCGCCTGGCCGAGCGCTTTAGGGCGCGAGGCCCGGAGCCGATCGGCGAGGCCTGGATGGTCTACGACGAAAACGAGGTGTTGGAGGGACTCTTCACCGGCCGTCGGCTTCGGGAGGTGCTCCCGGACTTGGGCCCACGGTTTTTGGGGGAAAAGGCCTTTCAAAGCTACGGCCTGGAGCTCCCTCTTCTCGTAAAACTCCTGGATACCAGTGCGTGGCTTTCGGTGCAAGTACATCCCGACGACGCCTACGCCCACACGATTGAGGCCCACACCGGTTTTCACGGCAAGAACGAGGCCTGGGTGATCCTTGACGCCAAGCCGGGCGCCAGGATCATCTACGGTGTCAAGCGCCCGGTTTCCCGTTCCGAACTCAAGGCGGCGGCTGAGGATGGAAGTATTCTGGAGCTTTTGAATTTCGTTCCTGTCGATCCGGGTGACGTGGTCTACGTCCCAGCTGGCATCATTCACGCTTTAGGGCCTGGGATCTTTCTCTACGAGGTCCAGCAACGCTCCGATCTCACCTATCGCCTTTTTGACTATGGGCGTGGTCGGGAACTTCACTTAGAGAAGGCGCTCGACGTGGCCCGCTTAGAACCTACGCCAGTGCAAAAGGCGCGGCTTGAGTCCGGTGTGTTCCTATTCACCTCGTTTTTCACTCTCTCGCTCGTGGAAGGTGAAGCCCGGGCGCCAAAGGAGAGCTTTTTGACCCTTGTCCACGCCAAACGAGCGGAACCTGGGCTGGTGGTGGCCGCAGGTGAAGAGGCCCGTTTGTCCGAGGGCCCCTGGCTCGCCGCGAGTCTTTAAGCGTCACTGAGAGCCATTGGGCGAAAGCGCCGTGTTTTACCGTTTGTGCGGCACCTTGGCAGGGTGGAGCGTTGGCTCGAAACTGCTGCGCTGTATTGTGTTGTGGCTAACACCCTTGGCTTCCCGCGAAGCAAGCGCATTGCCGTGGGTGGAACCGACGGGGGCATTTCACCTGGTGAAGAGGTCGGCGCGAATTAGAATGAACAAGCCATGGTGGTCGAGCCCCTTATTGCGGTCATCCTTGCCGGCGGCCGGGGGGAACGCTTCTGGCCCCTTTCCCGGAGCGACCGCCCTAAGCAGTTCCTCCGTCTCTTACCCGGGGGTAAGAGCCTGATAGAGGCCACGGCCGAGCGCCTTTTGCCCCTCACCGGTTGGGAGCGCATGCTGGTCTCCACCTCCGAGCGACTGGTCCCCCTGATTCGGGCACACCTGCCCGACCTGCCCGAGGAAAACTTGATCGTAGAGCCCGAGCCCCGGGACACGGCCCCAGCGGTGGCCTGGGCAGCACTAGAGGTCGCCCGCCGGTTTGGGGGGGACCAGGTGATGGGGCTCTTTCCTGCCGACCATTACGTTGAGGATGCTCCCGCCTTCCACCAGACGTTGGGGGTGGCCGCTGCCTTTGCCCGCCGGGAAGATGCGATCGTGACCTTGGGCATCACCCCTAGCTACCCTGCCACCGGATTCGGGTACATCGAGCAGGGACCCGAGGTGGCGGACGGCGTATACCGGGTAAGCAGATTCGTGGAGAAGCCCGATCGCGACACTGCAGAGCGCTATCTAGCTTTAGGGAAGTTCTTCTGGAACGCGGGGGTCTTCATCTCACGCCCGTCCGTTCTTCTGGTCGAGCTCGATCTACGTGCCCCGGAGGTCCTCGCCCCTTTGCGCGAACACGGCCTAGCTGCCTACCCTACGCTTCCAAAGACCAGCTTCGACTACGCAGTGATGGAGCGCACCGACAAGGCCTACGTGGTACCGGCGCGGTTTGGCTGGGACGACCTAGGCGACTGGACGGCCCTGGAGAGGCTACTACGTGAGGGCGGCAAGAACGTAGAGCTCGCGCGGCATGTGGGGTTGGATACCGAGGGCGCGATCATCTACGCCACTTCCAAGGACGAGATCATCGTTACCTTGGGGGTGCGGGACGTCGTGATCGTGCGGGACGGCGAGGTGACCCTGGTGGTGGCTAAGGACCGAGTGCAGGAGATCAAGCGGCTTTTGGCCCTGCTCAAGCGGGAGCCTTTCCGCCAGCTGTTGTGAGCGCGGGCGCGCGGTTAAAGCAAGCCTGGCGCTGGTCCAGGGAGCCTTCGCGCCGGTGGGCTTGGTACTTGGCTGCCGGGCTTTTATTCCTCTTGGTTAAGCGCTGGCCTGCCCCCGAACTCTCACCGGAAGCGCGGGGGGCGCTCGCGGTCTTCGCCGCCGCCGGGTTTTTGTGGGGCACCAACAGCCTGCCTCTGGCGGTGACCGGGGTGCTGGTGCTCTTTCTCCTTCCCCAAAGCGGCGCCCTTCCCGCAAAGGAGGTCTATGCCTATTTTGGCAGCGACGCGGTGTTCTTTATTCTCGGCGCTTTGATTTTGGCGAGTCCCGTCATGCGATCGGGGCTCAGCACCCGCCTTGCACTCCTTGCGGTACGGCGTTTTGGCGAGCAGCCGCGGCGGCTCGTGGCCGCGCTCCTTTTCACCCCGGCCCTCATGGCCTTCTTTGTCAGCGAGCACGCGGTGGTGGCGATGTTGTTTCCCCTGGTGGTGGAGCTTTTGCGGGCGGCGCGGGCGCGCCCGGGGGAGCGGCTGGGCACGGTGCTCTTTTTGGCCCTTGCCTGGGGGGCGATCATCGGGGGAACGGCTACGCTTCTAGGTGGGGCCCGGGCGCCTTTGGCGCTGGGAGTGCTTGAGGCCGCAACCGGCGCCAGGATTGGGTTTTTACCCTGGCTTTTGGCCACGTTGCCGGTGGTGGCGGGGCTCCTTTTCGCCGCGCTTTTTTTGCTCTGGCGGCTCCTTCCCGAAAGGGGTGAGGCTTTAGGGCTCGCGCAGTACCTCGAGGCCCGGGTGCGGGCCATGGGCTCATTCTCATCGCGGGAGAAGAAGACCCTGGGGCTGATGCTCTTCGTCATCGTCCTCTGGATCTTCCTGGGCGAGGCGTGGGGGCTCGGCTCGGTGGCGCTTTTCGGCGTGGTGCTCGCCTTCGTGATCGGGGTCGCCGACTGGCAGGAGGTTGAGGAAGACGTGAACTGGGGCGTCTTCCTCATGTACGGGAGCGCCATCGCCCTGGCCTCGGCTCTCAAGGCCACCGGGGCCGCGGCCTTCCTCGCCGGAGCGATTTTTCAAGGGGTGGGGTCTCCGTTCCTGGCCCTTGCCGGGGTGGTCTTCCTGGCGCTCTTTCTCACCGAGGCCATGAGCAACGCCGCGGCGGTGGCGGTGTTGATGCCGGTGGCGCTGGCGGTGGCGGCCACCTACGGCCTGGGCCCGGAGGCCACGACCCTGGCGGTTGCCGTTCCCGCCGGGCTTGCGTTTTTACTCCCGGTGAGCACCCCGGCGATCGCCATCGTGGTGGGGAGCGGGTATGTTCGCCCCATGGAGGCCTTTCGCCACGGGCTGGTGCTCAAGGGATTGGGCTTCGTGTTCTTTCTATTGGTGGCCTTTTTCTACTGGCCGCGGGTGGGTTTTGGAGGCTAGCCGATGATCTGCTTGCTCATCACCGACCCCTACAGCTACGAGCGCCTGCTCGAGCGCGCGCTCGACGCCGCGGTGCGGGAGGGGGAGGCGCTTTTGGCGGTGTTCTTTTTCTCGCCCCGGGAGGTGAAGCGGACCATCGATGAGCTCGGCGAAAAGGGCTGGCTGGGCTCGGGCTCGCTCAGGGCGCTTGAAGCCTCGATGCTCGCCGGTTACCGGGCGCTGGCCGGGGACGTTCTGGCTGACATCGCCCGGCGGGCGGAAGAACGGGGGCTTCAGGTCCACACCCAGCTCTTCGAAGGGGACCGGGATGGTCTTATGCACCTCCTTGAAGGGCAGGGGTGTAATAAGGTTTTGAGCGATGGCCCGATGACCGGGCTGGAAGGCTCGGGAAGCAAGGAGGGTTAGGAGCGTGGCGGAACTGGTGGCGGAGGCAGATACGGCGCTCATCCCCCCCCACGGGGGAAAGCTGGTGGACCGTGTGGCCAAGGGGGCGGAGCGAGAAGCCCTGCCTGAGCGCGCCCGGAAACTCAAGCGCATCGAGCTCGGCGAGCGGAATCTGGCGGATCTTGAGTGCATCGCCACCGGGGTGTACTCGCCGCTTGAAGGTTTCATGAACGAAGCCGACTACGCCAGCGTGGTCGAGGAGATGCGGCTTGCCAGCGGCCTTCCCTGGACCATCCCCATTACCCTTCCGGTGGATGAGGAAGTCGCCGAAGGCCTTTCGCTCGACGACGAGGTGGCGCTTGCCTGGCAGGGCCAGGTGCTGGCGGTGATGCGCGTTGCCAGCATCTACCGCCCGGATAAGGCGGAGGAAGCGCGGAAGGTCTACCGCACCGAAGACCCGCGTCACCCCGGCGTGGCTGCCCTCCTCGCCAGCGGCCCGGTTTACCTGGGCGGTCCCGTCTGGCTTTTGAAGCCCATCCCCCACGAGAAATTCCACGCCTACCGCCTGACCCCGGCCGAGACCCGGGCCGAGTTCGCCCGCCGGGGCTGGAAGACGGTGGTGGCCTTCCAGACCCGAAACCCGATCCACCGGGCCCACGAGTACCTGCAGAAGGTGGCCCTCGAGATGGTGGACGGGCTCTTCGTCCACCCCCTGGTCGGCACCACCAAGGCCGACGACGTGCCCGCCGAGGTGCGGGTGCACACCTATGAAGTGATCCTCGAGAAGTATTACCCGAAAGACCGGGTGCTGCTCGGGGTCTTCCCGGCCGCCATGCGCTATGCCGGCCCCCGGGAGGCGATTCTCCACGCCATCGCCCGCAAGAACTACGGCGCCACCCATTTCATCGTGGGGCGCGACCACGCGGGGGTGGGCGATTATTACGGCACCTACGACGCGCAGAAGATCTTCGACGAGTTCGCCCCCGAAGAACTTGGTATCACCCCCCTCAAGTTCGAACACGCCTTTTACTGCCGCGCCTGCGGCCAGATGACCACCAGCAAGACCTGCCCCCACGACGGCGAAGACCGCATCCACCTCTCGGGCACCCGGGTGCGGGCCATG
>JALSQD010000005.1 GCA_026985615.1 Thermaceae bacterium | reverse complement strand
GGTGGGCGCGGCCGCGGAGGCCGTGAGCGAGGCGATCGCCCGTGGGGTGGTGGCGGCGAAGCTCGAGTTCATGGACCAGGCCTGCGTGCGGGCGGTCGAGGCCTCCTTCGGGCTGGGTCTGCCCACCGAAGCGGCGGCGGTGCTGCTGGTGGACACCGACGGCGACGACCTGGAGGTGGTGGAGGAGGAGCTCGAGCTCGTGGCCGCGGCCTGCGAAGCACACGGCGGCACGGTCCACCGCGCCGCCGACGCCGCCGAGGCCGACCGGCTGTGGCAGGCGCGGCGGGCGGTGAGCCCGGCGCTGGGGCGGATCCATCCCCACCGCATGAACGAGGACATCGCCGTCCCGCGCAGCCGCTTGCCCGAGGTGGTGCGCCGCATCCAGGAGCTGGGCGAGGCCTACGGGCTGCCGCTGGCGCAGTTCGGCCACATCGGCGACGGCAACCTGCACCCCAACATCCTCTACGACCCGAGCGAGACCCCCGAGGAGCGCGTGCACGAGCTGGCCCATGAGATCGCCCGGGTGGCGCTGGCCTTTGGCGGGGTGCTTTCGGGCGAGCACGGCATCGGCCTCACCAAGCGCGCCTTCCTGGCCGAGGCGCTGGACGCCGAGACGCTCGCGGCCCTCGGGCGCGTTAAGCAGGCGCTGGACCCCGAGGGGCGGCTCAACCCGGGTAAGGTGCTGCCAGGATAACGTATAGTCTAGAAACGCAGGAGGTAGCCTTGAGGTTGGAGCGACCCCAAAGTGAGGAGGAGCTGCGCCTGTGGCGCCTTTACGCGCCGCTGGAGACGCGCGGCGGCATTCTCCTGGTTGAGTGGCGCTGGGAGCCGCGGCGTTACCGGCTGGGCGGGGAAGAGGGGGTCGTCTTCAAGTCGGCCGGGGTCGAGTGGCTCATCCAGGCGCTGGCCAAGGGAGAGCCCTGGGCGCCGGGGCCCCTCACCTGGAACCCGCCGATGCTTCTCATCGGCGACCGCGCCTACAACCTGGGCAAGCGCGGCCACCTGGTGCTCGCGCGCGTCCTCAACGGTCTCCTGCGCGAGATCGATCCCCTACCCTGAGCCGTGTAGCGTCTCCAGCAGCTGCTGGTGGATGTGGCCGTTGGTGGCCACGATGTAGCGGTTGCCTAGCTCGTAGGGCTCACCCTGTATGCCGGTGATCCGGCCGCCCGCCTCCTCCACGATCACGATCGCCGCGGCCACGTCCCAGGGCTTGAGCTTGACCTCCCAAAAGCCCTCCAGCCGGCCGGCAGCGACGTAGCTGAGGTCGAGCGCGGCGGCGCCGGGTCGGCGCACTGTAAGCCCCTTGCGCAGCACCCGCTCGAAGTAGGTGAGGTTCTCCTGGTCCTTGTTGACGTCGTAGGGGAAGCCGGTGGCGAGCAGGCTGCCGATGAGGCGGTGGGTGGCGCTCACGCGCAGGGGGCGGCCGTTGAGGTAGGCGCCGCGGCCGCGCACGGCCCAGAAGAGCTCGTCGCGGGTGCTGTCGAGCACGACCCCGAGCTCGAGCCTCCCCCGAATCTCGAGCCCGATGGAGACGGCGAAAAAGGGAAAGCGGTGGGCGAAGTTGACCGTGCCGTCGAGCGGGTCCACGATCCAGCGGTACTCTGCCTCGTGCTCCTGCCCGCCCTCCTCACCCAGGAAGGCGTGGTCGGGGTAGCGGCCGAGCAGGTACTCCTTGATCGCGGCCTCGGTCTCGCGGTCGGCCTGGGTGACGAGGTCGGTGGGACCGGTCTTGGTATCCACGGCGAAGCCGCGTTCCTGGTAGTAAAGGTGGATGCCACGCGCGAGGCGCGCGGCGGCGATGGCGTCGTTGAGCAGGGCGTCCATGCCCTTACCTTACCCCCGGCGGGCCAGCAGGTAGCGCGACCGGCCGCTGAGGTCGGCCTTGATGCGCAGTTCCCGGAAGCCCAGGCGTTCGGCCTCTTCCGCTAGCAGGGCTACGTTGCCCGGATCGAGCTCGAGCGCCAGCGCCGCGCCCGGACGCAGCGCGTGGGCGGCCCTGTGCACCAGCGGCCGCGCCACCGCCAGTCCGTCGGGGCCGGCGTAGAGGGCGTCGTCGGGTTCCCAGGCCAGCTCGCGCGGGGCGCGGGCGCGGTAGCCCGCGGGCAGGTAAGGCGGGTTGGAGACGACCAGGTCGAGCTCGCGGTAGGGCCCGGTGAGGCTGGCCTGGCGCACCTCGATTTCCATCCCCAGCCTGCGGGCGTTCTTGCGCGCCAGCCGCACCGCCGCCGGGCTCGTGTCGGTGGCCAGCAGGTGCGCTTCGGGACAGGCGTGCTTGAGCGCCAGCGCGATCGCGCCGCTGCCGGTGCCCACGTCGAGCACGCGCGGGCTCGGGACGTCGAGGTCGTCCAGGAGGGTGAGGGCCCGCTCGACCAGGCCCTCGGTTTCGGGCCGAGGGATGAGGACGCCGGGTTCGAGCGCGAGCTCGAGCCCGAAGAAGACCGTACTGCCCAGCACGAGCTGCAAGGGCTCGCCGCTGAGCCGACGCGCAAGCGCCGCCGCGAGCCGCTCGCGGGCGGCCGCCGGCAGTGGCCGGTTTCCGCCCAGCCACAGCTCGGGCCCCTCCGCCCCCAGCGCCCAAGCGAGGAGCTGGCGGCTTTCCGCCTCGGCTTGCGCGGGCGAAAAGCCCGCCTCGATGAGGCGGGTACGGGTCCGTACAAGCGCTTCGCGCCGGGTCATCTCAGGCTTCTTCGGCCGGCGCTTTCTCCGTGTCTCCGGGGGCGTCTTCCCGGGGCAGCACCACCACGTGCCGCTCGTCGCCCTGACCTATGGAATGGGTGGTCACGTGGGGGTGGTCCTTGAGGGTCATGTGGATGACGCGGCGCTCCGCCGGGCGCATGGGCGGGAGCTCGAGCGGCTCGCCGGTCGCCGCCACCACGTCGGCGGCCTCGAGGGCGCGTTTGCGGGCGCGGTCCTCCTGACGCTTGCGGTAGCCCGCGGCGTCCAGGTTCACCCGCACGTTCGAGCCGAAGTGCTTGGAGACCACGGCGTTGGTGATGGTCTCGAGCGCCTTCAGGGTGCGCCCCTCGCGCCCGATGATGCGGCCGCCGTCACCCCCCAAGATCTCCACGAAGATGCGGTCACCCTCTTGGCGCAGGTCGATGGAGTAGCTGGGGTCCAGGTAGAGCAGGAGCCCCACCAAGAAGTGCTCCACCACCTCGCTTGGGCTCTGCGGCTGTTCGCTTGGTTCGTCGAGTCCTTTTTCCTCAAGCACCGGCGACGGCGGGGCCTCTTCCTCGTGGATGCCCAGGCCGTCGAGAAGGTCGTCGAGGTTCTTTTTCTCTTCCATGCTTACCCCTCAGCACCCGCTTGGTTGAGGTGCTTGTTGATGGACCACTGCTGGAACAGGCCAATGAAGGTCGAGAAAACCCAGTAGAGCGTGACCCCCGCGGGGAACTTGAGGACGAGGAAGATGAAGATCAGGTTCATCATGATGCCCTGGCGCATCTGGTCCTTGTTGCCGTGGGACATCAGCATGGTCTGCGCCAGCATCACCAGCACGTAGAGGGCGGGGAGGATGTAGTAGGGGTCGGGCAGGGAGAGGTCGGGGATCCAGAGGAAGCCCTGGTCGAACTCGTAGTTGGCGATGACGCGCCACATCATGAAGAGGATGGGCATCTGGATGAACATCGGGAGGCAGCCCGCGGCGGGGTTGATTTTGTGCTCCCGGTAGAGCTCCATCAAGGCCTCGTTCTTCTTCTCGGGGTCGTCCTTGTACTTCTTGTTGATCTCGTCCATGAGCGGCTTGAGCTTGTTCATCTCCGCCATGGACTTGAACTGCTGGTGCATCAGGGGCCACAGCAACAGGCGCACGAAGACGGTCAGCAGCAGGATGGCGAGCCCCCAGTTGCCCGTGTAGTTGTAGGCCAGCTCCATGATGTAGAGCAGGCCCAGCGAGAGCTGACCCCAGATGTTGGGCTTGAAGAGCCCGGGCAGGCTGTAGAAGCCTTCCACGTAGAGGCGCACCAGCTCGTTGAGGCCGCCGTAGACGGTGAGCGTGGTCTTGCCCGGGGGCAGCTGCACGGCCACGGTGGCGCCGCCGGCGGCAAGGTCAAGTCGCATCTCCATGGGGTCGTTCGCGCGCAGGACGAAGGCGTAACCCTTGTTGGCCTTGGTCTGCATGGCGGCGTAGACGGCCTTGCCCGAACCGGCGGGCAGTGGCGTCTGGCTGCCCTCGAAGAGGATCTTGGTCACCGGCTGGTCGACCCGGTTGATACCCGACCACAGAAGGGTGGTGGCTTCGGGCGCGGTGACCTCCACCTCGATCGAGTACATACGCGGGTTGACCAGGTAGCGCACCTCGGTGCCTCCCTGGACGTAGCGCGCCACCAGCAGCTCGCCTTCGCGGGTGAACTCGGCGGTCTCGGCGGTGAAGCCCTGGACCGTGCCGGGCAGGGGCAGCCCTTCCTTGACCAGATTGGGGGCCTTAGCGTAGTTGCCCTTGAAGTTCTGCCCCTTCATCTGCTTGACGTACCAGCCGACGATCTGGCCCTCCTCGTTGAAGGCGATGTCAGCCAGGTTGGTGATGGCCACGTGCTCGAGCGTCCCGTCACCGTTGACGTCGAGGCTCTGCCACTCGGCGTTGAGCGCGAAGGCGGGGGTCAGGAGCAGGGCGAAGAAAAGAAGTAGGTAACGCTTCATGATTCCTCCGGGGCAGGGGTGTCGAGGTGGACCGTCACCTTGACGCGGCGACGCGCGGGAGGCACGGGGTCGTAGCCTCCAGGGTGCAGCGGGTGACAGCGCAGCAGTCTGCGCGTGGCCAGGTAGCCGCCATAAAGCACGCCGTGGGTTTCCAGCGCTTCCACGGCGTAGTGGGAGCAGGTGGGGTAGAAGCGGCAAGTTCTCGGTTTGAACGGTGAGATGAACCGCTGGTAGAAACGAATGAGGCCGATGAGGAACCGTGACATCACGCTTGATTGTACATGCTATTCGCCCTGAGCGGCGTCGCCTTTGCGGGGCTGGCTGCGCAGTAGACCGCTGCGGTCGAGCGCGCGGATGAGGTCGTGCGCCAGCGCGCGGTGGTCGGCCTCGGCCGCCTCGGGGCGGGCGACGATCATCAGGTCGGCCGAGGGCAGGTGCATCCGCCGAACGATCTCGCGCAGGCGCCGGCGCACGCGGTTGCGGGTGACGGCCTTGCCGACCTTCTTGGATACGACGATGCCTACCCGGACTTCACCGTGACGGGTGGGCAGCCAGCGAACCGAAAGCAAACGGCCCCGGCCAGTGCGCCCACGGCGCAGGCGGCGGAAGGCCGCGTCGGTTTTGAGCGAGGTTATACGGTGAGCCGTTTGCGACCCTTGCGGCGCCGGCGCGCCAGCACCTTGCGACCGCCCGGCGTGGCCATGCGGGCGCGGAACCCGTGGGTCTTCGCGCGTTTGCGACGGTTAGGTTGCCAAGTGCGCTTCATGGGTGACCTCCTCTTCGCGTTTCACAGCGGTCCCCCCTCGGGGGCCTAGGCAGTCTACCACAGCGGGCCGGCCTTGGGGAAGTGGGTGTAATCGGTCAACACATCTGAGACTCTTTGGGGGACCGACTCCTCTTGCATCATAGCCAGGAACTCCAGGGGCGACAGGCCGTTCAGGGCTCGGTGCGGCCTCCTTCGGTTGTAGTAGTCCAGG
>JALSQD010000004.1 GCA_026985615.1 Thermaceae bacterium | reverse complement strand
CCTGGACTACTACAACCGAAGGAGGCCGCACCGAGCCCTGAACGGCCTGTCGCCCCTGGAGTTCCTGGCTATGATGCAAGAGGAGTCGGTCCCCCAAAGAGTCTCAGATGTGTTGACCGATTACACCGCCTTGACAAACCGCGCCTCCGCAGTTAGATTATCCCTTGCTTGGGGCCGTGGCGCAGTTGGGAGCGCGCCTCAATGGCATTGAGGAGGTCAGGGGTTCGAATCCCCTCGGCTCCACCACAATCCGGGGCTCGGGCCCCGGTTTTTCCTCGGGTGGCCGGGGCTTCTTGATTAAAGGAGGTCCGCCCGCTACAATGGAAAGTCGGCAGGCCTTTTGGCCTCTTGGAGGGCGCATTCATGTACGCGATCATCGAGACGGGTGGCAAACAATACCGCGCCGAGGAAGGTGCGGTCCTGCGCGTCGAAAAGCTGGACGCCCAGCCGGGCGACAAGGTGGAGTTCGACGTGCTGATGGTCGGCGGTGACAAGGTCAAGGTGGGCACCCCCACCGTCAAGGGCGCGAAGGTCGTGGCCGAGGTGCTGCGCACCGAGCGCGGCAAGAAGATCACCGTCGCCAAGTTCAAGGCTAAGACCAACTACCGCCGTAAGAAGGGCCACCGCCAGTGGTTCACCGAGCTGCGGGTCGAGAAGATTCAGCTCCGCGCCTCGCGCAAGAAGAAGGCCGAGGAAGAGAAGGCCGAGGAGTAGACCATGGCACATAAAAAGGGTCTCGGTTCCACCAAGAACGGTCGCGACTCACAGTCGAAGCGCCTGGGCGTGAAGCGCTTCGGCGGCCAGGTCGTGAAGGCGGGGAACATCATCGTGCGCCAGCGCGGCACCAAGTTCAAGCCCGGCAAGAACGTGGGGCTGGGCCGCGACTTCACCCTCTTCGCCCTCGTGGACGGGGTGGTGGAGTTCCAGGACAAGGGCCGCCTGGGCCGCTACGTCTCGGTTCGCCCGCTCGAAGGTTAGGCCCCGCCCGGGTCGTCCCGGGCCTATAAAATGTTTCGCGATACGCTCGAGATCACCGTCGCCGCCGGTCATGGAGGCGACGGTGTCGTCAGTTTCTTCCGCGAGAAGTACATCCCCAAAGGCGGCCCCGACGGCGGCGACGGCGGCCGCGGGGGCAGCGTCTACCTCAAGGCCGGCTCCGGCGTGGACTCGCTGGCCAAGCTCTCCAAGCGCCACTACAAGGCCGAGCGCGGACAGCACGGCAAGGGCAAGGGCATGGCGGGGCGCTCGGGGCGCGACCTGGTGATCGAGGTGCCCCTGGGCACGCGCGTCTTCGACGCCGAGACCGGCGAACTGATCGCCGATTTGGTGGAGGAGGGGCAGACCGCGCTCGTTGCCCGCGGCGGCGAGGGCGGGCTCGGTAACGCCCACTTCGCCACCGCGACGCGCCAGGCGCCGCGCTTCGCCCTAGGCGGCCTGCCGGGCGAGAAGCGCAAGCTGCGGCTCGAGCTCCGCCTGATCGCCGACGTGGGCCTGGTGGGCTACCCCAACGCCGGCAAGTCGAGCCTGCTCGCCGCCCTTACCCACGCCCGGCCCAAGGTGGCCGACTACCCCTTTACCACCCTCAGCCCCAACCTGGGCGTGGTCGAGGGGGAGCTCGAGCGCTTCACCCTGGCCGACATTCCCGGCATCATCGAGGGCGCTTCGGAGGGCAAGGGGCTGGGGCTCGACTTTTTGCGCCACATCTCGCGCACCCGCCTCTTGCTCTACGTGCTCGACGCCAGCGACGATCCGGCGCGGGCGCTGGCCACGCTGCGCGACGAGGTGGGCGCCTACGACCCCGAGCTCCTGCGTCGGCCCAGCCTGGTCGCCCTCAACAAGACCGACCTCTTGAGCGAAGAGGAGGTGGCCGCGCGTGTGCACGAGCTCGCCGCCGCGGGGCTTCCGGTCGTGCCCACCTCGGCGGTGACGGGGGCGGGGCTGGAGGAGCTGAAGCGCACGCTCTTCGAGCTTTTGGCCGCCACCCCGCAGCCCGCGCCCCCGCCCGCCCCCAAGCCGCGCCGTGAGGTGCCGGGCCTGCGGGTTGAGGAGGTGGAGGAGGGCGTCTTCCAGGTGCATGCCCCGGAGCTGGAGCGGCTCGTGGGGCGGATCCGCGGCGAGCTGTGGGACGCCGCCGGCTGGCTGCAGGAGGAGTTCCGCCGCGCCGGGCTCGAGCCCGCGCTCAAGGCGCGCGGGGTGCGCGCCGGTGACACGGTGCGAATCGGCGAGCTCGAGTTCGAGTACATTCCGGAGGGATAGATGCGCATAGGACTGTTTGGCGGCAGCTTCGACCCGGTGCACATGGGGCACCTGCTCGCCGCTAGCGAGTCGGCCGACCGGCTCGAGCTCGACGAGGTGCACTTCGTGACCGCCGCGCGGCCGCCCCACAAGCGGCCGGTGGCCCCGCCCGAGGCGCGCCACGAGATGGTAGTGCTGGCGACGATCCGCGACCTGCGCTTCCGCGCCAGTCGGCTCGAGCTTGACCACCCCGGCCCTTCCTTCACCGTGGACACGCTGCGCCGGGCGGCGCGCACCTGGCCGGGGGCCGAACTCTTCTTCATCACCGGCGCCGACGCCTACCGCGATCTGGCGAGCTGGCGTGAGCCCGAGGCGCTCGTCCTGCTGGCGCAGATGGTGGCCGTGAGTCGGCCGGGCTACGACCTCAGCCGTATCGACCCCTTCTTCCGCGAGCGCGTGCTCGCCATCGAAATTCCCGGCTACGACATATCGAGCACCGAGATCCGCCACCGCGTGGCCGCGGGCCGCTCGGTGCGCTACCTCATCCCCTACGAGGTGGAGGTGTACCTTGCCAAGCACGGTCTCTATCGAAACGCTGACTGAACGCGTGCGCGAGCGGGTCTCCCCGGAGCGCTGGGCCCACATCCAGCGGGTGGCCGAGCTGGCCCGCGCGGTGGCCGAGGCCGCCGGTGCCGACGGCGAGCGCGCCTACCTGGCCGGTCTCATGCACGACGTGGCGCGCGAGCTGTCCGAAGAAGAGCTGCTGGCGCTCTGCCCGCCCCAAAACGAGGTCGAGGCGGCCCACCCGCGGGCGCTGCACGGCTGCGCGGGGCGTAAGATCGCCGAGGCCTGGGGGGTGACCGACCCGGAGGTGCTGGAGGCCATCGAGGGCCACGTCTGGGGTGTTAACCCGGACAACCGGGTGGGCATGGCTGTCTACGTGGCCGACACCAGCGAGCCCGGCCGGGGCGTGAACGACGACGTGCGCGAGCGCGCACTCGCGGGCGATCTAGAGGGGGCTTACGCCATGGCCATCGAGCGCAAGGTGGACTACCTGCTAGCTAAGGGGATTCCCATTCACCCGCGTACACTGAAGGCGTATGCCCGGGCGCACGCGTAGGCGACTGTTTCTGCTTGGCCTCACCCTGATCGCGCTGGCTGTGCTCGTCTGGGTTTGGCCCCACGCCTCCGGCCTGAGCGCGCGCCGCGGACCTTCGGGCGCGCCCGAGCTGAGCGTGGTGCTGGCGGCGCGCGACATCGAGTACTGCGGCCCCGCCACCCCCTGTGGCCCCGGCAAGCGCACCGACACCATCTTCTACGTGCGCGTCACCGACGGGCGTGCCTGGGCGGTGGCCATTCCCCGCGACACCTACGTGGAGGTGGACGGCTACGGGGGCAAAATCAACGCTGTCTACGGCTACGAGGGCCCCGAGGGACTGGCGAGGGCGGTGGAGCAAGTGCTGGGCGTGCGTGTGGACCACTACGCCATCATCACCCTCGACCTGGCGGCGCGCGCGGTGGACGCTGTAGGCGGGGTGGACGTCTACCTGCCTGCCGAGATGAACTACGACGACAACGCCGCCAACCTGCACATCCACATTCCTGCCGGCCGGCAGCACCTGGACGGTCAGGAGGCCGTGGGCTACATGCGCTTTCGCGGCTGGGTGGGCGACGACCTGAGCCGCCTCGACCGCATCAAGGAGGTGGTGCTCCAGGTGATGAAGCGCGCCCTCAGCCCCGCCAACTGGCCGCGGGTGCCGGGCATGGTGCGCGATTTCTGGAACGACCTCGAGACCGACCTGGACGTGGGACAAGCGCTCTCCTGGTTGCCGCAGCTGCGGGGGCTCGAGATCAAGACGGCCACGCTGCCCACCCGTGAGGAGGGCATCTACCTGGTGCTCGACCCCGAGGAGCGACGCCGCTTCCTGCGGGCCTTCATGGGGATGGACGCGACAGAGGCCGTGGCCCCGCCCGAGGCGCGGGTGCTGCTGCTCGACGGAAGCGGCGCGGGGCTGGGTGAGGCCTACGCCAAGGGGCTCGAGCGCCTGGGGCTCAAGGCGCCGGAGGTGCGTCGCATCCGGGTGCAGGACGTAAGCAAGGTGCTGGTGGACACCGCGCTTGAGGCCGGCAACTACTACGCCGAGGCCGTGCACCTGCCGCTGGTGACGCGCTTCAGGCTTTACTACGACGCCGACGTGGTCATCGTCCTGGGCCGCGATCTGGTACCCTAGGGGTGAATGGTGGAGACGATTCGTGCGGTAGAACTGATTGCCAAGATCACCGAAGCCCTCCTGGACAAGAAAGCCGAGAACGTGGTGGCGCTCGACCTGCGCGAGGTCTCCGACTCGCTCGACTACTTCGTGATCGCCACCGGTACGAGCCAGCCCCACCTGGAGGCGCTCCAGAACCACGTCCAGGAGAAGCTGCGCGACGAAGGCCTTCGCCCTGACGCGGTCGAGGGGCCCTCGAGCCGCTGGTGGCTGCTCAGCTACGGGCCGGTGCTGGTGCACATCATGAGCCCGGAGGCGCGCGAGTACTACGACCTCGAGGGCTTCTGGGCCGACGCCAAACGCCTGGAAATCTAGCCGTGAAGGGCCGCTGGGCCGAGGACGCCGCGCTCGCCTACCTGGAGGCGCGGGGCTACCGGCTGGTGGCGCGCAACCGGCGCACCCCATACGGCGAGATCGACCTCTGGCTGGAAAAGGACGGTCTGCCAGTGTTCGTCGAGGTCAAGCAGCGGGCCTCGGGCCGTTACGGCACGCCGCTCGAGAGCATCCGCCCCTGGAAGCTCGAGCGCATGAAGAAGAGCGCCCTCTACCTGCTGGGGCGCGAGGACGTGAGCGTACGCTTCCTGGCGGTGTTGGTGTCCGGATCGCCGTCGCGACACGCAATAACAATTCAAGAGCTTTTATAGCCGAGCGCAAGCGCGTTGTTGGAAAAAGGACGAAGCGGGAAATGGACCGAGCCGTTACCGGTTTAAATATAGGCCCGCAACAGCCTATACTCCAAAAAGGTCAAGCTACCCGCGATGTGCGCGAAAAGAGTCCTCCTTAGCGGAGCCAAGCTCACGTGCCCGCTCGACACCTTGCAGCGGGTACCTCAACCCGAGCGGCCGCTGAGCTTGCTGGCGCAGGTTTGTAGTGCTTCAGTTCAAACGACACCATCCGCGAGGTAGGAAGTAGTGGAACATGAGCAAGCTGGCTGCAAAGGGCTCGAGTACTGCTGCTTTGCGAAGCAAATATACCGTGGAGAAGGTCGCCATTGTGCCGAGCATCCTGTGCGGGCAGTTTTCAGTAATTGAAACCCCAAGAAAGCCTGGGATCAGGCGAGATCGCCAAGATGGCGAAGGGGCCATTGAGCGAGCTGGGAAAGGGACAGGTAGGGTAGGCTCGAGCTTTTTGCCAAAGGCCTGCTGCTTTGCGCCTAGCGGGGATTGTCG
>JALSQD010000003.1 GCA_026985615.1 Thermaceae bacterium | reverse complement strand
CGGACCACACCCTGCTCGACTTCAACCGCGCCGGCAGCCCGCTGATCGAGCTGGTGACCGAGCCCGACATCAAGAGCCCGGAGCAGGCGCGGCTCTTTTTGAACCACCTGCGGGCCATTGCCCAGACACTCGGCATCTCCGACGCCAACCCCGAGGAGGGCAAGATGCGGGCCGACGTGAACGTGAGCGTGCGCCGGCCGGGCGAGCCGCTGGGCACCAAGGTGGAGATCAAGAACCTGAACTCGTTCAGGAGCGTCCAGAAAGCGCTCGAGTACGAAATAGAGCGGCAGACGAAGATTCTCAAGAAGGGTGGCAAAATCGAGCAGGCCACCCTGGGCTGGGACGAAAACGCCGGCCGTACCTACCTGATGCGCACCAAGGAGGGCGAGGCCGACTACCGCTACATGCCCGAGCCCGACATTCCCATGCTGCACGTTACCGAAGAATGGCTCGAGCGCGTGCGCGCGGCCATGCCCGAGTTGCCGGCCGAGAAGATGCGGCGCTACCAGGAGGCCGGCGTCAAGGCCTACGACGCCGAGATCCTGGCCTACGACCGCGAACTCTCGGGCCTCTTCGACGCGGCTCTAGAGGCCGGGGCCCCGACCCAGGCACTCGCCAACTGGCTCAACGCCGACGTGCGCGGGTTCTTGGCGGCCAGCGAGAAGACCGCGGCCGAGACCGGCCTCACCCCCGAGCATCTGGCGGCCCTCGTGAAGCTGGCGGACGAAGGGAAGATCACCAGCCGGGTGGCCAAGGAGCTACTGCCGGAGGTGATGGAGGGGGCCGACCCGGCGCGATTGGTGAAGGAGCGGGGGCTCGAGGCGGTGAGCGACGAGGGAGCGCTGGCGAAGATCGTGGACGAGGTCATCGCCAGCAACCCCGCTGTGGTCGAGCAGATAAAAGGTGGCAAGACCAAAGCCATCAACGCCCTGCTGGGCCAGGTGATGAAGGCCACCCGCGGCACCGCCCGCCCCGACTTGGTGCGCAAATTGCTGGCGGAGAAGATCGGGGTGGAGGTTTAGCGCGCGCCTAAGCGCGCCTTACGGCGCGCGGTACGTAGTACGTGGTGAACTAAAAGATTGCGCCCGTAGCTTGTAGCCTGTAGCCCGTAGCTTGCGGCTTGTAGTAGGCCCGTCAGCGGCGGTGAAATCTCGGCTATTCGTACAGCATGGGCCCTACTTTCGTAGGGACAGGCGCTGAATCTGGTTCAGGATAAGCTCCCGGGTCTTGCTCGCTGCAGGGTTCGCTCGCCCGGGGGAACGAATAAAAGGCGGCTTGTGGTTGGTAGTTCGTAGTAAACCCATGAACGGTAATTGATTTTGACTTTTTGAGCCACGGTATACTGGCTCCAACCGAAGGGAGGCCGCCATGAAGCTGGGGTTCGTGATCCTCTTCGCGCGTGACCTGGAGCCGCTCCTGGCGTTCTACAAGGAGGCCGTGGGGTTCCGCGCCTGTGCCGAGTACGCCGAGTGGGTGGAGTTCGACACCGGCTCCGCCCGGCTGGCCTTACACAAGGTCGGCCCCGACGACCCGGAGACCCGGGGCGTGGGCCTCTTCTTTACCGTGGACGACGTGGACGCCCTGGTGCGGCTGCTCGAGGCCCAGGGCCTCGCCCCCAAGGCGCCTCCGGTGGATCAGGACTTCGGCTTCCGGACCGTGGCCTACACCGACCCCCTGGGCAATCAGGTGGAGTTCGGCGAGCCGCTGGCGCCCTAGGAGGTGGTGGGCATGCGCCATGCGTGGTTCGTCCTAATCCTTTTCGCGGGACTGGCGTTTGCGCAGCGCGCGACCACGCTCGCGGCCATCGAGGCCGATCCGGCCGCCTACGCGGACCGCGAGGTGGTGCTCGTCGGCTACGCCTGGAGCTGGTTTGCGCCTGAGGCTCCGGCCGTCTGCGAAGGGTTGCCGTTACCGGCCGGAAACCTGATGCGCACCCGCTCCGACGGCAGCTTCTGCGACGGCACGCGCATTGCCTACCTGCCGCCGGGTGGCGTGCGGATCGGTGAGCCCACCGGCGCCGTGCAGCTCGTGGCCCGGGTACACGTGGGGCCCGAGGGTTGGTGGCTCGAGCCCCTGAGCCTGCGCTGACCTCCTCGGGGGATCCGACAGGCCCTACGGCGCTTCTACGGCGAGCACCTGTCCGCCCGGCAGGTCCACCAGCACGCTGAGCACCGTCATGTCTCCGGTGGCGAAGTCCACCGTCCAGTGCCCGCCCCCCAGCGGCTGGGCGTAGGTGGTCCAGTCGTCGTAGGGCTCGAGCGCCCGGCCCACCGCCTCCGCCGCGTAGGCGATCTGGATCGCCCGGTCCTGGTCGTGCCGCCGTTGCTGGGCCGCGTCGAGCTCGAACGGGTCGAACACCTCGAGCACGCGGTAGCGTCCATCCTGCCGTTCGAGCCGGACGCCCACGGCGTCGTCGCCGCGCCAGTAGTAGACGAACCAGGCCTCCTCCCACTTGTCGTAAACGATCTCCTCGTCCCACTCGGCGGGCACCTCGACCAGTGCGCGCACCTCGGGGTCGGCCAGCGCGGCCTTGTGCAGCAGTGGCAGGGCGCGGGCGAGCTCCGCCTCCGTGGGTTCGACGGGCAGGTAGATGTCGCGTACCGTCTTCGTGGCCAGGTCTACGTAGGCCTCGCCCAACCACTCCTCTTTGCGCTCGAACCAGACGTGCCAGATCCGGTCCTCGATCTGCTCCGCCCCCGCCGTCCAGCCGGGGTAGCGCGCGAGGCGCGGCCCGACCTCCCGGCTTTTCACCGCTAGCACGATGGCTTGCCGCGCCTCGGGCTCGAGCGCCCGAAACCCGGCGCTATTCAGAAACGACCCCGCGGCCAGCGCCGCGCCCAGCACCAACGAGAGCAAAACACCGCTCCAACGCTTCATCGTCACGCCTCCTCCATGAGCCCCAGGAACCGCGGCCGGTATCCCGGGAACACCTCGTCCACGCGCGGGTTGCCCAGCCCCCGCACCACCACCTCGGCGAGCACGTCGCGCACGTCGGTGGTCACGGCCAGGTCGCCGTCGTCCAGCGCCGCTACCGCCAGGCCCGGCCAGCGGCCGTAGACCCGCCCTCCGCGCACGCCGGCGCCCAGCAGCCACATGGCGCCGCCGTGGCCGTGGTCGGTCCCGCCGCTGGCATTTTCCTCGACCCGCCTGCCGAACTCGCTCAGCGCCACCACCGTTACCCGGCGACCGTGGGGGCCGAGGTCGTTCCAGAACGCGGCCAGGCTACGCGCCCAGTCCTCCGCCAGTCCGGCGAACGCGCCTTCCAGGGTGCCCTGATCTTCGTGCGTGTCCCAGCCGTCGGCGTCGAGGGCGGCCACCTCGAGCCCCACCCCGGCCCGGATCAGGCGCGCCACAGTGGCGAGCCGCTGTCCGAAGGGGGTTTCCGGGTAGGCGGGGGCGGGGCGCTCGGCCAGGCCCTCCAGGGTCGCGAGCGCTTCCCAGACGTTTCGGGCCACCGGCGCCAGCGGGTCGGAGGCGTAGAGCGCGCGCAGGCTACGCTGCATGGCCGGCCATTCGCCCTCGCGCCCGTGCAGTCGGAACGCCTCGAGCGCGCGCAGCGCCAGCGGCTGCACCGGTCCCAGCAACGAGGCGGGCACCACGTCGCCCATCCCCACGCCCCGGAAGGGCGAGGCGTCCGCACCGGCGGTGAGCGCCAGATGGCGCCCCAACCAGCCGGTGCGGCTTGATTTGTCGTCGGGCGTGCCCGACTCCACATACTGCTGCGCGTCGAAGTGGCTGCGGGTTCGTACGGACAGCCCCGCAGCGTGCACCACCGCCAGCCTGCCTTCGCGGTAGAGCTCGAAGAGCGGGGCCAGCGCAGGGTGGAAGGTGAAGCGGCCGTCGAGGTCGAGCCCGCCGCCCGGGCGCCCCGGCTCGGGCACGGCCACGGTGGGCCTGCGGTCGTAATAGAAACCGCCTTCGGCGTGGGGGGCGGCCAGCGCAAGCGCGTCGGCCCCGCCGCGCATGAAGACGACCACGAGCACCCGCTCCTCGCGCCCCCTGCCGGCGAAGCCCAGCTGAAAGCCCGGCGTGAGGCCTAGCGCTCCCAATGCCCCCAGGGTTTTGAGCAGATCCCTCCGGTTCATGCCGCCTCCTTTCAGGTCCACTGGAACTCGGGCGCGGCGAGCAACAGGGCGTAGAGCCCACCGCGCTTGCGCCCGGCCAGCGTGGGGGTGAGTGGACGCCCCGCTCCCTGGCCGTCGGAGGTATAGTCCACGAGCGCGGCCAGCTGTGCGCCTGAGGGCTCGCGGCCCCAGACCTGGCGGGTGGCCTTATCTACCCATTCGCCGACGGTCCGGGCGGCGGGATCCCGGTTTTCCAGATGCGCCAGCAACCCCCAGCCGCCTTCCGGGTCGCCGTCGGCCTCCTGGGCCAGTTCGAGCGCCACCTGCCAGCGCGCCAGCAGCCCCGAGGTACTACTCCAGGCCCTCGCGCGGGTGGGGTAGCCGTCAGGGGTCTTCCAGCCCAGAAAGGGCTGCTCCAGCCGATTCAAGGCGTCGAGGAGGATCCAGTCGTCTAAGAAGGCCACGCCGGTGACCTCGGTGGCTGCGGCCAAGAACTCAATCGGGCTGCGCAGCCGCTGACCGCGCGCGGCGTAGAACTCGGGCGCGGAAAAGAGCGCGCGCAACACCGGGCGGAGCTCGCCCCGCGCCCGCAAGAAGACCTCGGCCAGCCGCCGCACCAGGCCTTCCGGTGGCGCGTCACTTACGAACCATAAGGCTAGCTTTGTGGCCACGAAGCGCGCAGTGCCCGGGTGGCGCGCCAGCAGGTCGAGCAATGCCAGACCGTCTTCAATGCCCCGTCCTGCGGGAAAGGTGTGGCCCAGGATGGTTTTGTTCCCTTTGTCGTGCGCGTCGGGGTTGAAGAAGAACCCGCCTATGGCGCGGGGGTGGGTGGTCCAGCCGGTGAGTGCACGCGCGGCCTCTTTTACGTCCTGTTCGGTGTAGCCACCGTCCACCCCCAAGGTATGAAGCTCGAGTAGCTCACGGGCATAGTTTTCGTTGGGGTGCTCGGCCACATTGGAGTCGTTGTTTAGGTAGGTGAGCATGGCTGGGTGCCGGGCCACCGCGAAGAGCAGGTCGCGAAAGCTGCCCAGGGCGTGGCGCTCGAGCGTGCGGTGGTAGTCGGCCAGGTGGTGGCCGGCCGCCTCTGCGGGTACGTAGAAATGGTTGGTCCAGAACGCAGCCATGCGCGCCTCTAGTCGCCTTCGTGATTGCCCGTTGCGCCACAGGTGGCGCCGAAGCAGTTCGACGTAGGCGCGGCCCTCGCCGTCGAAGGCGCGTGCGAGCAGTCGCGGCTCCATCTCCAGCAATTTCAGCCGTGCCAGCTTGCGCGCAACCTCGGGGTCTTCGGGGATGCGTTCGGGTTGGAGCTGCTCCTCCACAAAGGCTTCCGCCCCCAGCGCCTGCAGCCGCTCGGCCGCCCAGCCCGATGGCAGGAACCCTATTCGCAGCAGTAGGTGGGTTTCGTTTTGGCTCAAGCTCACGGGGCCTCCTTCCCCCGGAGCTTAGACGCCAAACGGCGCCCCCCGTCGGTCGAGCCGACGAGTGGTCTCGGAGGCGCGATAGGCGGTTAAAGACGCCGACCGCTGCGCTCCCAGAACTTGGACGCGTAACGTCGAGACATCCTGACCGTTTCGCCGCTCTTGAGCCGGATGCGGTAGTTCCCCGAAAACCAGGGCACCACCTCGGCCACCTGGTCCAGGTTCACGATGGTGCCCTTGTGCACACGCACGAAGGCGGACGGGAGCCAGCTTTCCAGTTCCTTGAGGGTCTGCCCCGTGCGGTAAGGCCCGCCCGGGGCGTGGGCGTAAACCCGCTTCTCGCGCGCCTCGAACCAGGCCACATTCGCGAGGTCGAGGGGCTTTAGGTTTTCGTTGTCAAGCTCGACCCAAAGCCGCCGCGCGGCGCGAGCGGTCGGCTGCGCCTCCGCCAGCAGTCGGTGCAGCCGGGCCACGGTGCGGCCCACGCGCGCCTCGTCTACCGGCTTGACCAGGTAGTCGGCCGCCTCGAGCTCGAAGGCGCTCACGGCGTGCTCGGCGTAGGCGGTCACGAAGACCACGATCGGGCGCTTGGGCAGCTCGGCCAGCAGCTCGGCGAGCTGGAGGCCCGAGAGGCCGGGCATGCGGACGTCGAGGAAGACCGCGTCGTAGTCGCCCGTGCGCAACTCACGCAGCGCTTCGGCGGCGTGGGCGGCCTCGCCCACGTGGAGGTCGGGCTCCACCTGCTCGAGCGCCCAGCGAAGCTCCGCACGGGCGGGGCGTTCGTCGTCGACCAGCAGGACCTTCACGCCGCGCCCTCCGCCAGCGGGAGACGCAGCTCGATGCGGGTGCCGCGTCCTGGTTCCGACTCGATCAGCAGGCCACGCCCCTCGCCGTAGAGGAGCCGCAGCCGCTCGTCTATGTTGGCCAGGGCGATGCCGCCATTCTTGCTATGGGGATCGAAGCCCACCCCGTCGTCGCGCACCTGGATCACCAGATCTCCGCCCCAGCGCTCCACCACCACGCGCAGCGTCCCGCCCTCGGGTTTAGTTGCCAGGCCGTGGACCACAGCGTTTTCTACCAGGGGCTCAAGCACCAGCGCCGGAACCCGCACCTCCAGAAGATCGCCCTCGGGACGGATCCACTCGACCCGCAGCCGCTCGCCCATGCGGGCTTGCTCGAGCGCCAGGTAGGCTTCGGCGTAGGCGATCTCGTCGGCCAGCGAGACGAACTCGCCCGAGTGCAGCACCCGCTGGAAGACCTCGGATAGCCGGAGCAGCAGCTGCCGGGCCTCTTCGGGGTCGGTGCGGACGAAGTAGCGGATCGTATTGAGGGCGTTGAAGAGGAAGTGGGGGTTAATCTGCGCCCGCAGCGCCGAGAGTTCGGCCCGCGCGCGCGCCAGTTCGCCCTCGCGGGCGCGACGTTCGACCTCATGCAACCGCAGGCTACGCAAGAACAGGCCCAGTCCGCCCAGAAGCGCCGCCGCAGCCAGGGCCAGAGGGGCGATCAGACCCACCCCGTCGCCCGGGTCGCCCTCGCCGTAAAGCATTAAAACGCGCGCCAGGGCCACCAGGGCGCCACCCCCAAACGCCCAGGTCGCCAGTTGCCTGCGTCCGCCGGCCCAGCGGCCCAGCCAGCCGGCGGTCGGCCCCAGCCAGACGAGTGCCGCCGTGTAAGTGTTGTAAAGAAAGTACCAGCGCCAGACGTCGTCAAGAGCGAAGGACTCGGGCGGATAACTTACCAGGTTGAGGCCGGCGGCCGCCAAAGCGGTCAGCAGACCGAACGCCAGGCCAGCGGACGGCCCCAGCAGGAAGCCGGTGAAGATTACCAGCAGCTCGCCGTAGGTGATGTGCCCCACGTCGCGGCGCTCGAGCACAAACAGGTAGCCGAAATAGGCCAGTTGCGCCAGCGCCAGCGCCAGCCAAACGCCGAGCCGGTCTCGACCTTGACCGTGGCCCAGCGAAACCTGCCGGAAAACTGACCAGGCGGTCAACAGGCCCACCAGCGCCACCGGCACCAGCCACTCCTGCACCGCTAGACCCAGGGCGTAGGCGTCGAATCCGGGCGGCCAAATTTCGGCGATCAGCCAGGGCGAGTAGTCGAAAAAGCGCCGTAGCCAACGAACCCAGGCGTAGGCGAGCAGCGCGCTTCCCGTCAGCATCAAGGCCGTTCCGGTGGGGCCGACCGCGAACGCCCACCCGCGCCGCAGCGCTGCGGGCACGGAGCGGGGAAGGGCCTTTCCGCGCGACATTAGCGTTATTGTATTCCATTTTGGCTGAGGGCCAGGAAGCCTACGGCGACAGGTTGGGCTCCTAGTCCCATACCGCCTACAAAAACCGTCGCCAACCGCGCGGTGGGTGCCGAACCCAGGAGGCTGCAGACGGAGCGTTACAAAGACACCGGTATCGGGTGAGGTATGAGCGCCACGAGAAGTGTGTTGCAGTCGCTTCCCGCGGGTGCGGGCGGCCGCGAAATACCCGGGCTGGCGTTTTCATAGGACAACACCGGCCCCGCGGGGCCGGTGTTGCGGTGAAGCGCCGGAGGCCTACTTCGCGTAGTCCACCGCCCGGGTTTCGCGCACCACGGTCACCTGCACCTGCCCCGGGTAGTCCATGTCGCGCTCGATACGCTGGGCGATCTCGCGGGCCAGCAGGGTGGCCCCCGCGTCGTTCACCTTGCCGGGCTTGACCAGCACGCGCACCTCGCGGCCGGCCTGGACTGCGAAGGCCTGCTCCACGCCGGGGAAGCTGGTGGCGATCTGCTCCAGCTGTTCCAGCCGCTTGATGTAGTCCTCCATGCTCTCGCGGCGGGCGCCCGGGCGGGCGGCGCTAATGGCATCGGCGGCGGCCACCAGCACGGCGTAGGTGGTCTCGGCGTTCTCGGGGTCGTGGTGGTGGGCGATGGCGTCGAGCACCTCGGGCGGCTCACCGAAGCGCTTGGCTAGGGCGATGCCGATGTCCACGTGGGTGCCCTCGATCTCGCGGTCCACGCTCTTGCCGATGTCGTGCATCAGCCCCGCACGGCGCGCCAGGTTGACGTCGAGCCCCAGCTCAGCGGCCAGGATGCCGGCCAGGTGGGCCACCTGGATGGAGTGCTTGAGCACGTTCTGGCCGTAGCTGCTGCGGAAGTGCAGCCGGCCGAGGAGCTGGACCAGACCGGGCTTGAGCCCCACCACGCCGGCCTCGAGCGCCGCCTCCTCGCCGCGCTCGTAGAGGTAGTGCTTCATCTCCTCCTTGGCCTTCTCTACCACCTCCTCGATCCGGCTGGGGTGGATGCGGCCGTCGGTGACCAGCTGCTCGAGCGCCATCTTGGCGATCTCGCGGCGCACCGGGTTGAAGGAGCTGAGGATGACCGCTTCGGGGGTGTCGTCGATGATCAGGTCCACCCCGGTCAACGACTCGAAGGTGCGGATGTTGCGCCCTTCGCGGCCGATGATGCGGCCCTTCATGGCGTCGGAGGGGATGGGTACCACGCTTACCGCCAGCTGCGCGGCCGTCTCCGAGGCCTGGCGCTGGACCGCCTGGGCGATCAGGTGGGCGGCCTGTTTCTTGGCCTCTATGCGGGCCCGCTCCATGGCCGCCTTGACGTGGATGGCCTTTTCCTCCTCCAGCTCCTCGTCGAGCCGGGCCAGGAGCAGCTTGCGGGCCTCCTCGCGGGTCAGGCCGGCGATCTCCTCGAGCTTGAGGTCGATCTCGCGGGCGCGCTTGTCGAGCTCCTCGGCCAGCTGGGCCAGGCGGCGCTCCTCGGCCACCAGCTTCTTTTCCTGCTCGTCGAGGCGGGCGGCGCGGGCGTCGAGCTGCTCGCCGCGGCGGGCCAGGCGCTCGTCCTGGCGCTTCAGCTCCTCGCGCTCGCGGCGGATGGCCTCGAGGTCGCGCTCGATGCGCTCGCGCTCGCGGGCCAGGTCGGCCTCGAGCCGCTGGCGCTCCTCGGCCAGCCGGCTCTTCATCTCGGCCTCGAGCTTGGCGCGCAGGCGGTCAGCCTCGGCCTCGGCGCGCTCGCGCAGCTGTCGCGCCTCGGCCCGCGCCTCTTCCAGCTCGCGGCGGGCCTGCTCGCTTATGCGGGCGGCCTCCTCGCGGGCGGCGGCGCGCATCTGCTCGATCTCGCGCTGGGTCTCCTCGACCTGGCGCCGACGCTCTTCCTCGAGGCGCTTGCGCTCTTCCTCGGCGGTCTGGTGCAGGCGCTCGATCTCCTCGAGCAGGGGGGCGCTCGAGGGGCCGCTGCTGCTGCTGCGGCGGCTCACGAACAGCGCGGCGCCGGTGGCGACCAGGGCGGTGATGACAACGATGATGAGGGTTTCCACGGTCGCTCCTCCTAGGCTTTGTCGGGGCCCGCCTCGGCGTTTTCGGTGCCCTGCCCCAGCACCTTGGCACGGATTTCTTCGATGAGGTCGGGGTTTTCGCGCAGGTAGTCGGCGGCCTTCTCCTTGCCCTGACCCAGGCGAATGTCGCCGTAGGAGAACCAGGAGCCTGACTTCTGGATCACGCCCTGGTCGGTGGCTACGGTGACGAGGTCGGCCACCGGGTCGATGCCGCGGCCGAAATAGAGCTCGAGCTCGGCCTCGCGGAAGGGTGGGGCGAGCTTGTTCTTGGTCACCTTGACCCGCACCACGTTGGCGATGGGCTGGTCGCCCTTCTTGATGGGCTGCCCCTTGCGGCGCACGTCGAGGCGGATCGAGCTGTAGAACTTGAGCGCCCGCCCGCCGGTGGTCACCTCGGGGTTACCGTACATCACACCCACCTTTTCGCGGATCTGGTTGATGAAGATGGCCGAGGTGTTGCTCTTGGCCAGCACGCCGGTGAGCTTGCGCAACGCCTGGCTCATCAGCCGCGCCTGCAGGCCCACGTGCGAGTCGCCCATCTCGCCCTCGATCTCGGCTCGCGGCACCAGCGCCGCCACCGAGTCCACCACGATCACGTCCACCGCGCCCGAGCGCACCAGCAGCTCCACGATCTCGAGCGCCTGCTCGCCGGTGTCGGGCTGGCTGAGAAGCAGGTTGTCCACGTCCACGCCCAGCTGGCGCGCGTAGACGGGGTCGAGGGCGTGCTCGGCGTCCACGAAGGCGGCCACGCCGCCCGCCTTCTGGGCCTGGGCCACGATGTGCAGCGCCAGCGTGGTCTTGCCGCCCGACTCGGGGCCGTAGATCTCGATGATGCGCCCGCGGGGGATGCCGCCGATGCCCAGGGCCAGGTCGAGCGCCAGGCTGCCGGTGGGAATGACCTCCACCTGCTGCCGCGGCCGTTCGCCCAGGCGCATGATCGCGCCGGTGCCGAAGCGCTTTTCGATCTGCTTCAAGGTGGTTTGCAAGGCCTTTTGCCGGTCGTTGGGTTCCATGGGGTTCACGCTCCTTTGAGGGGAAAGGTGTCCAAAACCGTATAAATGGGGCCCTTCGGCGTCAGCCGGCTCTCGACCAGCGCGAACTGCCCCACGGGAAATTCGAGGTCGAAGACCACCGGCGGCACGCGCGGGGCGGGCCCTTTGCGGCGCGCCAGGGTCAGGTGGGCCTTGAAGGGCCGCCCGTCGTCCAGGTATTCCGGCAGGGCCTCGCGCAGCGCCAGCGCCAGGGGCTCGAAGCCGTCGCCCTCGGCGCGGGCGAACCAGACGCGCGGCCGCCCTTCGTTGGGGAAGAAGCCCGTCCCCCGCACCCGCGCGGTGAAGGGGCCGCTCGCGCGCGCCGCGTCGCGCGCCGCGGCGCGTACCCGCGCCAGGTCGCGTTGGGGCACCTCACCCAAGAAGCCCAGGGTGAGGTGGATCTGATCGGCGCGCACCGGTTTCCACTGGCCGCGGAGCGAGGTCTGCGCCTCGGCCAGTTTTTGCTGGACGTCGCGGGGTGGAAAGATCGCGTAGAAGAGTCTCATCGGCGGTGGCTCCAAAACGTCGCCAGCGCCGCGTAGGCGGCGCGCTGGCGGATGGCTCCGCGCCCCAGCGGCGGAAAGCGAAAGCGCCTCGTTTGGGTGCCGTTCGGTCCGGCCAGGCCGACGTAGACGGTGCCGACGGGATGTCCTTCCAGTTCGTCGGGGCCGGCCACGCCGGTGGTGGCCAGGCCGTAGGTCGTATCGAGTTCGCGCCGGGCAGCCTCGGCCATGGCCGAGGCGGTTTCGGCGGAAACGGCCCCGTGGGCCGTGAGGGTGTCGGTTGGCACGCCAAAACGGGCCTTAGCGCCCATAGAATAGGATACCATGCCCCCCGCGAAACTCTGGCTCGCCCCGGGCACACCGGTGACGAGCTCGGCCACGAGCCCGCCGGTGAGCGACTCCATGGTGGCGAGCGTGGCTCCCTGGTCGCGCAGCCACGAGAGGATTAACCCTGGCAGGGCGTCGTCGTCGTAGCCCCACACGTACTCGCCGAGCCGGCGCGCCACCTCGCGAATCCAGGCCTCCACGGCCGCAGGGTCGCCCTCGGCGCTCAGGTAGACGCCGTCGGGGTGTGCGTAGATCCCGCTGGTCACACCCCGGTCCCACACCTCGACCAGGCGTTCCATGATCTGCGACTCGCCCAGGCCGAAGGTCTTGACCTGGCGCCGCACGCGGCCGCTTTCGGGCAGGCCCAGCCGGGGCAGCAGCTCGGCCCACATCGGCCGCCACTCGGCCGGCGGACCCGGCAGGACCACCAGGTCGCGCCCGCCGGAGCGCAGCCACCAGCCCGGGGCGGTGCCACGCGGGTTTTCCAGCCAGCGGGCCGCTTTGGGCTTTTGGGCCTGCTTGCGGTTGCGGTCGGTCATGCGCCGCCCCATCCGCTCGAAGCGCCGGGCGATCTCGGCGAGCATGGCGGGGTCTTCGGCAAGCTCGAGCCCCAGCCCGCGAGCGACGGCCTCGGTGGTCACGTCGTCGGGGGTGGGTCCGAGCCCGCCCAGGAAAACGAGCAGGCGCGCGCCCGGCCACAGCTCGCGCGCGGTCTGCGCTAGCCGCTCTACGTCGTCGGCTACGCGCAGGGTGCGCCAGACCTCGAGCGCGTAGAGGCGCAGGCTGCGGGCGACTTCGGCGGTGTTGGTGTCGAGCGTCTCGCCGCGAATCAGCTCGCTGCCGACGCCGACGATCTCGGCGGTTCCCATCGTCGTTCTGGGGCGTTGCCCCTTTTCAGTCTAACGCTGCGGTTCGGGTGCAAAGATGCGGGAGGCTCGGGAAGGAGAACACAAGGTCCGAGCACGGATCGTCTTACACATGGTAAGATACAACCATGCCCATCACCCGCCTTTCCAGCAAAGGGCAGGTCGTGCTTCCCAAGCCGGTGCGCGACGCGCTCGGGCTCGAGCCCGGGGACGAGCTCTGGGTTGAGGTCGAGGAAGGCGTAATTCGCATTGTGCCGCGCAAGAAGCGGCGGCTGGAAGAGGTGCTCGCCCGGCTTCCTGGCCACGAGCCCCGGTGGCGCTTCGAAAGCGCGGAGGCGCTGCTCGAGGCCGAGCGCGAGGAGGCGCGCAAGCGGTGGGGGCGCTGATCGCCGACGCCAATGTACTGTTGCGGCTCGTGACGCGTGCGCCCGAGCCGATGTTCCGCGCCGCACGCGACTACTTGCTCGACCTGGAGGCGCAGGGCCGGCGGCTCAAGGTGCACCCGATGCACATGGCCGAGGCCGTCTACGTGCTCGAGGGTGAGGTGTACGGGCTCAGCCCGGAGGAGGCGGCCCGGGAACTTGGCACGCTGCTTACTGCTCGCGTCTTCGAACCCCTCGATGAAGCCGTACTTATGCGCGCTTTGCAGGCCTATCCCGGCGCCGGGCTGGACTTTCCCGACGTTTTCTTGCTGGCGTGGGCTGAGGAGTACGGTGGCCAGGTGGTCAGCTTCGATAGGGGTTTGAGGAAGGTGGGGACGTCGGTGATCGATCCGGCGGCTGCCGAACGCTAGCTCATCTCCTCCAACCACGCCACCACCGCCTCGGCCGCGGCCAGGTTAGTGGCCAGGGGCACGTCGTGTACGTCGCAGATGCGCATGAGTGCGCTCACGTCGGGCTCGTGGGGCTGGGCGGTGAGGGGGTCGCGGAAGAAGATGACCGCGAGAACGCGGTCCTCGGCGATGCGGGCGCCGATCTGCAGGTCGCCGCCGAGCGGCCCCGACTGCACCCGCTCCACCTCGAGCCCCGCCTTTTGCTCGAGCATCTTGCCTGTGGTCCCGGTGGCGATGATGGGAAAGCGCGAGAGCAGCTCCCGGTGGTCCTTGGCGAAGGCGATTAGGTCGGCCTTCTTCTTGTCGTGCGCGATCAGCGCCAGCGCCTTTTTCATACGCTCAGCTTACCTGCCTATACTGGGGGCGATGAAACCAGAACTGAACTTCAACTTTTTCGAGGAGCTCCTGGGTGCGGTGGGGCCGAGCGGCTTCGAGGACGAGGCCGCGCGCGTCTGGGTGCGCGAGGCCGAGACCTTTGCCGACGAGGTCTGGCGCGACGCCCACGGCAACAGCTACGCCCGCATCCGCCCGGGTGGAAGCCCGCGCATCATGCTGGCCGGGCACATCGACGAGATCGGCCTGATCGTCACCTACGTCTCGGACGAGGGCTTCGTCCACGTCGAGCCCCTGGGAGGTTGGGACGCCCAGGTGCTCGTGGGCCAGCACGTGCGCTTTTTGGGCCGGAAGGGGCACGTGCTGGGCGTGGTGGGGCGCAAGCCCGTGCACGCCATGGAAGAAAGCGACCGCGAGAAGGCGGTCAAGGTCAAGGACCTCTGGATCGACGTGGGCGCGGCGGACAAGAAGGAGGCGCTGGAAGTGCTCGAGGTGGGTAGCGTGGGCGTGATCGACCAGTCGCTGCGCTACCTGATGGGGCGGCGGGTGGTGAGCCGCGCCATCGACAACCGCATCGGTGCCTTCGTGGCGCTCGAGGCGCTGCGCTTGGCTCAGGAGCTGGGCGGTGAGGCCGAGGTGGTGGCCGTGGCCACGGTGCAGGAGGAGATCGGGGCCTGGGGCGCGCGCACCGCCGCCTTCCGGCTCGAGCCCGACACCGCGCTGGTGGTGGACGTGACCCACTGCAGCAAGCAGCCCGGGGTGGACCCCAAGCAGCACGGCGAGGTGGCCCTGGGCAAGGGACCCAGCCTGGCCGTGGGGCCCTACGCCCACCCGGAGGTGCTGGCGCGGCTGCGGGCGCTGGCCGCGGAGCACGAAATCCCTTACGTGCTTGAGGCCCACGGCCGCTGGTCGGGCACCGACGCCGACGAGATCGCGATCGTGCGCGAGGGCGTGCCCGCCGCGGTGGTGAGCGTACCCAACCGCTACATGCACTCGCCCTCCGAGATGATCGACCTGGGCGACGTCGAGCACACCGTGGAGCTGATGGCTCGTTACACCGCGAGCCCCGCGCAGGAGTTGGTGCGTAAGTGAGCCTGACCTTGAAGGAGGCCCAGGAGCGGGTCGACGCCTGGATCGGCCGCTTCGAGGAGGGCTACTTTCCGCCGCTGCTCATGCTGGCGCGGCTCGCCGAGGAGACTGGCGAGGTGGCGCGGGTGCTGGCCCACGCCCACGGCAAGAAGCCCAAGCCGGGCGAGGCGGCGGGCGAGCTGGCCGAGGAGCTGGCCGACCTGCTCTTCGTCCTCATCAGCATGGCCAACAGCCACGGCATCGACCTGGAGGAGGCCTTCCTGGCGGCGATGGCCAAGTACGAAGCGCGCGACGCGAACCGCTGGACGCCTAAGGAGCCGTGAACCTTTTGCGCTCGGACCTGATCGCCGCGCCCCACGGCTTTACCACCCGCGCCGGGGGCGTGAGCACCGGGCCCTACGCCGCGCTCAACCTCTCGACCGCCACCGGCGACGACCCCGAGGCCGTGGCCGAGAACCGCCGCCGGGTGCTGGCCGCCTTTGGCGGCGCGCCGCTGGCGCGCCTCAGCCAGGTGCACGGCGCGGTGGTGCACGCAGTGCGCGAAAGCGGGGTGTGGGAGGGCGATGGGCTGGTGAGCGCCGAGCCCAGCCTCGTGCTCGCCGTGAGCGTGGCCGACTGTTACCCACTCCTACTGGAGGACCCCGCCGCCGGGGCGGTGGCGGCGCTGCACGCGGGTTGGCGCGGGGTGCTGGGGAACATCCTGGCCGTAGGGGTGGAGCGGCTGGCGGAGCTGGGCGCCGATCCGGCACGGCTGCGCCTGGCCGTGGGTCCGGGCATCGCCGGACCCAGCTACCAGGTTTCGGCGGAGCTGGCGGAGCGCTTCGTCAAGGCGGGCTACGAGGACGCCGTTCTCCCCGACCCCGAGCCGGGGCGGGCGCGGCTCGACCTGCCCACCGCGATCCGCCAGCAGGCGCTCGCGCTGGGGATTGGGCTCAGGCGCATTGCCTTTTCGGGACGCGACACCTACCGTGACCCGACGCTTTTCTCCTACCGCCGTGATGGGGCGACGAGCGGACGCATGTGGGGACTCATCCAGGTGCCCCGGCGGCCGGGGTAGGCTGGGGCCGATGCGGCTGCTCTGGCCCAAGGCGCGCGTGTGGCGCGTGACCGAGCTCACCCCCGAGTGGCTGGCGGAGCGGGGGCTCCGCGGCCTCGTGGTGGACCTCGACAACACCCTAGTGCCCTACGGCGTCCCCCCGCCGGCGGGGGACGAGCTGGCTGCGTGGAACCGGGCGTTGGCCGAGGCGGGGATCCCCGTCTTCATCGTTTCCAACGCCAAGCGCGGGCGCACGCGCGCCTGGGCGGAGGCGATGGAGCGCGAGGGCTGGGGCCTCGCAGGCAAGCCCTTTCCCTGGAGCCTACGCCGGGCGGTGCGGCGGATGGGGCTTGCGCCGCGCGAGGTGGCCGTGGCCGGCGACCAGCTCTTCACCGACGTGCTGGGGGCCAACCTGATCGGAGCCTACTCGGTGCTCGTGGAGCCCATCGAGCCGAAGAAGGGGCTGCCGCACACGCGCTGGGTGCGGGCGCTCGAGCGCCGCATTCTCGAGGCGATGCCGGGCCCCCAAAACGGGGGTGCACATGCTCCGGGTTCCGAAAGATAATAAACGAGCGCAGCGGTAGGGGGCGACTATACTTAGGTCAAGACTAAGGACCGCCGCCCGGTTTCGGCTGGAGGACCCACATGAGCGTATTGACGATTGGCGATAAGCGGCTCGGTGCCGCACTTATTGAACTCGGCCACTTGAAGGACGAGGATTTGCAGCGTGCCCTGGAGCGGCACCGTGAAATTGGTGGATCGCTGGCCGAGGTGATCGTGGACATGGGGCTGCTCTCCGAGCAGCGCATGGCCCAGGTCATCGAGGAGGCCTTCGGCATCCCGCTGGTCAACCTGCACGAGGTGGAGATCCCACCCGAGGTGCGGGCCAAACTGCCCGCGGAGAAGGCGCGCGAGCTCGAGGCCATCCCCTTCGGCCTCGACGAGGGCGGCGACACCCTGCGGGTGGCCTTCACCAACCCCCTCGACACCCTGCGGGTGGACGAGGTGGAAGACCTCACCGGCATGCTCGTCGAGCCCTACCAGGTGCTCAGGCCCTCGTTCGAGTACGCCCTCGCGGTCAACTACCCCGAGTTGGGGCTCGAGCCTCCACCCCCGCCCAAATCCGCCCCCGAGCACGAGCTGCTCCTGGGCGAGCTGCTCCTCAAGAAGAACCTGATCACGAAGGAAGACCTGGAGCAGGCGCTCGTGCAGCAGGAGAAAACGGGCGAGCTGCTGGGCCGCATTTTCGTCGGCCGCGGTCTCATCAGCGAGCAGCAGCTCTACGAGGCCCTCGCCGAGCAGGAGAAGGTTGAGTTCCTTCCCAGCACCGACAAGATCAAGCCCAAGGCGGGCGCGGTGGGGCTCTTCCTCCGCACCGACGCCCTGCGCTACCACGCCGTGCCGGTCAAGGCCGACCGCAAGGGCGTGGACGTGGTCGTCTCCGACATGCGCCACCGCGAGGCCATCGAAAGCCTCATCGACCAGCCGGTACGCTTCTTGCTCACCACCCCCGACGAGTGGGAAAAGCTTTTCGAGCGCGCCTACCCGGGCCAAGACCGGCTGGGCGAGTCGCTGGTGCAGGACGGCAAGCTCGACCGCGAGAGCCTGCGCCAGGCGCTCAAGGTCCAGGAGCGCATGGGTAAAACGCGGCCTCTGGGCGAGGTGCTGGTGGAGCTGGGGTACGTCTCCCCGGACGACGTGGAAGAGGCTCTCAAGAAGCAACGCGCCGGGGGCGGCCGCCTCGAGGACACTCTGGTGCAGTCGGGCAAGATCAACCCCGAGATGCTGGCTCAGAGCCTGGCCATCCAGCTGGGCTACGACTACATCGACCCCGTGGAGAACCCACCCGACCCCAGCGTGGCCCACCTGGTGAGCGAGAACACGGTGCGCCGCTACACGATCTTCCCGCACCACCTTGAGGGCGACGCCCTGGTGGTGCTGATGAAGGATCCGCGCAATATCTGGGCCATCGACGACCTGCGGGTTTTCACCAAGCGCGAGATCATCCCCGCGGTCGCCACCGAGCAACAGATCATCAAGCTCATCGAGCGTTTTTACGGCCCCAGCGGCGACCTTGACGAGCTCACCAAGGAGTTCGCTCAGCGCCACCAGGAAGAGGAGGACACCTCCTCCACCCTCGACGACAACGCGGTGGTGCGGCTCGTCAACACCATCATCCGCGAGGCCTACCTGCAGGACGCCTCGGACATTCACATCGAGCCGCGCGAGTCCGACGTGATCGTGCGCATCCGCATCGACGGCGCGCTGCGCGAGTACATGCGCCTGCCCAAGGGCGCGGGGCCGGCCATCGCCAGCCGCATCAAGATCATGGGCAACCTCGACATCGCCGAGCGCCGCCTTCCTCAGGATGGGCGCGTGCGTTTCCGCGACCGCAGCATCGACCTTGACCTGCGCCTCTCGACGCTGCCCACGGTCTACGGCGAGAAGTCGGTGATGCGCCTCTTGCGCAAGGCTACCGAGATCCCCGAGATCGAGGGTCTGGGCTTCGCCCCCGACGTCTTCGAGCGCTTCCAGGAGGTCATCAGCAAGCCCTACGGCATCTTCCTGATCACCGGCCCCACCGGTTCGGGTAAGTCGTTCACCACCTTCTCGATCCTCAAGCGCGTGGCCACCCCCGACAAGAACACGACCACGATCGAAGACCCGGTCGAGTACGAGATTCCCGGCATCAACCAGACCCAGGTGAACGTGCAGGCGGGCCTCACCTTCGCCCGGGCGCTGCGCGCTTTCCTGCGTCAGGACCCGGACATCATCATGGTCGGCGAGATCCGCGACTCGGAGACCGCGCAGATCGCCACCGAGGCGGCGCTCACCGGCCACCTGGTCATCGCCACCCTCCACACCAACGACGCCGCAGGCGCGGTAACGCGCCTCGACGAGATGGGCGTGGAGCTCTTCAACATCTCGGCCTCGCTCATCGGGGTGCTGGCGCAGCGCCTCGTGCGCAAGGTCTGCGACCACTGCAAGGTAGAGGTGGAGCCCGACCCCTCGGTGCTGCGGCGCCTCGGGTTGACCGAGGAAGACCTTAAAGACGTCACCCTTTACCGCGGTGTGGGTTGCGAGCGCTGTAACGGCACCGGCTACAAGGGCCGTTACGCCATCCACGAACTCATGGTCATCGACGACGACATCCGCCGGGCCATCGTCGAGGGCAAGTCGGCCACCGAGATCAAGGAACTCGCGCGCAGCAAGGGCATGAAGACGCTGCGCGAAGACGGCATTTACAAGGCCATGAAGGGCATCACCACCCTCGAAGAGGTCATGGCCCGGACGATTGAGTAGAGGAGGCAGGGATGCAGCAGAAGGTTCCGGATATCGTAGATCTTTTGAAGCTCTCGGTCGAGCGCGGTGCTTCGGACCTGGTAATCACGGTGGCCATGCCGCCGATGATCAAGGTGGACGGCGAGTTCCACCCCACCGAGTACGAGACGCTGACGCCGCAGGACACCCGCAAGCTGATGTACGCGCTGATGGACGAGAAGCAACAGCGCCAGTTCGAGGAGAACAAGGAGCTCGACTTCTCCTTCAGCCTGCCGGGCAGCGGCCGCTTCCGCGTCAACGTCTTCTTCCAGCGCGGCTCCGTGGGCGGGGTGCTGCGCGTTGTGCCCGCGGTGATCAAGTCGTTCGACGAGCTGGGCCTCCCCAAGAACATCGGCGAGCTGGCGCTGAGCCCGCGCGGGCTGCTGCTCGTGACCGGGCCTACGGGCTCGGGTAAGTCGACCACGCTGGCCTCGATGCTCGACTACATCAACGAGAACCGGCGGGCCCACATCGTGACCATCGAGGACCCGATCGAGTTCTTCCATAAGCACAAGATGTCGATCGTCAATCAGCGCGAGGTCGGTACCGACACCCACGGCTTCCACGAGGCGCTGCGCAGCGTGCTGCGTCAGGCGCCCGACGTGATCCTGGTGGGCGAGATGCGCGACTACGAGACGATCTCGGCCGCGATCACCGCCGCCGAGACCGGCCATCTGGTCATGGGTACCCTGCACACCAACTCGGCGCCCGAGACGATCGACCGCATCATCGACGTCTTTCCCCAGAACCAGCAGGAACAGGTGCGGGTACAGCTCTCCAACAACCTGGTGGCCGTGCTCACCCAGCAGCTCTTGCCCAAGGCCTTCGGCGACGGTCGGGTGCTGGCCTATGAGCTGATGGTGGCCACCCCGGCGGTGCGGGCGCTCATCCGCGAGGGCAAGAGCCACCAGCTCACCAGTGTCATCCAGACCGGTGGCCAGCACGGCATGATCACGATGGACGCCCACCTGGCCGACCTATACCGCCGCAAGCTTATCTCTTACGAGCTGGCGCTCTCGCGCGCGGTGGACCCAAAGGAGTTCACCCGGCTCGCGGGCGTGGGCGCAGGCGGCGGGGTTCCGGGCGGCGCTGCGGCCCCGCGCAGGCGCTAATCTTTCGCTCGGGTTGGACGAACTCCCATCCGTTCGCGGCGCTTGACGCTTCCTGGAGGCTCGGGAATAATTAAGCCATCCGGCCCGGCCGGTGGCCCCTATGACGGAGCCAGAAGCGCTGCTCACACTGAAAAACGTTACCAAGCGTTTTCCTGGCGTGGTGGCTGTAGACCACGTGTCGCTCGAGGTGCGCAAAGGGGAGGTGCACGCGCTCTTGGGCGAGAACGGGGCTGGGAAAACAACCCTGATTAGCCTGCTCTACGGCCTCTATCCCCCCGACGAGGGGGAAATTTTATGGCAAGGGCGGCCGGTGCGCATCCGTTCGCCCCAGGAGGCGATCCGGCTGGGAATCGGGCTGGTGCCGCAGCACCCGCTGCTGGTGCGGGCGCACACGGTGCTCGAAAACCTCGCGCTGGGCATGCCCAGCGGTTTTTTCTTCCCCACCCGGGGGCTCGAGCGCCGCATCGCCGAGCTTACGCGCCACTACGGCTTCCGCTTCGACCCCCACGCCCCGGTCTGGCAGCTCTCCGAGGGCGAGAAACAGCGGGTGGAGATCGTGCGGGCAATGCTCCAGGGCGCCATGCTGCTCGCGCTCGACGAGCCCACCTCGGTGCTCACGCCGCAGGAGGCCCAGGAGCTCTTCAAACTCATCCGCAAGATGCGGGCCGAGGGGGAGGCGGTAATCTTCATCAGCCACAAACTCGACGAGGTGCTCGAGGTGGCCGATCGCATCACCGTGCTGCGCAAGGGGCGGCGGGTGGGGACGATCGCCCGCGAGGAGGCCGACAAGGCCGAGCTGGCGCGGATGATGGTGGGGCGGCAGGTCAGCTTCGAGCGCCGCAAGCCGCCGGCGCGGCCCGGGGAGGCGGTGCTCGAGCTCGCGGAGGTGCACGCCGCAAGCGACCGCGGCCTGCCCGCGCTGCGCGGGGTGAACCTGCGGGTGCGTGCCGGCGAGATCCTGGGCCTAGCCGGCGTGGCCGGGAGCGGTCAGCGCGAGCTCGTCGAGGTGGTCACCGGGCTGCGTCGGCCCGAGCGCGGCGAGGTGCGGGTGCTGGGGCGCGCCCCCTGGAGCCGCCGCCGCGGCCGCATCGCCCACATCCCCGAGGACCGCCGCCGTCAGGGCGTGGCCGGCGG
>JALSQD010000002.1 GCA_026985615.1 Thermaceae bacterium | reverse complement strand
CCTCGCTGCTGGGCCCGGGCACGCGCGCCGCGGACACCGAAGAAAAGCGGGCGGTCCTTGAGTGGGTCGAGCGCTGGGTGCGCGAAGCCGATCCCGAAGGGGTGGCCCGGGCGCTCGAGGCGCTGGCCGCCCGCCCCGACTCGCGCCCGCTGCTGGGCGAGATCGAGGTGCCGACGCTGGTGCTCGTGGGCGAGGAAGACACCCTCACCCCGCCGGCCGACGCCCGCGCCATCGCCGCCGCCATCCCCGACGCCGAGTTCCTCATCGTTCCCGAGGCCGGTCACATGGCCAACCTGGAAAACCCCGAGGCCTTCAACACCGCGCTCCTGGGCTTCCTCGAGAAGGTGTACGGAGTCTAGCCATGGGCAAACACGAATCGCTGAACGTACTCGACAACCTGGTACTCTTCCGTACCATGCTGGTCCATGCCGAGGAAAAGGCGGTCAAGGACCGCGACTTCGAGGAGGCCGAGGCCATCCTCGACCAGGCGCGCGAGACCATCGAGGCGCTCAGGCCCGAGGTCGCACCCGAGCTCTACGACGAGCTGATCCGCGAGTGGGTGGGGGCTACGCTCAAGGTGCAGCACATCCAGAGCGATTACCCCCCGAACGAGTTCGACGAACGCTGACTAGGGCGCCCGCAACGCGCGGCGCAGGCGTCCGAAGTCTTCATGGACGCGCAAGCGGTCGTTCCGCTGCGCCAGGTCCCAGGCGGTCAGCCCGTCCACGGTGCGCAGGCCGGGGTCGGCGCCAAACGCGAGCAACAGTAGCGCGGCCTCGGGCGTGGGCTCCTCCCATACGGCGTAATGCAAGGGGGTCCAGCCGTCGCGGTCCTGCACGTTGGGGTCCGCTCCCATCTCGAGGAGGGTGCGCGCCCCTTCGGGATTGAGAAAACGGAATCCCACCGCGAAGTGGAGCGGCGCCATGCCGTTAACGTTCCGGGCGTCCAAACCGGCCCCCAAGAGCCCCAGGGTACGCAGCACCTCCTGGTGCTCGTTGTAGACCGCCGCCGCGTGCATGGGGGTAAACCCTTCGAGGGTGGGGGAGTTGACCTTTGCGCCCAAACGCACCAGCTCTCGCACGACCTCGGGGTTTTCACTCGCCGCAGCGGCCGCGTGCAGGGGCGTGAAACCCCACTCGTAGCCCACCGCGAGCTTGCTCCGGGCCATGACGTATACCCGCTGCGACGAATTCAGGTTCAGGCGATCCAGCGCGATCTCCCTCCAGCCGCGCCAGGCCAGCGCCTGCACGTTGGCTCCGAGATCGACCAGTACGCGAACCGCCTCGGGGTTGGAGTTGTAGGCGGCCGCCACGTGCAGAGGGGTCCAGCCGCGTTCGTTCTGGGCGTTGGGCCGCGCCCCCGCCTCCACCAGCACCCGCAGCACCTCAGGGTTGGGGCCGAAGGCCGCACCCGCGTGCAGGGGCGTCCAACCGCGGTCGTCCACCGCCCCCACCCGCGCCCCGTGCTCGAGCAGCAATCGAATCACCACTGGGTCGGCGCTGTTGGCGACGGCAAGGTGGAGCGGGGTCACCCCGAAATCATCGCGCTGGTTTACGTCCTCCCCCATGCGCACGATGGCGAAGTAAACCGCGCCGTAGTCCGCGCGCGCCCAGAATTCATGATCGAGCAAGCGTTGGCTGTCGGCGGCGGCCGCACCAAACAACATCACCGCCACCAGAAGAAGCAGCCAGCCACGTAAGCGATGTTTCATAAAAAGATTATATATGAAACCTTTTCCAACGATTACTGGTAAATGTTAGCGTTTTAATTAAAAAAACATTGTGGTCATTTATGAGCAGCTTCATCCGAGCCGGCCCTGTCGCTTCTGCACCTTCGCCCTCGCAAGCGGCCTTTCCACCGGGATGAAATCTCGGGCCAGCCGGCGAGCATGTGGTGCGCGGCGAGCGCAAGCCTCGAAGCAACAGTAGACTTCCAGCAAAGCGAAACCTGCGCCCCAAGACACACAGGGCGCCATCCAGCCGCCCTTTATTCGCGCGCGGCTGCCGATCCGACCCGGAAAAGAGTCGAGCGAGCCGAACGACTCACTCCGTCTTGGGCGCGCGCCGCATCAGCTCCTCGAGCACCACGTGGGGATCGGCGCCGTGGTAGACCACGCGCCAGACCGCCTCGGTGATGGGCAGGTCTTCCCCGCTCTGCCGCGCCCACTCGTGCAGCGCCGCGGTGGTGTAGACGCCCTCGACCACCTGTCGGCCCGCCTCGAGCTCCGCCAGCGTCGCACCCCGGGCCAGGCGCTCGCCGGCGCTGCGGTTGCGCGAGAGCGGACTCACCGCGGTCGCCAGCAGGTCGCCCAGACCCGAGAGGCCATAGAAGGTCGCCGTGCGGCCGCCGTGGGCAGTGCCGAAGCGGACCATCTCCCGCAGGCCACGGGTGAGCAGTGCGGCCTTGGCGTTGTCCCCGAGCTCGAGACCGTCGGCCATCCCCGCCGCCAGCGCCATGACGTTCTTGAGCGCGCCGCCCAGCTCCACCCCCGCCACGTCGTCCGAGGTGTAGACGCGCAAGGAGGTGTTCCCAAAGGCCTGCTGTACCCCCGCCGCCAGCCCCGCGCTCGCGCTCGCGACCACCGCCGCGGCGGGCAGCCCCCGTGCCACCTCGAGCGCCAGGTTCGGCCCTGAGAGCACCGCCAGCGCCGCGTCCGGCACGATCCGGGCCATCACCTGCGAGATTCGCAAGAGCCGCCCCTCGCGGAAGCGCACGCCCTTGACCGCCGAGACGTAGGCGGGCGCGGGCGGCAGCCCGGCGAGCACGGTGCGCACCCCCCGCGCGGGCACCGCCACCACCGCAAACGCCACCTCCGCAAGCGCCCGCTCGCCGCTGCAGACCGGGCGCACCCCCTTGGGCAAGCGCACGCCCGGGAGGTAGTCGGCGTTCTCGCGGTTGAGCTCGAGCGCCTCCGCCAGTTCACAACGCCGCGCCCACAGCCACACCTCGTGACCGGCGCGCGCCAGCACCACCGCCAGCGCGGTGCCCCAACCGCCCGCTCCCAGAACCGCGATTTTCACGCCTCACCTCAAGAGGTAGAGCAGCTCGAAGGCCTCGTACCAGGCCCCCGCGATCAAAAAGAGCGTGCCGAGGAGTAGCGTGAGCCCGAGCAGCTGCAACCCGGCCCGGAACCCGCGCCCCTTGAGCGTCTCCACCAGCAGCACCAGCCCCCCGAAGGTCACCAGGATGTAGGCCTGCAACTCGATGACGAGGGTGGGCAGGTGCCAGACGTAGACGCTCCAGGGGATGACCGCTGGGCTGAGGGCGAAGCCGAAGACGTAGTAACGGGCGGCGTTGATGAGGAGCGCCGGCACCCCCAGGAAAAAGGCCGGCAGGAAGCTGGTGAGGAGAAGGCCGTGGGTAAAGTTCCAGTAAAAGATCGTCCAGGCCAGACCCGTGACACCTTTCTGGGCGCTGGTGTCGAGCCCGATCGTCTCGATCGCGCCGCCCACCGCCTCCTGCATCGCCCGCGCCAGGTCAGGCATCCCGTAGGCGAGCGCCGCGCCCAGCACGAAGAGGCCGTAGAGCAGCAGGTTGGTGAAAAGGTAGAGCTTGCGATAGCGCCCCAGCATGGCCCAGGCCGCGTGCCACAACCGCACGACGCCCCCACCGAAGAGGTTGAAGAGGAGCAGCAGGCTCGCCGCGGCGAAGACCAGGTGGGCCGCGTCGCTCTTCACCCAGGGGGGCAGCAGACCTCCGGAAGGCCGCCAGGCGATCCGTTGCACCTGGCCGTCGCTCACCGTGACCACCACCTCGCCGCCGTCGGGTCCGCTCACCGCGGGAAAGCGCACCTGGGTGCCCGCGGGGGTCTCCTCCACCTCGGGTTCGACGAGGTTGACCTCGAGCCCGGGCGGGGGCGGCGGGAAGGCGAAGGTCTTGCGCAGCCAGTCGGCGACCTCCTCGGGGCTCTTGCCTTCGAGCGCGCGCAGGTCTAGCTTGGGCGTGAGTTCGCCCGCCTGCCACGCCTCCACCGCCTGGCGCGCCAGCGCCACCGGATCCGCGGCCTGCGCCCAACCCAAGGAAGCGAGTAACAAGACCACCGTCCCCAACGTCCAAACGCCTCGCATGCGCATCTATACCACCTCGAGCGGCACGCCCGCGCGGCACAGCGGGCAGGCATCGGGCTCGTAGATCGGCACGTCGAAACGGGCCAGCGCCTCGAAGGGCACCCCGAAGCGGGCCGCGCCACCGCTGCGGTCGATGATGGCGGCGGCCGCCACGACCGCGGCGCCCCGCGCCTCGGCGGCGGCGATGGCGCGGCGGAGCGAGCCGCCGGTGGTGACCACGTCCTCCACCGCCAGGAAGCGGTCACCCGCCTTCGCCTCGAGCCCCGGTCGGATCGTCATGCCGCCCCCGTCCGTCTTCTCGGCGAAGACGGCCCGCGCGCCCAGCGCCCGCGCCACCACGAAACTCAGCACCACCCCGCCGATCGCCGGACCGATCACGAAGTCCACGCGCTCGTCTTCGAAGCGCTCGGCAATGGCTTCGCCCACGGCCTCGGCGTAGAGCGGGTGCTGCAACAACGCCGCGGATTGCAGGAAGAAGGGCGAGTGCTTGCCACTGCGCAGCAGGAAGTGCCCTTCGAGCAGGGCGCCGGTCTTGCGGTAAAGCTCCAGAACGTCCACGCGTCCATCCTACCCGGCGAGCGCGCGCCGGTAGGCCTCGGCCTGACGCCGGGCCGCGTCCAGGTCGGGCCGTCCGCCCGGGTAGAAGAGGCTGCGCGAGGCCGACCACAAAAGCCCCGCGCCCGGGCGCGGCTCGGCCCCCTGCGCCCCCAGCCCCGGCACCAGGAAGAGGCTTCGGGGCAGGAGCGGGCGCAGCGCTTCGAGGGCGCCGGGGTGGGTGCCGCCGACGACGGCCCCTACCCGGCTCCAGGGCTCCGCGGTCCAGGCCTCGGCCCAGCCGGCCAAGCGCTCGGCGACGCGCAGGTACAGAGGCCTCCCGCCCACGTCCAGGTCCTGCAGGTCGGCCGAGCCGGGGTTCGAGGTCTTGACCAGCACGAAGACCGCGCCACCGCTGGCGGCCGCGGCCTCGAAGAAGGGCGCCAGCGCGTCCCCGCCCAGGTAGGGGTTTACCGTCAGGGCGCTGCCGGACCAGCGCGCGAGGGTGGCGCGGGCGTAGGCCTCCGCGGTGGAGCCGATGTCACCGCGCTTGGCGTCGTGGATTACCGGCAGCCCCAGCACCCGCGCGGTGGCGACGAGGCGCTCGAGCAGTTCCCAGCCGGTCCCGCCCAGCGCCTCGAAGAAGGCGTACTGGAACTTGACCGCGGCCAGGTCCGCGGCCAGCGCCTCCATCAGCTCCGCGGCGTAGCGCTCCAAGTGCACGAGCGGCTCCGACCCAGGATGCCACGCCGGACGCGGGTCCACCCCCAGCACCAAGGGCGGGCGCGCCGCCACCTTAAAAACGAAGTCCAAACCCATGCCCCCCATGCTACCCCAGCCCAACCAGAAAGCCGTTCCCGGCGCGAAATCCGCCTTGACACCCCACGCGCCGGCGTGCTAGCTTAAAGTTCGCGCGGGCGGTTAGCTCAGATGGCTAGAGCGCTCGCTTCACACGCGAGAGGTCGGAGGTTCAAGTCCTCTACCGCCCACCAAAAAAGCGCCCCGGCAAAAGCCGGGGCGCGCACTTTTGCTGCGACTAGCGGTCTCGCCGGGCAAAGATCCAGCCCGCGGTCGCAAAGAAGAGCCCGATCCAGACGGCGAAGGTGGCGAGCAGGCCGCCGGTTCCCCAGCCGCCCAGCAGCCGGTCAAGCAGATAACCCACCGGCCCCACGAGCACCGGCACCTCGAGCGCCTTGAGCAGGCTCACCCGCGCCAGTTCCATGGGGTTGGCGAAGATGGCCGCGAGCAGCGGAAGCTCGAGCGGCCAGGCGGCGAAGGCGACCGCGAGCCCCACCACCACCGGCTCGTAGAGCAGCACCAGAACCGCCCAGAAGGCCAGCGCCAGCCCCAGCGCCCGCGCAGGCTCGGCGGCCAGCGCCGCGGCCAGCGCGGCGACGCCCACCCAATAGACCGTCACGAGCGCGAGCAGGCCGGCAAGCCGCCAGGTTTCGGCCGCGCCCGCGCCTAGCAGCCACGCCGCCGCCCCGGCCCCCGCCACCACCGGGCCCATGAGCCCGAGGGCCGCCCCCGCCGCGCCCGAGCGAAAAAGCCGCGCCGCCTTGCCGGGAAAAGCGGCCCAAAAGGCCCACTCCTCACGCTCGGCCAGGAGCGGAACCACCAGCGCGATCCACAAGGGCGGCAGCGCCAGCAACGCCAGCGAAAAGACGCTCACCAGCCCCGCGGCCTGACCGCGCGCGGCGAAGACCAGCGCCACCACCGGCAGCACCACGAGCGGCGCCCAGCTCCAGGGGTTGCGCAGCACCGCCCGGGCGTAGAGGGCGAAGAGGGCCAGCGGCGAACCTCGCATCAGTACGGGGGCACCCAGGCGTGCTGCTTGCCCTCGGCCACGAGCTCAGCCCACTTCATCCTGCGGACACCCTTCAGCCTGCGCTCCTGGACGAAGCGGTCGGCGTCTTCCTCGCGCGCGAAGGCCACGAGCCCGCCGCCCATGGGCGTGCGGATGCGCCGGTGGTAGAGGAAGACGAGCGCGTCCACGGGCTCGAGCGCGGCCTCCTTGGCGGTCGAGGCGGCGAAGTCGGGGGCGTAGAGCTCACGCGGCTCCACCTTGGGGCCGCCGTAGCCGTTTAGGTGGTCCACCAGGCACTCGATGGCGTCGTAGCTGTAGACCTTGCCGGTGCGCGTGACCATCTGCGCGGCGTAGCGCGCGTCGATGACGGTCATGTTGCAAAAGGGGCAAACGTCCACCCCCACGCGCACCGGGCGGGCCTCGGCGAGCACCTGGAGGCTCCAGGGCACGCCGAGGCCGACGATCAGGCCTTTGAGCAAATCCCGGCGCTTCATCGCAGGTTAGCCTACAGCAGACCGGTGTGCTTGGCCAGAAGCGGAACCAGGTTGGCCTCAGGCAGCGGGCTCAAATCGAGGATCTGGCGGTAGGTGTAGAAGTGGTAGCGGCCGATGTTGGGGCGGTTGCGCACGAAGTCGCCGGCCTTCTTGGGGCTCGGCACCGCCACCAGGTGAGCCATCATCGTGGTCATCAGCTTCTCGCCCCAGACGTAGGTGGCCTGGCGGGCGGGGATGAGACCGAGGCGCTTGCATTTGCCGGGCAACGCCTCCACCGCCATCACGTAGAAGGTGTTGCCGTCGCCGTCGACCAGCCCCTTGGCGTAGGCGTAGTTGAACATGCAGGCGAGCGACTCGAAGTGCAGCGCCTTGCCGTCCTCGAAGACGATCTGGGCGTAGGTGCGCTCGAAGAAGCCCTGAGGGAACTTCTTGCCGCGCCACTCGCCCTTGGGCGTAGCGATGGGCATGCCGCAAAAGGCGCAGCGCCCCTCCTGCCAAGGAATCTCGGCCGCCGGGTAGATCTTGCCCGTGCCCGGCTCGGGCGCCTTCACCATGCCCGGCATCCCGCTTCCGTGACCCATCGCCAGGACCGGGCTGAACAACGCCCCCAGCCCCAGCGCACCCATGCCCTTGAGCAACTTACGACGATCCTTCTTCATACAACACCTCCCTAAGCGCGTCCACGGGTTCGCGCGTCACGCGCGCCCCCGGAAGGACCTCCTCCAAGTCCTGCCCATCGGCCAGGCGGTAGCGGTAGAACGAGGCCACCGGCCCCCGCGCCCGCAAGCGCCCGTGCGCCAGCAGGAGCACCTCGTCCGCCAGCGCCTCGACCTCCTCGGGCCGGTGGGCGCTCACCAGCACGCAGCCCCCACGCGCCCGGTGGTCGGCCACCCAGGCCACCAACCGCGCCAGGCCGCCGGGGTCGAGCGCGCTCGCGGGTTCGTCGAGCAGCCAGACGGGCGGTTCGCCCAGCAGGCCCGCGGCCAGCGCCAGGCGCTGGCGCATGCCCCCCGAGAGCTGGCCCACCGGCCGCGCGAGCACCTCCACCAGCCCCATCCGCCGCGCCGCGGCGAGGGCATCTTCCTCGCTCGCGCCGCGCATGCGCCGGGCCGCTTCCAGCACCTCGCCGGCCCGCAGGTGGCGCGGCCAGGCAATCTGCTGGGGCACGTAGGCGCGCAGGCGGCTCGCCGCCAGCGAACGGGCGGGCCGTTCGTCCAGCAGTACCCGCCCCGTGCTGGGGGCGAGGCGGCCGGCGAGGAGGCCGAGCACCGTGCTCTTGCCCGCACCGTTGGGGCCCACCAGGGCGTAGCTCCCGGGCCCCAGCTCCAGGTCCACGGGCTCGAGCCTCCCCCGCTTGGAGGCGTTCACGAGCGCAACCACAAGCCACCTCCCACGCCCAGCAAAACCAGCCCCAGCCCCCAGGCGCTCGACGCCGCACGCGGCGCGCGCTCAGGGTAGGGGCACGGGTCGGCCAGCGTCATGAAGGCCAGCCCCGGCACCTGGGCCTCGATTCGTTCCCAAAGCAGCATGCCCGGACCCAGCGCAAAGAGGCTAAGGTCAGGCTGGCGGCTGGTGAAGAGGGCGTAACTGGAACTCGGCACGTAGGGCAGGTCGGCCGCGCCGTCGCGGTCGAGGTCGAGCGGGGGCACGCGGTCGTAGTGCCCCTCGCGCATGACCACGCGCGCCTCGGGGTCGTCCACCGCCAGGTCGTAGACGTTGCCCAGGAAGCGGTTTTGCTCGAAGACGAGGGCCGAGCTGCCCTTGTCGCGCTCGCGCTGGACGAGCACGCCGAAACCGTTGCGTTCGAGCTCGTTGTCGCCAAAGACGCCGCCGCGCGAAGAGACCACGAGCATCCCCACGGTGTTGCCCTCGATCCGGTTGCGTTCGAAGCGGCTGTCGTTTTGCTCCTGGACGAGCAGGCCGAAGGCGAGCGGACCCACGTGGCCGCGGAAAAGGTTGTCGTGCACCCAGGCCTCGGCGCCGTACATGACCGCCGATCCTACGCGCCCGTCCTCCACACGGTTATGCGCCACCTCGACGCCGCGGCTGAACATCAGGTGGTAGCCGTAGCGCCGGCTCGCGCGGGCGACGTTCTCGAGGGCCTTGCCCCCCGAGGTGTACTCCATGTAGACGCCGTCGAGGAAGTCGTGCACGCGGTTGCCGCGCACGAGCGCCCCGGGCGCGCGGTAGAGGGTGATACCCGGCGCGTCGCCTAGGCCGGCGAGGTCGCAGTCCTCCACGCGGGCGCGGGGCGACTCCTCAACCCGTACCCCGGTGGTCACCCCCTCGGCCACCAGGCCGCGCACCGCGCAGTCGGGGCAGTCGACCAGCCAGACCGCGGCGTCAGGGGCGTAGAAGTCGGTCTGGCGCCCCACGTTGCGCACCCGCAGGTTCTCCACGGTAACACCCGCAGCGGAGAGCACCAGCGCGCTGCCCTCACCGCCGCCGTCGAGCACAGCCCCCGGCGCGCCGTGCAGGGTCACGCCAGGAGTGGCGACCTCCCAGGGGCCCTGGTGGATCCCGGGGGCCAGCTCCACGACGTCGCCAGGCTGGAGTGGGGGCAGCGACTCGCCCGCAGGAAGGACAAGGGCCGCTGCTAATAAAAACAGCACGCATTACTTATACGTGAACATACTATGAGTATTGCCCTACGAAATCTTCGCAAAGCTCAGTCGAGCCCGGCGTGGTAGAGGGTGGCGAAACGCAGCAGGTCCTGGGCGCTGCGCAGGCCGAGCTTGAACATCAGGTGGCGGCGGTGGGTGTAGACGGTCTTTTCCTCGATACCCAGGCGCTGGGCCACCTCGGCGTTGGAGAGACCCTGACCAAAGAGGGCGAGCACCTGGCGCTCGGTGGGCGAGAGGCGCTCGAGCCTCGGATGCGCCCCCGAGTCGGGCGGGGCCGAGAGGTCGGCCAGCGCTGCCGCCAGCACCTCGGGCGACTCGTTCTTCGAAAGGAAGGCGGCCGCCCCAGCCTCGGCCGCGCGCGTGCGAAACGCGGGCTCGTCGTAGGCAGTGAGGATGATCACCGGCAGGTCGGGGTGGCTCTGGCTCACCTCTTCCAGAAAGCGCAGGCCGTGCTGGTCGGGCAGCGAGAGGTCGAGGAGGACCCGCTCCGCCCAGTCGAGGTGCTGCTTGGCCTCGGTGGCCGTGCCCACGGCGCGCACCTCCGCCTCGGGGAGGGCGCCCTCGATGATGCGCACGAGCCCCTCCCTCACCATCGCGTGATCTTCGACAACGAGTATGTTCATGTCTCCACCGGCCACGAGGCGGTGAGGCGCACACCGCCGTGGGGGCTCTTCCCCCAGTCCAGCCGCCCCGCGCGTAACCTCATTCTAGCTTCGAGCAACCGTAACCCTTGTCCCGGTTGGACCTCGCCGCCGCGCCCGTCGTCGTCCACCACCACCCGCACCTCCTCGCCGCGGCTGACGCGCACCCAGGCCCGCCGCGCGTCCCCGTGGCGCACCGCATTGGCCAGGGCGTGCTGGACGATGCGGAAGACCTCCACCGCCTCGTCGTCGCCCAGGTTCTCCGGCAGCTCGACCGTCACCTCGAGCCCCAGGCGGGCGGCGGCCTGGACCACGGCCTCCTCCAGGTTCAGATGCTCGAGCTCCGGCGGGGCCATACGCCCGATCACGCCGCGCAGGCTGCGTTCGGCCTCGCGCACCAGCCCCTCGGCCTTGGCGGCGTCGCCCTCGGCCAGCGCCCAGCGGGCGGCGATCAGCGTCTGCACCACGTCGTCGTGGAGCCCCGAGGCCAGCTGGCTGAACTCGAGTTCCTGCAGGCTCAGGTAGTCACGGCTGATGCGCAAAAGCTCGTTGATCTTGGCCACGATGCGGTCGGCGTGTTCCTCGCCCACGGGCCTGAGCCGCTCCAGTCCGGCCAGGAGTCCCTCGAGCTCGCGCTCGAGGCGCAACCAGGGCCGCAGCATGTAGCGCAACACCCAGTAGACCGTGATCCCGCTCAGGCTCGCGGCGATGAAGGTGATGCCCGCGTCTACGAGCAGGTGGTAGCGGTAGTAGAGCGCCGCGAAGCTGGGGCTCGAGCGCGCCCAGTAGTGGATGAAGAACACCGCCAGCGGGCTCAGATAGGCGAAGACCGCGGCGAGGATAATGGCCACGCGCAGGCGCATGCCCTTACGTTAACGCACCCTGCGCGTTCCCATGCCCTTAATCCACAAACGGGTAAACTACCGTTGTGTACGCCCTCACCCAGGCCCTACGCGCCTTCCGCCGCCACCCCACGAGCGCCCTCGCCACGCTAACCACGGCCACCGTCTCCTTCTCGCTGCTCTTTCTGGTGGGCCTGCTGCTTTGGAACCTGGACCGCATCGTCGGCTCGCTCGAGAGCGAGGTCGAGATCGTGGCCTACCTCAAGGACGGCGCTGACGCCGAGGCCGTGGCCCGGCTGGTGCGCACCTGGCCCGAGGTCGAGTCGGTCAAGGTGATCCCCAAGGACGAGGCGCTGGCCATGCTCCAGCTCGACTACCCCTACCTGGCCGAGGCGGAGGACCTGATCGACAATCCCCTGCCCGACACCCTGCGGGTACGCCTCATCGACCCCGCCCTCACCCGCCAGGTGGCCCGCAAGCTGGGCGACCTCGAGGCCATCGGCCCGGGCAACGTCGAGTACGGCGGCGAGGTAACCGAGCGGCTGGTGCGGCTGCTCGCGGGCCTGCGTCTGGGCGCCAACCTGCTCATCTTGCTGCTCATCGTGGACACCTTCTTTAGCGTTATGGGCACGATCCGCCTCTCCATCGAAAACCGCCGCGAGGAACTGCGGGTGATGCTGCTGGTGGGGGCCACGCGCGGCTTCGTGCAAAAACCCTTCCTGGTCGAGGGCCTGCTGCTCACCTTGGTGGCGGCGCTGGTGGCGCTGGCGCTGGGCAACCTCGCCTACCGTTTCGTGGCGGACACGCTGCAAAACCTCATGCCTTTCCTGCCGGTGCTCTCGTCGGAGGACCTGCTACAGGCTTCGATCGGCCTGCTCGTCCTGGCCGTCTTCCTTGGCTTCTTCGGCGCCTGGCTCTCCGTGCGCACCTACCTGAGGGATACCGAAGCATGAAGCGGCTCGCCTTCCTGCTCGCGCTCCTGCTCGCGGGGTTCGCCGCCGCGCAAACCTCGCTCGCCGACCTCAACGCCGCCCTCGAGGAAGCCCAGCAGCTCCGCCAGGAACGCCTGCAGGCGGCGAAAGAGGCCGAGGCCCGGCTCAAGAAGCTGGGCGCGGAGGTGCAGCGGCTGCTGCGCGAGCTCAACGCGCTCGGCCGCGACATCGCCCAGCTAGAAAACGAAAAGCGCGAGATCGAGCTCTCCATCGAAGCGCTGAGCGAGCAGATCGCCCAGACGGAAGAGGAGGTCGCCCAGTACGAGGCCCGGCTCGACCGGCTGAAGGGGCGCATGACCCGGCTGGTGGAAAAGCTCTACCGCGAACGCGCCGGACGCTACCTGCCGCTCTTGCGCGCCGAGTCGCTCGCCGACCTGCTCATGCGTGCCGGCTGGGTGCAGTACCTGGGGGCGAGCGACGTGCAGCTGGTGGAGACCCTGACCGCGCTCGTCCATGAGCTCCAGGCGGCCAAGGAACGCCTGGCCCAGTTGGTCGCCGAGCTGGCGCGCAAGAAGAGCGAGCTCGAGGCCCGCATCGCCGCACTCGAGGCCAAACGCGCCCGTTACCAGGCGGTGCTGGCCGAGCTCAAGCGCCAGCAGGCCGAGGAGGAGGTGCGCGTCGTCGAGCTCAACAAGGCCGCCGAGGAGCTCGAGCGCCAGATGAACGACCTCGCCGCCCAGATCGAGGCCGAGCGCAAGCGGCTGGAAGCCGAACGCCGCCGGCGCGAGCAGCAGGGGCAGGCCACGGGAGGAGAGTTCACGGTGCCGCGCGTGCTCGTGGGCGAGCTGCTCTTCCCCATCCCCGGCGGCCGCATCGTCACCCCCTTTGGCGCAGAGGGCAACACCTGGCAGGTCATCCAGGCCGACCAGAACTACGCGCCCGTGCGGGCCGCCGCCGATGGACGCGTCCTCGCCACCGCCTACTACTCGAACTACGGCTGGAACGTGGTCATCCTCCACTCCGACGAGCTCATGACCCGCTACACCAACCTCCAGGAGCCGCTGGTGCGCACCGGCGACACCGTCCAGCAAGGACAGATCATCGGCTATCTGGGCATCTCCCCGCTCATTCCGCCCAACGAGATGTGGTTCAGCGTCCTGGTGATGAAGCAGGGCAAGACCGTCGCCGTGGACCCCTCGCGCTACTACTGAGGCTCAAAAACGTGCGCCGCGGGGCCGTTGCCCCGCGGCGCGGTGCGGTTCGGCTTCAGGCGCCGGGCTCGATCAGGCCGTAGTTGCCGTCGTGGCGGCGGTAGATCACGTTGATCTCGTCGGTATCGGCGTTGCGGAAGACGAAGAAGGTGTGCCCCAGCGCCTCCATCTGCAAGGCCGCGTCCTCGGGGGTCATCGGCTTCATCTCGAAGCGCTTGACGCGCACGATCTCGGGCTCGAAGGGCTCCTCTTCCTCCTCGACCACGGCAGGCGCGGGCGGCGCGCCCAGGCCACTGTGGCGCTTGCCCATCATCCGGCCCTTGAAGCGCTTGAGCTGCTTTTCTAGCACCTCCACCGCGCGGTCGATAGCGGCGTACATGTCGGGGTCCGACTCCTCCACCCGGATGATGCCACCGGGCACGTTGAGCTGGATCTCCGCCTTGGCCCGGCGCTCCACGTGGGGGCTGCCGGCGAGCGAGAGGACCACCTTGGCGTCCACGATCTGGTCGAAGTAGCGGTCGAGGCGCTCCGTCTTCCGCTCCACGTAGTTCTTGAGGGCTTCGGTGACGTCCACGTTACGACCTACGAACTTGTAGATGTTCATGCGTCCTCCTTTCGGGCCCCGCGGCCCGCGAACCCTCTCTTTCAGTCTAGCAGCGTTCTAAAGGGCGTATTGCCCGCTCTTTTCGTCGCGCACGACCTGCCCCGAGCGCAGCACCACGATCCGCTGGGGGTAGGCCTCCACCAGCTCGCGCGAGTGGGTGGCGATGATGACCGTGGCGCCCGAGGCGTGGATGGCCTTGAAGATCTCGAGCACCTGCACGGCGTTCTCGGGATCCAGGTTGCCGGTCGGCTCGTCGGCGAGCACGATGGGCGGCCGCCCGATGATGGCGCGGGCGATGGCCACCCGTTGGGCCTCGCCCACCGAGAGCTGGTAGGGGTAGGCGCGGCGCTTGTGGACGATGCCCACGGTGCGCAACACCCGCACGATGCGCTTCTTCCACTCGCGCGAATCCACCCCCAGCACCCGCAGGATGAAGGCCAGGTTCTCCTCCACGGTCAGGTCGGCGAGCAGGCGGTGGTCCTGGAAGACCATGCCGATGTTGCGCCGGTGCAACGCCACGCGGTTGCCGCGCAGATGGGCCAGGTTCTGTCCCGCCACGTAGACCGCACCCGAGGTGGGCTCGATCCGCTTGAGCACCAAGCTCAGCAAGGTAGACTTGCCCGCGCCCGAATGCCCCACGAGGAAGATGAACTCGCCCTTCTTGACCTCGAGGTTGACGTTGTAGAGCGCCATCGTCTTGGTGCGCGGGTACTCGACCGAAACCCGGTGGAAGTGGATCATGCTGGCCCTAAGATACCGCACCCAAATGAGCGAAAGGCAGGAAAACCACGCTACCCTCTTCTCATTTGCCGCGGTTAAAATCCCCCCATGACGAACCGCAGATTGCTCTGGGCCGGACTCGCCCTGCTGACCCTGGCCGTGGGGCTGGCGCAGTTCGGGGGCGGAGCCGCCTTCGAACGCAACCCCAACGGCAAGGCCATCATCGAAACCTACGAGATCATCCAGGACCAGTACCTCGAACCCATCGACGCCAAGCGCGCCGACGAACTGCTGCAAGGCGGCATCAGCGGCATCGTCGGGGCGCTCGACGACCCCTTCACCAGTTACAGCCCCCCGCGCGACGCCCACATCCGCGAGGAGGACGTGCGGGGCGAGTTTTACGGCATCGGCGTCCAGATCGCGCCCGCCAACCCCGACGGCACCGGCGCCAAGATCGTCAACGTCTTCCGCGGCGGGCCCGCCTTTAGCGCCGGCCTCAAGACTGGCGACGTGATCGTGGAGGTGGACGGCGAGGACGTGACCCAGCTGCCGCTCTACGACATCGTGGCCAAGATCCGCGGCCCCAAGGACACCGTGGTGGAGATCGGGGTGCGCCGCGCCGGGGCCAACGCCACCTTGCGGTTCGAGATCACCCGGCGCAAGATCGAGATCGTCTCGGTGAGCAAGGCCATTCTCCCGGACGGGGTGGGCTACGTGGCCATCGAGACCTTCCTCAACGTCAAGGTCATGGACCAGCTGCGCCAAGCCATCGCCGACCTCAAGGCCCAGGGTGCAGAGAAGCTGGTGCTCGACCTGCGCGACAACGGCGGTGGCCTGCTCGACCAGGGCTGCCAGGTGGCCGACGCCTTCATCAACCAGGGCGTGATCGTCTACACCCGCGACCGCCACGCCACCCGCGCCTACTGCGAGGCCAGCCCGCGCACGCTGTGGGACGGCGAGATGGTGGTGCTGGTCAATCACGGCTCCGCCTCCGCCTCGGAGATCGTCGCCGGCGCCATGCAGGACACCGGCCGCGCCGAGGTCGTGGGCGAGAAGACCTTCGGCAAGGGCGTGGGGCAGAACGTCTTCACCCTCTCCAACGGCGGCGAGCTCACGCTGGTCACCTTCGAGTGGTTGACGCCCAAGAAGCGATCGATCCACGAACAGGGGATTACCCCCGACATCGAGGTGCGCGACAGCCGCTTCCCCGCCCCGCTGGCCTTCGAGGGCATCGGGGCCCCTCCGGGTGCCGAGGTCAAGCTCGAGGTGAACGGCAAGACCTACACAGCGGTGGCCGAGGAGGACGGCAAGTTCAGCTTTAGCGAGGAGCTGCCCCCGCGCGAGCTCTCCGACGTGCAGGGCGAGGCCAAGATAGACGTCGAGCGCGACGCCATCCTCAAGAAGGCCCTCGAGATTCTGAATTCGCGCTAGCCGTGATCGAGATCCAGGCCCTCACCAAGCGTTACGGCCGCTTCGTGGCGCTCGAGGGCCTGGATCTTTCGGTGCGGCCGGGCGAGACCCTGGCCCTACTTGGCCCCAACGGGGCGGGCAAGACCACGACCATCCGCGCCCTCACCGGCCAGCTGCGCCCGACCTCGGGCCGGGTCTTCGTGGCCGGCCACGACGTCTGGCGCCAGCCCGTGGCCGCAAAACGGGCCTTCGGCTACGTGCCCGACCGCCCCTACCTCTACGGCAAGCTGACCGCGGTGGAGCTGCTGCGCTTCGTCGCCCGCATCTACGGGCTGGACGACCGGTGCGCGGAACGGCGCATCGGCAAGGTGCTCGAGCGCTTCCGGCTCGAGCGCTACGCCTCGGCGCTGGTCGAAACCTACTCCCACGGCATGCGGCAGAAGCTCACCTTCGCCGCCGCCCTCCTGCCCGAGCCTGCGGTGCTGATCGTAGACGAGCCGATGGTGGGCCTCGACCCCGTGGCCGCCCGCACCGTCCGTGACCTTCTGGCCACGTACTCGAAGCCGGACCGGGTGGTGCTTTTTTCCACCCACCAGATGGAGCTCGCCGAAAGCGCCGCCGACCGCATCGCGCTACTGCACCGGGGTCGGCTCCACCTGCTCGGTTCGCCGGCCGAGGTGCGCGCGCGCCACGGCGACGCCAGCCTCGAGGAAATCTTCATCCGCCTCACGGAGGACGCCGCCCAAAGTGATCCACCTGCGCCTGCGCACCCTAGTCCATAGCCTGCGCACCCGCCCCCTGACCGCGCTGAGCACGGGGGTGCTCGCCGCGGGCATGGCCGTGCTCGCCTACCTGGCCACGGCATGGTTCCTAAACTTTCTCGCGCAGTACCCCTACGCCGGACGCGTCGTCGAGGCCCGCAGCCTCGAGGGGCTCTTCCTGGTGCTCTCCGCAGCCGTGCTCCTCTCGGCCCTGCCGGGTGCGCTCGCCGTACTCTACGACTCGCAAGACCTGCAGCTCCTCACCGCCTGGCCGCTCCCTGCGGGCCGGGTCTTCGCCTTCAAGGTGCTCGAGACCTACGCGGTCACCGCGCTCGTCCCCACCCTGCTCACCCTGCCGGTGCTCGCGGCCGTGGGCGTCTTCCACGACGCCCCGGTCGGTTACTACCCCGCGGCCGCGGCGGTGACGCTGGCCCTCTACGCCCTGCCCGTGGCCCTGGGTGTGGGCCTCGCCCTGCCGCTCGTGCGCTTCGCACCCGCGGGCAGGGCGCGGGAGTGGGCGGGCGCGGTGAGCGCCGTCCTCGGCGGCTTCATGATCTATGGCCTGCGAGCGCTGCGCCCCGAGGCACTCTTCCGTACCGAGTTCGCCAACCCGGAGGCGCTGGATGCCTTCATCCGCAAGTTCCAGGACCCCAGCCTGCCCTTTCTCCCCTCGGCCTGGGCCGCCCGCGCGATCGAGGCCGCCTGGAACGGCAGCGGCGACCTAGCCGCCCTCGTCGCGCTGCTGACGCTGGCGGCTATGCTCTTGGGTCTGAGCGCGCTGGGAGCGGTGCGGGCTTACCAGTCGGGTTGGGTGCGCGGGCTCGAGGGCACCTTCGTGGAGCGGCCGCCCCGGCCGCCCGCGCTCTGGGAACGCGCGCTGGCGCGCACGGGCGTGGCGGGAGCGCTCTGGGTACGCGACCTGCGCCTCTTTCTGCGCGACCCCAACCAGATCTCGCAGATCGTCCTCGTGGCCGTGCTGGTGATGCTCTACGTCACGAGCCTGGCCGCGATCCCGCTCGAAGGGGCGGTCTTCGTGCGGGTGGTGGGCTTCTTGCACCTGGCCTTCCAGGGGCTCGTCATCGCCGGCGTGGGCGTGCGGCTGGCCTACCCCCTCTACTCACTCGAGGGGCCCGGCTACTGGATCGTGCGCACAGGTCCGGTGAGCCGCGCCACCCTGCTCTTCACCCGCTACGCCCTGGCGCTGGTGCTGCTCCTGCCGCTAGCGCTGGCGCTCGGCGGCTACGCGCCGGCCGTCATCGGTCTTTCGACGGGGCTGCAAAAGGTTTCGCTGCTTTCGGCCCTCGCCGCCACGATCGGCCTCGCCGCCCTGGGGGTGGGCCTGGGAGCGCTCTGGCCCAACCGCGATGCCAACCACGCCAGCGAGATTCCCATGAGCCTCGGGGGCATGCTCTACATGCTCCTGGGCACGCTCTTTGCGCTTGGGATCGCGGTCCTGGACGCGCGACCCGTCTACAACGCGCTGCGCGGCGACGAAACCTACCTCACCGGCCCCGAGGGTTGGCTGTGGCTGGGGCTGCTCGCCGCCTACACCCTGGGGGTGAGCGCGCTCGCGCTGGCCGTGGCCTACCTCAAGTCCGACTGAGGCCGGGGGCATCCACCCCTGGCGGCGACCGGCCGTGGTGACGCAGAATGGGGCCCATGGAGACGATTGGATACAAGGGCCTACCCAAGGAAACGCTGGCGCAGCTCGAGCCCAAACTCAAGAAGCTCCACTTCCCCTCGCTCAAGGTCATCTTCGTCACCGATCGCCAGGACCAGCGGAGCGACGTGCGCTACCGCGTCTTCCTGGTGGGCGGCAAGCACGCCTTCCTCACCGAAGAGGCATTCGGTGCCGGCTACGGCGAGAGCGGCGCCGAGGCGATGGCGCAGCTCGCGCGGCGGCTCGAGCGCGGGGGCGCGACGCCCGGCGCCTTCAAGGAAGCCGTGCTCCCGCCAGACGTCTACGACGCACTCGACGCAATGGACGAAGGCATCCTGCGCAAGCGACTGCTGGCAAACGCCAACCCCGCCGACCCCACCCTCTTCGCCGCCTGAACCCCGTTTCTCACGCCCCTTCGCGCCTTTTTGCTATACTTTGCGCCTAAGGCCGGAGGGGCCTTTTCCATGGCGCACGAACACGAACACGCACCCAAGGGCTCCGGCTGGGGCGAGCTGCCCCTGCCGCGGCTGCGCTACGACCTGGCCGAGCGCGCGCGCCGGTTCCCCTACCTGCGCGCGATCTCCGAGCGGGTGCTCGTCTTCGACGGCGCCATGGGCACCGAGCTGCAAAAGTACGACCTTGGTCCCGCCGACTACGGCGGCGCGGAGTACGACGGATGCCCCGAGATTTTGAACCTCACCCGGCCCAACGTGATCCGCGAGATCCACGAAAGATATCTAGAGGCCGGAGCCGACGTCATCGAGACCAACACCTTCGGGGTGGTGCCCCACGTGATCGGCGAGTACGGGCTGGCGGCCCGCGCCCGTGAGCTGGCCGAAGCCGGCGCGCGGCTGGCGCGGGAGGTGGCCGACGCCTATAACAGCCCCGAAAAGCCGCGCTTCGTCGCCGGCTCCCTGGGCCCGGGCACCAAGCTGATCAGCCTGGGGCAGATTAGCTGGGACGAGCTTTTCGAAAGCTACCGCACCGCCGCCCGCGGCCTGATCGCCGGCGGGGTGGACGTGATCATCATCGAGACCGCCCAGGACATCCTGCAGGTGCGCTGCGCGGTCCAGGCGGTGCGCCAAGCGATGCGCGACGAGGGCCGCGAGGTGCCGCTGCAAACCCAGGTGACGATCGAGACCACCGGCCAGATGCTGGTGGGCAGCGACGCCGAGGCGGCGCTCGCGGCGCTGGAATCGCTGCCGGTGGACGTGGTGGGGATGAACTGCGCCACTGGTCCCGACCTGATGGACCCACACATCCGGGTCTTCGCCGAGCACGCCAGCCGGCCGACCGTCTGCATGCCCAACGCCGGCCTGCCGCGCAACGAGGGCGGCCAGGTGGTCTACGACCTGACCCCCGAAGAGCTGGCCCGCTGGCAGACCAAGTTCGTGACCGAGTACGGCCTGAACGTAGTGGGCGGCTGCTGCGGCACCGGGCCCGAGCACATCCGCGCCCTCAACCAGGCGCTGGCGGGCGCGCCACAGAGCAAGCCGCGCCCGCCCCGGCTCGAGCCCCCGGCGGTGGCCAGCCTCTACCAGGCGGTCGAGCTGCGCCCCCAGGCCGGGGTGCTGATGATCGGCGAACGCACCAACGCCACCGGCTCCAAGAAGTTCCGCGAGCTGCTGTTCGCCGGCGACCTCGACGGCATCGTTGAGCTGGCCCAGGACCAGGTGGCCGGCGGGGCGCAGATGCTCGACGTCAGCGTGGCCTGGACCGGCCGCGACGAAAAGGCCGACATGGTCAAGGTCGTCGAGCGGCTGGCCCGCGAGGTGGACGCGGCCCTCATGATCGACAGCACCCAGCCCGAGGTAATCGAAGCGGCGCTCGAGCACGTCCCTGGCCGCCCGGTGATCAACTCGGTCAACTTCGAAGACGGCAAGGCCAAGTTCGACCGCATCGCCGAGCTGGCCCGCGCCCACGGCGCGGCGGTGGTCGCGTTGACGATCGACGAGGAGGGCATGGCCAAGACGGTCGAGCGCAAGCTCGAGGTAGCCCGGCGCATCTACCGGCGGCTGGTCGAGAAGCACGGCTTTCTGCCCGAAGACATCCTCTTCGACCTGCTCACCTTCCCCATCACCCAGGGCGACGAGGATACCCGGCGGCTGGCGCTGGCGACGCTGGAGGCCATGCGCTACCTGAAGGACGCCCTGCCCGGCGTTGGCTTCGTGCTGGGGGTCTCCAACGTCTCCTTCGGGCTCAAGCCCGCCGCCCGCAAGGTGCTCAATGCGGTCTTCCTGCACGAGGCCCAGCAGGCGGGCCTGACGGCCGCCATCGTCCACCCCGGCAAGATCGTGCCGGTCAACCAGATCCCCGAGGAGGCGGTGCGGCTGGCCCGTGATTTGATCTACGACCGCCGCGAAGAAGGCTACGACCCGCTGTTTGCCTTCATCGACTACTTCGAAAGTCACACCCTGAGCGAGGCCAACGAAGACGAGGCCGAGCTGCCGGTCGAAGAACGCCTGCACCGCCGCATCGTCGAGGGCCGCAAGAAGGGCCTCGAAGAAGACCTGGCCGAGGCGCTAAAGCAGCACCGCGCCGAAGAGATCATCAACCGGATCCTGCTCGGCGGCATGCAGGAGGTGGGCGACCTCTTCGGCTCCGGCCAGATGCAGCTCCCCTTCGTCCTCAAATCAGCCGAGGTAATGAAGGCCGCGGTCGCCTGGCTCGAGCCCTACATGGAGCGGCAGGAGGGTGCGCACAAGGGCACCCTGGTGCTGGCGACGGTCAAGGGCGACGTCCATGACATCGGCAAGAACCTGGTGGACATCATCCTCTCCAACAACGGCTACCGGGTCATCAACCTGGGCATCAAGCAGCCGATCGACTCAATTCTGGAGGCCGTCGAGCGCTACCGGCCCGACGCCGTGGGGATGAGCGGCCTCTTGGTCAAGAGCACCGCGGTCATGAAAGAGAACCTGGAGCACATGGCCGCCCTGGGCCACCGCATCCCCGTGATTCTCGGCGGCGCAGCGCTCAACCGCAACTACGTCGAGCGCGAGCTGCGCGCCGTTTACCCCGGCACCGTCCACTACGCCCCCGACGCCTTCGCCGGCCTGAAGCTGATGGAAGAGATCGTCGGCGCGCGCGGCCGGTCCGAGCCCGCAGGGCCCGCCGCCGCGGCCAAGCCCAAACCGCA
>JALSQD010000001.1 GCA_026985615.1 Thermaceae bacterium | reverse complement strand
CGCCCAGGCCCCAGATCGAGGTGACCAGGACCACGTCGCGGAAGCCGGTCTCGGTGTCCAGGGTGAACATCACGCCGCTCGAGGCCAGGTCGGAGCGCACCATCTTCTGTACGCCCACCGAGAGCGCCACCTTGAAGTGGTCGAACCCCATGTCCTCGCGGTAGCTGATGGCGCGGGCGGTGAACAGGCTGGCGAAGGCGCGGCGCACCGAGAGCAGCAGCTCTCCCTCGCCGTGGACCATCAGGTACGACTCCTGCTGGCCGGCAAAGCTGGCGTTGGGCAGGTCCTCGGCCGTGGCACTGGAGCGCACGGCCACATCCACCTCGTCGGTGCCGTACTTCTTGGAAAGCTCACGGTAGGCCTGAACGATCTCTTCGCGCAGATCCTCAGGGCACTCGGCCCGGATGATCATGCTGCGAATGCGCCGGGCACGCCGGATCAGGTCGGCAGGGTCGGAACGGTCCCAGCCGTCCAGCAGCTCTCGGATCTTGCCCTCCAAGCCGGCCTCGCGCAGGTAGTAGCGGTAGGCCTCTGCGGTGACGGCGAACCCGTCGGGTACACGAACGCCCGCCTCCCCCAGGGTGCGCAGCATCTCACCCAGCGAGGCGTTCTTGCCCCCAACCAGGGGGACGTCGTGGATGCCCACTTCGGAGAACCACTTGACCCATTTCATGGTTCGACCTCCACCCTGATTTTAGTATGGTTATAGCAAGAATAATGTCCTAAGTTTACTAAACCTAAGGCGCGCAAAGGCCCTACCTACCAGCGGTCTGCCACCGGGCGCTGGGCCTCATGGGACCGCTACCTTTCTGCAGCCTCGAAGCGGAATAGCACGCCGCCCCCCGGCGGTAGAACTGCGGAAAACTCGGCGGCGGCGCTCCCGTTAGTAAAATCTATTGGCCGCCAGCTTCCGGTGCCGAGGTCAAAGTACTCCAGGCTACGCAGGCGGCGGGTTACCGTCACGGCGGCATCTAGCCCTTCTTCGTAGTTCATGTTGACAAGCATGAAGTGGTTTTCCTGACCGTCTTGATCACGGTAGACGCCCACGACCATCTCACTGCCGCTGTAAACCAACTTTTCTCCCGGCCTTCCAGGAATGTCCACCAACCTGGCGGCGGTCCCAAAAACGTCACTTGAGGTGAGTGGCAGCAGCCAAGGCCCCAGCAGGTTGATCTCCTGATTGAGGTGCTGGATTTGCAGATAGACCTCTTCACCGTCAGGGTTGCCGGTCACACCCCAGGGATGGTCCCAGTGGAACCAAACGATGCCATGGGCTCCGTAGGCGAGTGAGGTGTACACCAGCCAGCGCTGTTCGTCCTCGGTAGGCGTCCGCCAATCCAGATAGGCCGCAGGGGTGCCGTTTGTACCAACCCCCTGAATGATGGCCACGAAGGGCACGTCGTAGGCCAGCGCGTAGTGGCGGATCAGACCCAGCTGCGCCAAATACTCTTCCCTCTCGTCCCAGCCGTTGAAAAAGATGTAGCGGTCGAAGGAGAGGAGCTCGGGGCGCACGGTCTGCAGGAAGGCCTCGAGGTAGTCGGGGCTGCCTTCTTCCTCGGAAAAATAAGGGTAGAGGTTGACGAAGTTGGGACGGGCCGGATCAAGAGAGCGGATGCGCCCAACTACCTTAGCGATATTGGCAAAGGCGGCCGGAAAAGGCTCATCGCAGATGTAGTAACCGGTCAGAAGGGGGTCGTCCTTGTGGGCTAGAACGGCCTCTTCCAATCGCTGCAGGTCTTCTTCGGTCACCTCAGCTGGTGGCCCCTCCTCCCCGCGCAGTTTTTCCTCACCGATTAGGTCGGTCACGTCCAGGTAGTAGCGGAAACCAAAGTCGTGCACCATGGTCAGCAGCTCGGGGTCGTCGCGCACCCAGAGCAGGTGGTCGAAGTTGGCATCTTGATAATCGACTAAGATTTCGGGGTCATAAGGCGGCTCACGTAAGGCAAACGGCGGGTTAAAGGCGCTTAGAAGAAACTCGGTTTGCTTCCAAAATCTACTGCGCACCGGCAGGTATACCGTCTTCTGACGGAGCTCCCCACCCGATTCCACCTCGAGCACAAGCGGGCAATCGCCGCTTTCGCCGCAGGCCACCCGCCACTGGAACTTGCGACTTTCTCCTGCCGCTAGCAAACCGCGGATCTCGTAGGCTCCTGAAACGAGTCTGGCGCTCGAAGGAAGATCTAGGCGCAAGGTAAAAGGAGCGTCCTTCGGCGCTGGGTTTACCAGGGTAGCCGCCAGTGGAACCTCGCGGGACGGCACCACAACCGAGCGATAATACGAAAATTCAGCGATCTCTACACCGCCAGAAGGCGACGAGCCTCCACTTGCACAACCGAAAAGGGCCGCCAACAGCCCTGCAACCGCCCACAAACGCAGCCCTCTCATTACTCCCATCGCCCACCTCTCCATAACCGCCAAACCACCCGCCGCGCCACCTAGACAAGCGACCTCGGGTCAACCGGAACACCAGCCTCCGCCGCGCGGTAAGCGGCGAGTGCAACCCGCATCGCCTCGAAACCATCACGCCAGGTTACCGGCGGTTCGCTTTGGTCACGCACACTGCGCACGAACGCCTCCATCATGCCCTGGGCCGGGTCGGAGTGGTAACCAAGCCACTCATAGTCGCGCCCCGCGCCCTTGCGCCAGACGTGCAGATGGCCGGCGAAGGCATCGAGGATCGCGGTGCCCCGCTCACCCACGACCTCCATCTTGACGTGACCCCAACGCGGGTAGTGGTTCGGGCGGCTCCAGCTGGCGTCGATGCTCGCGGGGATGCCGTTTTCGAGCCTGAGCAGCAACAGCCCGGCGGTATCCACGTTCACCTCGGGGTCGAAGGGGTTGGCCACCTCTGCCGCGACCTCGCCCACCTCGGTCTCGAAGATCCAACGATACAGGTCGGCCAGGTGGACCGTGTGGTCAAGGGTCGCCCCGCCCCCGGCAAGCGCTTTCTGGGCAAACCAGGCACGGTGGCGTTTGGGATTCTCGCTGTGGTTAACCCCGACCACGGCAAGCACCCGCCCCAGCTCGCCAGAACGAACCATATCGCGCAGCGCCTGCACTGCCGGAGAAAAGCGCATGGGAAATGCGGTCATGAAGCGTACTCCGGAGCGCTCCACCGCTTCCTGCATGGCCAACGCGTCGGCCACGGTAGCAGCTACCGGCTTCTCGCAGAGCACATCTGCTCCAGCGGCGGCCGCCATGGCCACGTGCTCGCGGTGGTGGGCGTTCTCGGAGGTCACGATCACCGCGTCCGGAGCCTCGGCGAGCAGGCCCTCGTGGGTCCAAAACCAGCGCAACCCGAAGGACTGGCTGATTCGGCGGCCCCGCTCGGGGTCGGTATCGGAAAAACCGATGACCTCCACGCCCGAGATGCGACGCAGGTTCTGTACGTAACCTTCGGCATGCAGATGGGCGAAGCTCAAGATCCCGATCCTCATGAGGCCACCTCCACCGGACGGCCGCTGGCCGCGCTCTCGCGCACCGCCAGCGCCAGTTCGAGCGCCGCCAGCGCATCCTCGGGCGCCACGTCGAAGGGCTTGCCCCGCTCGAGCGCCTCGAGCGCGTGCCGGAGCTCGAGCTCGTAGGGGTCTTCCTCCAGCCCCGCCATGGGCAGGCCCACCTCGGGCGCGGGCTCGCCAGCGGGAAACAGCGTCGCCAGCGGCGGCGGCTGGTCCGAGCTCCACTCCACCAGCCCCCGGTCGCCCGCGATGTCCAGCGCGGTGCGGAAGTACCCGGCCGGATAGGCCCAGCCACCCTCCACCAGGGCCATGCGCCCGTCGGGGAAGCTAAGCAGGGCCTGCACGTGCTCGAGCACCTCACCCTCCACCGGTGGGCTCTTACGGGCGAAGACGCGCACCGGGTCACCGAGCAACCAGCGGGCGTAGTCGAGGTCGTGGATCATCAGGTCCACCGGCATGCCCCCGGACTTCTCCGGGTCGCGGTACCAGCCCGGCCCGGGCGGGAAGAGCACGCGCTTGAGCCGCACCACCCCTACGCGCCCCAACTCGCCCGCGTGAACGAGCTCCGCGGCCTTGCGGTACTGCGGAAAGAAGCGCACCACCATGGCTACAAACAGCCGCCGGCCACTCTCGCGCGCCGCCTCCAGGATGCGCCGCCCCGAATCGGGGGTGAGTGCCAGCGGCTTCTCCAGGATGACGTCTTTGCCCGCCTCGAAGGCGCGCACCGCCAGCTCTTCGTGCGCGTAGGTGGGCGCGGTAACGTCCACGACGTCCACCCGCATGAGCAGCTCCTCGAACGACTTGAAGGGGTCTACCGTGTACGCGCCTACGAACGCCGCCAGCTTCTCGGGGTTGCGGTCGTACGCCCCCACGAACTCGGCGCCCATCCTGCGATAGGCCGCCGCGTGCACCCGCCCCATGGTTCCCGTACCAACGATGCCGATCTTCACGCCCTTTCCTCCTCTCGCCGCGGCTACTTGACCGCGCCCGCCGTGAGACCGCGAATGAGCTGCTTTGAGAACAGCATATACAAAAGTATGGCCGGGATCATGGCCAGACTCAGCGCCGCCAGTACCGCCTGCCAGTCGTTGAGGAACTGCCCCAAAAAGACCTGGGCCCCCAACACGATCGTCTTGGTCTTTTCCGAAGGCGCCAGGATGAGCGGGAACCAGAGGTCGTTCCAGACCGGAATCATGCTGATCGCCGCCACCGTGCCCAGCGCCGGCCGCACCAGCGGCAGCACCAGGGTAAAGATGCGGTACTCGCTGGCGCCGTCGATACGCGCGGCGTCCTTGAAGTCGGGCGGTAGCTGGGCGAAGAAGCGGCTGAGGATGAAGATCGAAAGCGGCAGGCCCATGGCGGTGTAGACGAGAATGAGCGCGGTCAGGGTATTGACCAGGTGCCAGTCGGCCATCAGCCGCAGAATGCCCACCGTGCCCAGGCGGATGGGCACCATGATGCCCAGCGCCAGGTAGATGGCCATGAAGGTGTTGAGCTTGAACTCGTACTCCGCCAGCGCCCAACCCGCCATCGCCCCCAGAAAGACGATGAGCACCAGCGAAACGGTGGTCACGATGAGGCTGTTGAGAAAGTAGTGTTGAAAGTTAGCGACCTCGAAGAGCGTCTTGTAACCGTCCACCGAGAAAGTCTCGGGCGTGGGCGGCGCGAGCGGCTCGCCAAAGATGGCCATCTGGTCCTTGAACGAGTTCATGAAGACCAGCAGGATCGGGAAGAGTACGAGCGCACTGTAGGCCAGCAGGGTGACGTGGATCCCGCCCGCCTTGAAGAAGCGGAGCCAGCGGTAACGGCTGCCGGTCATCAGAACTGCACCTCCTCCATGCGCCGCTGCCAGCCGTAAAGGTAGATGAGGACGCCGGTAAGGATGATTAGCAGCATCATCCCCGCCACCGTGGCGCCCATATTGGGGTCGCCGGGGCGGAGCTGGAACCCGAAGAAGGTTCTGAAGAAGAAGGTGCCCATGATGTCGGTCGAGAAATTGGGGCCGGCGAGGGCGCCCTGGGTGGCGTAGATGAGGTCGAAGGCGTTGAAGTTGCCGATGAAGGTGAGGATGGCAACGATACCCACAGTAGGAATGATCAGGGGAAACTGGATGCGCCAGAAGATGCGCCAGCTGTTCGCCCCGTCCACCTGGGCGGCCTCGATGAGTTCGTTGGGTATGCGGATGAGCGCCGCCAAGAAAAGCATCATCGGGATGCCGATGTTCTGCCAAACCGAGATGAGCGAGAGGGTGATGAGCGCTGAAGACTCGTTGCCCAAAAGAGCGATGGCCACCTCGTTATCACCTAAACCCAGCCGGTCGAGCAACGGAAACCAGATGCCCCAGGTGGGGCTGAGGATCAGCTTCCAGGCGAAGCCGATGAGCACCACCGAGAGGATGGTGGGGGTGAAGATAATGGTGCGGTAGATCCAGGCGCCGCGGATATTAGAGGCGAGCAGCACGGCCAGGAAGAGGCCGATGGGGTTTTGCAGGCTCATGTGGATGATGAAGAACACCACGTTGTTCCAAAACGCGTTCCAAAAAGGTTCCTTCCAGTTGGGATCGGTGAGCAGTTTTATGTAGTTGCCCAAACCCACAAAAACCTGCCGGCCATCGTCGAGCGTCTGGTAGAGCGAGAACTTGAGCGAGGCCAGCATAGGGTAGATCATGAAAAGGGTATAGATCAATACCGCCGGGGCGAGAAAAACAACGATGTGCCAGGGAAACGGTTTTCGCCTCATGATGCGGCTGCTCCTTTGTTATTGAAAGGACACGCAGCGTAGGGGCCCCGGGCGGCGCACGCCGCCCGGGGGTTCTTGCGCTACTTGTTGCAGTTTAGCTCTTCGTAGAAGTGCTTGTGGGGCTGGTACCACGAGGAGAGGCGGCACTCGATCCACTTGGCCGCTTCCTCGGGGGTCTGGTTGCCATTAAGGATGTTGACCGAGGCGGTCCAGAGGTCGGTCTCGGCGTCCGGCTTCTGGTCGGAGAGCTTGTAGTAGGTCATGCGGAAGGTGCCCTCGCTGGTCTGACGCCAGGAGAGGAACTCGTTGGCCACCGGGTCCTTGATCGTGATGTTGTAGTCGTGCAGCGGGAAAAAGCCGGGCAGCGCGTTGCCGTAGAGGTCGGCGAACTCCTCGGTCGTCAGCCACTCGAGGAACTTCTTGGCCGCTTCCTGGTTTTTGCTCGCCGGGTTGAGGCCCAGGGCGATGTCGGGGTGGTCGCTGATGTAGCTCTTGGTGGCGCCGGCGGGCGGCGGGGCCTTGAAGGCGCCCATGTTGAGCTTGGGGTTCATCTGGTGGAAGACGCCGATGTCCCACGAGCCGGCGGGGTAGATGAAGCCGCGGCCCTGGGTGAAGAGTTGCTGGGCGTCGGAGTAGCTGACGGCCTTGTAACCGCGGGGCAGGTAGGGTGCCCACTGCGCCAGCGCCTCGAAGCCTTGGAGGAAGCCATCGGTGTGGAAGCCCTCCTTACCGGCCAGGAAAGCCTTGCGGCCCGCTTCGCCGCCGTAGTAGTTGGGGGCGATGTTGTGCCAGCCCATGGTGGCGGCCTCCCACTGGTCCTTGGTGCCCATGACCAGCGGCGCGAGCGCGGGGGCGTCCTTCTTCATCTTGGCCAGCAGGTCCATGAACTCTTCCCAGGTCTTGGGCGGCTCGTAACCGTACTTGTCGAAGAGGTCCTTGTTGTAGAGGAAGCCGTGGATCACCGAGGCCATCGGCACGCAGTAGGTCACGCTGCCGTCGTCGGTGGTCCAGGCGGCCTTGGCGAACTCGCTGAAGTGCTCCATGCCCGGCAGGTCGTTGAGCGGGGCGAGGTGGCCCTTGTTGTAGAGCTCGAGCGACTTGCCGAAGGGGCGGCAGGTGATCAGGTCGCCCGCGGTGCCAGCCTGCAGTTTGCTGTCGAGCACAGCGTTGTACTCGGCGGGCGCCGTCGGTGAGAAGATTACCTCGATATCGGGGTAATGCTTGTTAAACGCCGGAATGATAACGTCTTTCCAGAGCTTGAGGTCGTCGGTCCGCCAGCTTTCGATGATCACCTGCTGCTTGGCGAACGCACCGCCCAGGAAGGTAGCCGCCAACAGGGCGGCCATGGCCAATACGGTGGTGAAACGTTTGGACATACACTTCTCCTTTCCCCCAGTCCCGAAGTGCAGAAAAACGCTCGGATTGCGCTTTCGGGTTTGGGTTGTTTAACGTATCTCAGCATACCACGCAGCTCGGGGCGTTCGGCCCATACATGCGCGACGGACAGATGAATCTTCACCTACCGCCAGCAAGCCAGCGTGCGCCATACGGACCACCGCCGCAGGGGGGCCGCCAGGGTTTTTCACCCCGCTTCGAGTACAATACCTGCGGTATGGTCAAGACCCGCATCGCCCCCAGCCCCACCGGCTACCCGCACGTCGGCACCGCTTACATCGGTATCTTCAGCTACGTCTGGGCACGCAAGAACGGCGGGAAGTTCATCGTGCGCATCGAAGACACCGACCAGAACCGCTACGTCGAGGGGGCCGAAGAGGGCATCTTGCGCGCCCTCAAGTGGCTGGGTCTCGACTACGACGAGGGGCCCGACGTGGGCGGACCCAACGGCCCCTACCGCCAGTCGGAGCGGCTCGAGCTCTACCGCCATTACGCCCAGGAGTTGCTCGACAAGGGGCTGGCCTACCGCGCCTTCGAGACCCCGGAGGAGCTGGCCGCCATCCGCGAGGAGCTGCAGAAGAAGGGCCTGGGCTACGGTTACGACGGCCGCGCCCGCAAGATCCCGCGCGAGGAGGCCGAGGCCCGCGCCGCCGCCGGCGAACCCCACGTGATCCGGCTGAAGACGCCGGAGACCGGCGTGACCGTGGTTCATGACGTATTGCGGGGGAACATCGAGTTCGACAACCGCGAGATCCCCGACGCGGTCCTGCTCAAGTCGGACGGTTTTCCCACCTACCACCTGGCGGTGGTGGTGGACGACCACCTGATGGAGGTCAGCGACGTGATCCGCGGCGAGGACTGGTTGGTGAGCACGCCCATCCAAAAGCTGCTCTACCAGGCCTTCGGCTGGGACGAACCCAAGTGGTACCACCTGCCGCTACTCCGCGCGCCCGGCGGCGCCAAGCTCTCCAAGCGCACCGGCCACACCAGCATCGACTACTACCGCAAGGCAGGCTACCTGCCCGACGCCCTGCGCAACTACCTCGCGACGATGGGCTTTTCCATGCCTGACGGACGCGAGATCTTCACCATGGAGGAGATGATCGCGGCCTTCAGCTGGGACCGCGTCAGCCTGGGCGGGCCCGTCTTCGACGAGGAGAAGCTGCGCTGGATGAACGGCAAGTACATCCGCGAGGTGCTCAACCTCGAGGAGGTCTGCGAGCGGCTGAAGCCCTTCCTGGAGGCTGCCGGCCTTTCCTGGGAAAGCGACGTCTACCTGTGCAAGGTAGCAGAGGCGATGCGCCCCCGCTTCGAGACGCTGGCCGAGTTCGTGGAGAAGGCGCGCTACTTCTTCACCGAGGACTACCCCTTCGAGCCCAAGGCCGAAAAGGAGCTCAAAAAGGGATTCGAGATCCTGCGCGAGCTGAAGGAGGTGCTCGCCGAACTGCCCGACTTAGCCCCCGAACGCACCGAGCCGGCGCTCGTGGGCTATGCCGAAGCGAAGGAGCTGAAGCTGCGCAAGGTGATGCAGCCTTTGCGGGCGGCCATCACCGGCACCCTGGCCACTCCGGGGATGTACGAGATGCTGGAGATTCTGGGCAAGGAGCGCGTCCTGGCGCGAATCGAGCGCGCCCTAGCGCACGCCGAGAAGCTGGAAGGTAACGCATGAGCTGGTTCGACCGACTGAAACAGGGGCTCAAGAAGACGAGCCAGACGCTCACCCAGGCGGTGCCCTGGGGCGGCGACCCGGAGGAGGTGCTCGAAGAGCTCGAGTTTGCCCTCATCGCCGCCGACGTGGGGCTCGAGGCCACCCAGGAGATCCTGAAGGAGGTGCGCGAGAGCGGCAAGCGCGACCTGCGCGAAGCGGTCAAGCAGGCGCTGGTGCTGCAGCTCGAGCCCGACGCCCGCCGCGCCAAGCTGCGCAAGCTGGGCTTCAAGCCCGACGCCAAGAAGAGCACCGTTGAGCCGAAGGGGCACGTCGTCCTGATGGTCGGCGTCAACGGCGTGGGTAAGACCACCACCATCGCCAAGCTGGGGCGGTACTACAAGGAACGGGGCAAGAGCGTCCTCTTCGCCGCGGGCGACACCTTCCGCGCCGCTGGCGGGGCCCAGCTCGAACTCTGGGGCGAGCGCACCGGCATTCCGGTGCTCAGCGCCCCCGAGGGCTCCGACCCCGCGGCTCTGGCCTTCGACGCCGCCAAGGCCCGCGCTGCCCGCGGGATCGACCTGCTCTTCGTGGACACCGCCGGCCGGCTGCACACCAAGCACAACCTGATGGAGGAGCTCAAGAAGGTCAAACGCTCCATCGCCAAGGCCGACCCGGGCGAGCCCGGCGAGGTCTGGCTGGTGCTCGACGCCACTACCGGGCAGAACGGGCTCGAGCAGGCCAAGAAGTTCAACGAGGCGGTCGGGCTCACCGGCGTGATCGTCACCAAGCTCGACGGCACCGCCAAGGGCGGGGTGCTAGTGCCCATCGTGCGCGAGCTGGGCGTGCCCATCAAGTTCATCGGCGTGGGCGAACAGGCCAAGGACCTGCAGCCCTTCGACGCCGGCGAGTACGTGGAGGCGCTTCTCGGCGCGTAGGATGAGGGCATGAGCACGCGCGACAGCAACCTGCTCCTCATCGCCTTTGCCTGGCTGGTGGCCATCGTGGCCACCTCCGGCAGCCTCTACTACTCGAACGTCCGGCACCTCATCCCCTGCGAACTTTGCTGGTACCAGCGCATCTTCATGTATCCGCTGGTGCTCATTTTGGGCATCGCCACCTTTTATAACGACGCCCGGGTGCGCCGCTACGCCTTGCCCATGGCGCTCGTGGGCGGGTCCATCAGCGCGCTCCACTACGCCGAGCAGAAGATTCCCGGCTTCAAGCCCACGGCCTGCGCGGCCACCCCCATTCCCTGCAACATCGAGTACGTCAACTACTTCGGCTTCATCACCATCGCCTTCATGGCCCTGGTGGCCTTCGCCCTCATCGCGCTGGCCCTCTTCTTCGTAAGAGAAGAGCGCCCCTAGCGGGGCGCCCTTACCAACCGGCCTTCCGCGCTAGACCGCGGTCATCCACGTCTTGCGCGCCTGGTCCACCAATGCGAAGAGCTTGGTCTTGTCGAGCTTGACGCCGCCCGGAAGCACCAGGCCGCCGTCGTGCTCGTGCGCGTGCCAGTGCAGGTGCGCCCCGGGCGCGCGCAGGCTGACGTGCTTGGCCTCGTCGGAGGGCTGGGAAACCGCGGCGAGGAAGAAGGGCTCGTCGTTGGCGCGTGAGAGCGAGACCGTCATCACCCGCGTGGGTAGTTCCCAGGGCTTGTGCATGCGATAAATGTACTCGGGGAAGTCGGCTTCGTGGTCGAAGACGAGGTCGTGTTCCCGGGCGTACTCTTCGAGCCAGCCCATCAGCTGGACCCAGGCGTCGTAGATCGCGTGGCTCATGGGCTCATCATAGCGCAGGGGCCGGGGGCGAACGTCCGCCAGGTTACGGTGTCGCGCAAAAAGACCGCGCAGGGAACCTTCCCTGCACGGTCCGCCGGGTCTCCGTTACTCGCGGATCTTGTACCCCGCCTCGATGACGGCGGCGATGATGCGGCCCATCTCCTCATCCACCTCGGCATCGGTGAGGGTGCGCTCGGGGTGGCGGAAGGTCAGGTGGTAGGCCAGGCTCTTCTGCCCTTCGGGAAGCGGCTCGTCGCGGTAGACGTCGAAGAGCTCGGCCGCCTCCAGGTAGGGGCCGCCGAACTGACGGATGAGGTCGAAGATCTCGATGTGGGGCACGTCCTCGGGCACCACCACCGCCAGGTCGCGCCGCGCCGGCGGGAACTTGGGCAGGTCGCGGAACTCGCGCACCGCCTCGGGCAGAGGAAGCACCAGCTCGAAGAGGTAAACCGGGCCCAGCTCCAGCGCCTCCTCCACCTCGGGGTGGAGCCGGCCGATGAAGCCGCGCGGCTCGTCGTTCCAGAAGATCGTGCCGCTCACTCCCGGATGCAGCGGCTGGTGCGGCTCGGGCCGCACCTCGACCCGCGCCCCGGCGCGAGCGGCCAGCGCCTCCAGCAGCCCCTTGATGGCCGGGTAGCCCTCGCCGTAGGCCGCCTGCCAGGTGGCCTCGATCAGCGGTCCGCCCAGCACCGCCGCCAGGCGGGTTTCCTCGACGTCCAGGAAGACGTGGCCCAGCTCGAAGAAGAAGCGGTGGCGCTCCTCGCGGTTCGTCGCCAGATTCTCGAGCAGGCCGGGGTAGAGGGCGGTGCGCAGGGCGTTCTTGCTGGAGTCCAGCGGGTTCTTGAGGAAGCGGCGCGGCTCGGGGGCGCGGGTGAGGCTGAGGTAGGCCGGGCTCTGCCAGGTGTAGTTGATCGCTTCCCAGCCGCCCAGGCCGCGCATCGCCCTCCGCAGGGCCTCCTCGCGCCGGTAGGGCTCCTCGGCATTCAGGTTGTCGGGGGCAGGGATGAGCGCCAGCGGCTCAGTGGGCACGTGCTCGTAGCCGAGGATGCGGCCCACCTCCTCCACCAGGTCTTCTTCGATGTTCAGGTCCACCCGCCAGGTGGGCGGCCGCACCGCATAGGGCTCCCCTTCGCCCGCGACCTCGCAGCCCAGACGCTCGAGCGCCACCAGCTGACTTTCGGTGCTGAAGTCGGTGCCGAGCAGCCGGTTGGCGTAGCTGGGGCGGAAGGGCACCTCGCGCCGCGGCTTGTCGCCGCCGACGTCCACCACCACGTCGCCGACGGTGCAACCGCTCCAGCGCTGCAGCAGGTGCAGAAAGCGCGCCGCCGCCCGCGGGGGCAGGTTGGGGTCGACCCCGCGCTCAAAGCGGTAGCTGGAGTCGGTGGAGAGCCCCAGGCGGCGGGCGGTCAGGCGCACCCGCACCGGGTCGAAGTGGGCCGCTTCCAGCACCACCTCGCGCGTATCTTCGGTGACCTCGGAGTTGGCCGCGCCCATCACGCCGGCAATGGCCACCGGCTCGGTGCCGCTGCCCATCTTGCGGGCGATCACCAGGTCTTCCGGCGTCAGCTGGCGCTCCTCGCCGTCGAGGGTGATGACCTTCTCGCCCGCCTTCGCGCGGCGCACCACGATGCCGCCGGCGACCTCTTCCAGGTCGAAGGCGTGCAGCGGGCCTCCCAGCTCCCACATGGTGTAGTTGGTGGCGTCGACGACGTTGTTGATGGGCCGGAGGCCCGCGGCCAGCAGCTTGCGCTGGGCCTCGAGCGGGCTGGGACCGATCTCCAGGCCGCCGGCGTAACGGGCCAGGTAGCGGTCGCAACCCTCGGGGTCGGCCACCTCGACGGTAACGAAGCGGGAAACGGGGCTTTCCTCGACCTCGGTGGCAGGTTCGACCAGTTCGAGCTCCAGCTTGGCCGCCAGGTCGCGGGCCACCCCCAGCACGCTGAAGGCGTCGGCGCGGTTGGGGGTCAGCTCCAGCTCGAAGACGACCTCCGCCGGCCAGACCTCGGCCAGCTCGCGGCCGGGCTCGAGCCCGTCAGCCGGCAGCTCCAAGAGCCCTCCGGCGTACTCACCTACGCCCATCTCCGCCGGGCTGAGGGCCATCCCCTCGCTCGTCACGCCGCGGATCTCGCGCGCGGCGACCTCGGTTCCGTCGGGCAGCACCACCCCGGGGCGGGCCACCGCCAGGCCGATGCCGGCGCGGGCGTTCGGTGCGCCGCTGACCAGGGTGACGACCTCGCGACCCACGTCGACCTCGAGCTTCTTGAGCTCGGTGCCCGGAATCTCCCCGGCCTTCAGCACCCGGCCGAAGACGACGCCCGCGGGCGGCGCGGGCAGGTGGTGCACCTCCTCCACCGCCAGCCCTAGACTGTCGAGCACCTCGCGCACCGCCTCGGGCTCGGGGAGCTTGGGCAGGAATTCGCGTAACCAGGAATAGGGTACGTTCATCGCGGGCCTCCTAAGGACGAGGGAACTGGCGCAGGAAGGCCAGCCGGTTCGAGTAAAAGTAGCGGATGTCGGGAATGCCGTAGCGCAGCATGGCGATGCGCTCGACGCCCAGGCCGAAGGCGAAGCCGGTCACGTTTTCGTATACGCGCGGCAGGCCGGCTTTCTCGCGGGCGTCGTCGGCCGCCTTGAAGACCGCCGGGTGGACCATGCCGGCCCCGCCGAGCTCGAGCCAGCTGCCCTCGCCGGTGCGCGGGTTGGTCCACCAGACCAGAAACTCCACCCCCGGCTCGACGAAGGGGAAGAAGCTAGGCTGCAGCCGCACCTTGGCCTTCTCGCCGTAGAGCGCCCGGGCCATCGTCAAAAGCGCCCCCTTGAGGTGGGCCAGGGTGATGCCCTCGCCCACCGCCAGGCCCTCGAGCTGGTGGAACATCGCCTCGTGGGTGGCGTCGGTGGCCTCGTGGCGGTAGACCTTGCCAGGCACGACGATCTGGAAGGGCGGGGTGTGGGCCTCCATGTAGCGTACCTGCATCGGCGAGGTGTGGGTGCGCAGCAGGTGGCCGTCTTCGAGCCAGAAGGTGTCCCACATGTCGCGCGCCGGGTGGTGCGGCGGGATGTTGAGGGCGTCGAAGTTGTGGAACTCGTCTTCCACCTCCGGCCCCGTTACCGCCTGGTAGCCCATGTGACGGAAGATCTCGACCAGCTCGTCGAGGATCTGGGTCGAGACGTGGTAGCCGCCGGGCGGTAGCGCCAACCCCGGCAGGCTGACGTCCTCGCGCTCGCGCTCGAGTTTGGCCGCCAGCTCGGCCACCCTGATCTCGGCCTCGCGCTCTTCCAGGGCCTTTTCGATGGCCTGCTTGATGCGGTTGAGCTCCTGACCCCGCGCCTTGCGCTCCTCGGAGTCGAGGCCCTTCATCGCTTTGAAGGCCTGGGTAAGCCGCCCCTTCTTACCCAGGAAGCGAACCTTGATCTCTTGCAGCGCTTCCAGGCTCGCCGCGGCACGTATTTCGGCCAACGCTTCTTCCAACATGCTGCCTCCCAAGAATTTGGGGCGGCCCCATGCCGCCCCGCGGAAGCCCAACCGAGCTTCCGCTAGTAGCTAAAAAAGAACCCGCAGGCTCCCATGCTGCGCGTAGTATACTGCCCGGCCGCCCGATTTCGCCAGGGTCTCATGCGCCTCCTGTAGGCTGTGGACAAGGAGGCGAGGAGGATGCGCACAGGGATCTGGCTGGTGCTCTTGTTCTTGCCGGTGCTGGCCCTCAGCCCCGAAGCGGTGCAGCTGTTGAACGAGGCCCGGGCGCTGGCGCAGGAGGCCCAGCAAACGTATACGGCCCATTTCCCCGACAAGCCGCTCTGGGCCCAGGCGATCGCCAAAGCCGAGGCGGCGGCGAAGCTGGAGCCCGACGAGCCCGAGGTCTGGCGGGTGTTGGCGCAGATCTACACCACCACCGGCTGGTGGAGCCGGGCCGAAAAGGCCTGGGAGCGCTACATGGAGCTCGTGGACGCCTCCGACCGCGGCCCACTCGCCGAGGCGCTCAGGGCACTGGGCTTTCTAGCCTATCAACGCGGCGACGTAAAAACCGCCATCGCCGACTTCGAACGCGCCCTGGGGTTCGAACCCAAAAACGAAGAGGCCCTGGCTTGGCTGGGGCGAATCTACATGGAGCTGGGTGACGGTGCACGGGCCGCGGGCTACTGGCGCCGCGCCGCGGAGCTGAACCCCAGCCCGCGCAACCGCTACTTTGCCGAACAAGCCGAGCGCATGGCCCAGTACGGCCAGGCCGCGGTGCGCGCCTTCTACCAGGGCTACGCTGCCTGGGAAACCAAGGACTACGCGGTGGCCATCGACCGGTTCGAAAAGGCCGTCGAAGCCGCGCCCAATTGGGCCGAGGCCCACCGCTGGTTGGCCCGCGCCTACATGGAGGCGGGCATGCCTGCCAAGGCCGTGCCCCACTGGCAGCGGGTCATTGAGATCGAAGGACGCACGCCCGACGCGGTGCACTTCCTCAAGCTAGCCCGCGAAGCCTCGGGCGTGGGCCTTTCGGCCGCCGAGGCCTTCTTCCAGGGCGTCGCCGCCTACGAAGACGGCCGGCTCAAGGAAGCCGAGCGCCTCTTCCGTCAGGCCGTCGAGGCCGACCCGGGCTACGCCAAGGCGTGGCGCTGGCTGGGGCGCGTCTACTACGAGACCGGCCGATACGCTGAGGCGGCAGCCGCCTATGAGAAGGCCGTAGAACTCGACCCCGAAGACGCCACCAGCCGCTACTTCCTCAGACTGGCGCGCAGAGCCGCCCAAGAATGAGGCCAGAACACCGCCGCGCTCCAGCCGTAACGAGCCCGGCTCAGGCTCGGAACTGCTGCTCGAGTCGCTCGGCAACCTCGGGAGCCAGCCCAAGCGCCCGCTGCAGCTCCTCAAGATAACGGTTCTCGGCCGCCGTATCCACCTCGACCGCCAGCAGCGAGGCGGCGTACACCTGGGCCGCCAGCTCGGGGTTGCCGCGGGCGGCCTCGATCATCGCGCGTGTGTCCAGCGGTCCCGCCATCTCGCGGTAAACGAAGTCGCGCACCTCCTGGTCGGCCCCTATTTCGTCCAGCCGACTGACGATGCGCTCGGCCTCCTGGGGGTCGATGCGGCCGTCGGCCTTGGCTGCGTTGATCATCGCCATGAGGATCACCTGGGCCGCACTTTCGAGCTCCTGCTCCTCATCGGGTGTTTCGGGGGCGCGCAGCCCCACCGGGGGACGCTGCGGAGCCTGCCCGCCACCCGAGGAGAGGGCACCCATGGCAAGGCTGCCCAGCAAGGCCATGAGACCGCCGCCCAGGTCTTTGCTGCTGGCTTTGCCGCCACCGCCGAGCAGCTGGCCGGCGAGGGCTTCAAGCCCACCTAAGTTGAGCCCGCCGCTCGAGCTCGAGCGGCCGCCGCCCATGAGCTGGCCCAGCATCCCACCCAGGCCGCCAGCGCCTGACGAAGAGCCGCCCCCCATGAGCTGACCCAGCATACCCCCCAGGCCGCCCGCGGAACCGCCTTGCGAGCCGCCCGTAAGCTGGCCCAGCATCCGCTCCAGGTCGCCGCCCGACCCGGAACCACCGAGAACACGCTTGAGCTTGTCACCGGTGTTACCGGAGAGCTGGCTCTCCAAGAGGGATCCCAGAACATCTGTAAATCCAGCCATTTTCTTCCTTTCCGCAAAAGCACATCGCTTCTACGCCATAGAATACCAAGTTAGTATAAAACAGCGGTAAAATTTAGCCGGCATCTATCTCGGGCGGGAGGATCAGGTTGACGAGCGCGCCCACGACCGCGGCCAGGGCCATGCCGCTGGCCTGCAGGGGCACCTCGGCACCGGCGACGGTGATCGTGCCCAGGTCGGCCACCGCCCCGCCCAGCCCCAGCACCAGGATGAGCGCGACAACGATCATGTTGCGGGAGTGGGTGAAGTCGATCTCGGCCTCGGCGAGGGTGCGGATGCCCACGCTCGCGATCATCCCGAAGAGCAGGATCGAGATGCCGCCCAGCACGCCCGGCGGCAGGGTCTGGAGCAGCGCTGCGAGCTTGGGGCTGAAGCCCAGCAGAATTGCGAAGACCGCGGCGATGCGAAGGATCGCCGGGTCGTAGACCTTGGTCACCGCCAGCACGCCAGTGTTCTCGGAATAAGTGGTGTTGGCCGGGCCGCCGATGAGGCCGGCGAGGGCAGTGGCCAGCCCGTCGCCGAGCAGGGTGCGGTGGAGACCGGGTTTCTTGAAAAAGTCCTGACCCACCACGCGGCCGTTGGTGAGGATGTCGCCGATGTGCTCCATCACGGTCACGAAGGCCACGGGCGCGATGAGGAGCACCGCGCCCCACTCGAGGCGCGCGGGAGTGAAGGGCGGCAGACCCAGCCAGGCGGCCTCGCGCACCGGGGTAAGGTCCACCGCGCCGGTGAAGAGCGCCACCAGGTAGCCGACGCTCACCCCGATGAGGATGGGCAGCATCTTGAACAGCCCGTGCATCCATACCGCGGCGACGATGGCGGCGGCGAGGGTAACGACGGCGAGTAGCCAGCCCTTGCTGGCCATATCGATGGCCACGGGGGCCAACGTCAGCCCGATGACCACGATGACCGGCCCGGTGACCACCGGCGGGAAGACCTGGCGGACACGGTCCGAGCCGATGACCATGACGGCGAGCGCCATGAGGGCGTAGACCAAGCCAGCCGCGGCAATGCCCCCGCCGATGGCCGCGGGCGAGAAGCCGGCCTTCGAGGCCGCCACCATGGGGGCGATGAAGGCGAAGCTCGAGCCCAGGAAGACCGGCACCCGGCCGCCGGTGACGAGGTGGAAGACGAGCGTCCCCGCACCCGCGCTCACCAGCGCGACCGAGGGGCTGAGCCCGGTGAGCAGCGGAACCAGCACCGTGGCGCCGAACATGGCGACGGTGTGCTGCAGGCCTAGGATCCACTTATTCGGTGCATGTTTTGCCATACCACGCCTCCCGATACGGGCCAAAAAAATACGCCCCAAAGGGCGTGCACGCTCATGCGTTTCCGTGCCCGGGGCTTCCCATACCGGGACTTCAGTTTACCACATTCCGGCTCGCTCCATGGCCTCCACGAACCAGGCGGGCGGCCCCTCGGACCAGCGCCGCCGGGCGAAGTCGCGGGCGAAGGCGCCGTAGTCGCCCGCGGCGATGGCCTCGCGAGCGCGCTCCATGAGGCGATGGAGGTAGCGGACGTTGTGGAGCGAAAGCAGGCGCAACCCCAGCATCTCGCCGGCGCGCACCAGGTGGGTGAGGTAGGCGCGCGAGTGGTTCTGGCAAGCGTAGCAGTCGCAGGCGGGGTCGATGGGCTCCGGATCGTCCTTGTGGCGCGCCGCGCCCAAATTCAACCGCCCCTCGTCCACCAGGGCGTAGCCGAATCGACCGGTGCGGGTCGGGTAGACGCAGTCGAACATGTCCACGCCCAGGGCCACCCCCGCCACCAGGTCCTCGGGGTGGCCCACGCCCATCAGGTAGCGGGGTCGGTCCTCGGGCAGCAGGTCGGTGGAAAGGTCCACCACCGGCACCATCTTCTCCTTGGGCTCGCCCACGGCCAGGCCGCCGATGGCGTAGCCGGGGAGGTCGAAACGGATCGTCTCCAGCGTGCTCGTCCGCCGCAAGTCGGACTCGACGCCCCCCTGGGTAATGCCAAAGAGGGCCTGGTCGGCGCGCGTCTTGGCCGCGAGCGAGCGCTCGAGCCAGCGCAGGGTGCGCTCGAGCGAGCGCTCGAGGTAATCGCGCTCCGCGGGGTAAGGCGGGCACTCGTCGAAGGCCATGATCACGTCCGCCCCCAGCTGCTCCTGCACGGCGATGCTGCGTTCGGGGGTCAGCTGGATGCGATCGCCGTTGAGGTGGCTCGAGAAAGCCACCCCCTCCTCGCTGATCACCCGCCGGTGCCCCAGACTCATCACCTGGAAGCCGCCTGAGTCGGTGAGCCAGGGACCGGTATAGCCGGTGAAACCGTGCAGCCCTCCGAACCGCGCGATGCGCTCGGGGCCGGGCCTGAGCAGCAGGTGGTAGGTGTTGGCGAGCACGATCTGGCTGCCAATCTCAACCAGCTCGCGGTTCGAAAGCCCCTTCACCGTGGCCTGAGTGCCAACAGGCATGAAAAGCGGCGTCTCGACCGCGCCGTGGGGCGTCTCGAAACGCCCAACCCGCGCTTTTCCCTGCCAATACCGCAGCGTAAACCGAAAAGGCATGCTAGCTCCAACAGAACTACAGCGCCGTTCTCCGCCCAGGCAGGCCAGATCCGGCTACGAAGCCGAAACGTTTTTACCGATGGCAACCCTAGGCATGGCGCTAGGCTAATCTAGCACAACCGCACCCGCGTTGAAACTCACGGGCACCCACGGAGAAAGTTGCGCGCGTTCACCTCCAGCGACAGTGGCGGCTGGGAAGCCCGCGGCACCTTCAACGTGGTGCCGGCAATGGCCTTGCGCATGCGCAGATGCAGCACCACGCGGCCATCCGGCTGAACGTTGAAGATGGTGTAGTTGGGTGCCTCGGTCTCGGGCTGGACGTACTCGACCAGCAAGCGCCCGCTAAGCCCCGAGAAGCTCCCGTCGGGAACAGGGATGTTGCTACAGGTCGTGTCGGGCACGAAGCCATAGAGGTTGGCGCGAAACTCCATCAACACCCAGGTGTCGTCGTTGCGCGGATCGTCCTGGAGCTGCTGGGTGGGACCCACGCTCGCCTGGTAGTGGATGCGCGGAAAGGCGTAGTAAGCCAGCAGGCGGTAGCAGCCCTCCGTCGGCCCGCCCGAGGTGCAGCCGCCCCCGGGTTCTTTAGGCGGAAGGATCATGGCCAGGATGGGGTCGCTGCCCACCGTCCAGGTAGAGCTCCCCGCCAGGGCGTTGTAGGTGGTCGCCCCTCCATTGAACTCCACCTCCGTACCTGGTGGGTAGAGGTACCAGGCGGCCATCGCCTTGCTGACGATGATCTGCTCGGCGATCTGCGCCTCACCCAAGAGCTCGTTCTCGGCGTTGATGCGGCCGGTGGCGTGGAGCGTGGTTCCCAGGATGCGCACGAAGGTCACGCCCAGGATGCCGAGGATGAGGAGCGTGATCAGCACCTCGATGAGCGTGAATGCCCTGTTGCGCTTCATGGCTTCACCACGTCCACGACGATCTCCGCGTCGGGGCCGTCACCGCCGCTCACGACCACGGTCAGTCGGCGCAACGCCGCGGGACTGGGGGGCTGGGGACAGGACGCGACGTCCGCGTAACCCGCCAGGGGCTGGGCCTGGAGGTCAAGCGGGCGTGAGCGTACGGTAACGTTGCTTGGCAAAGGGTTCGTACCGAGGTCGAGGCAGGCCTGATCGAACTTGCTCGGGTCCTGCCACTCCCGCATCACCCGCTCCACCACCTGCTGCGCCTGGGTGGTGCGCTCGAGCAAATCGCGGCTGCTGCTCGACATCCGGAAAAGGCCGCCAAGCGGCTGCAAGATGGCGGCAAGCAAAATACCCAGGATGGCGATGGCAATCATCGCCTCGATGAGGGAAAATCCATGTGCGCGTTTCATGGGCGAATCACCTTCCCGGTCACGCCGACCACGTGAATGCTCTCGCTGTTCCCCCTGGCGTCTTGCAGGGTGATGGTCTCGGCGCTGGCGTCAAACTCGCCGTAAGGCGGGTGGTAACGCAACACCGTTCCCGCGGGGGGTGCGGCAAAGGTCACCCCCTCGGGAAGGGCGTACTCGTACGTCTTACCACCAAGGCTGAGCCGGTAACGGCGGTCGTCGAGACGGGTCCAGGAAGTCGGCTGGTTGGAACGCCGGGCGTAACTGCGCACCAGCAGCAGGTCGGTGGCTACCTGGGTCGTGGCGTTGTCGAGGCGGCTCCGTTCCAGCATGGGCCTGAGGAGAACGTAACTCGCGCTCAGGGCGATACCCAGGATGGCCAGCACGATGAGCGTCTCGAGCAGGGTGAAGCCGCGGCGATTCAAGGCGCTTCCCCTCACGGCACGACGGGTTTCCAGAAGCCCGGGGTGTCGTTGCCGCCGGCCTCCTCGAACACGGCCCGCGCCGCCCAGGGCAGCTCACCCTCGAACTTGGGGAAATACGGCGGCGCCAGCCCGCTGTTGCGCAACCGCGGGTCGTAGGTGAACTTGCGGCCGTAACCGTGCAGGATGTTCAGGTCACCGTCGAGCATGCCGAAGCGGCCGTACCAGTTCTGGATGATGCCTCCGGTCAGGTGGAGGTAGCCCCTGGGATCGCCCTTCTTCCAGTTGGCGTAATAGACGCTCCACTTGCCCGACATCAGGACCCCATCGATGTACATGTTTGGGGGCGCGTTTCCGTCGATTCGGATGTCACCGCCGTCGGCGTAGATGCCGAGAATGTTCCTGGCGTCGAGGTTGGTACAGCTCGCGGGCACCACGCTCCCGTCCTCCTGGCGCTTGGGGGCGCTTTCGCAGGGGCGCTCTTCGTAGGTAAGGTCGCGCTTGAGGGCCACGTAGTGCCCCACGATCGTCATCTGGGTAAAGTCGGCGATCGAGGGTTCGATGCAGTAATACTTGCCGTCGAACTCCGTGAGGGTATAGCCGCAGTCACCCGGACCGTCCACCTCGCTGCGGGGGCGGTGGGTCGCCCACGGGTTCACGCTCTCCACGGGGGCGGAAAGCCCTGCGCCCAGGATCGTGAAGCCGCCCGAGACGTCCAGCGTACCTACGTAGAGGACGCCGTTGAAGTCGCTGGCGTAATAGGTCCAGCCGTCGCCCTCGTCGATCTCGACGAGGCCGCTTTCGTCGATGCGGAAGCTGTAGGTGAACTTTTCAAAAATCTTCTTCGTCTTGGGCGGCACCCAGTGCTGGCCTTCGGGGCAGGTTTCGGCGCGCAGGACGAGCATGCTCCCCACCCGCTCCGCGAGCTCCGCAGCCATCCAGCGCACTGGCGAGACGGGTGCACCCGCGCTCCACAACACCGCCAGGGCGCGGGTAGGCGGCTGCGGGCTCCAGACGGGCGGGCCACTGTCGTCACTACCACCACCACCGCCTCCGCCGCCGCCACCGCTCCCACCGTTGGGGGCGCAGTAGCCCGGCACTACCTCGGTGCCCACGAGCTCACGCCCGAACACCTGGATGTACTGGTACTTGGTGCCGCCCTCCTCACCAACACTGAGGGCGACGTAATCGATGTTGCGCTGGCCGATGACCTTGGGATTGTTGTAGTCGTCGATCTGGATGCCGCCCAGGACCGCTGCCTGGTACTGGTCGTCGCCAGTACGAGGCAGCTTGATGTAGTCGACGCTCCATTTGGGTTTCTGGGTGAAGTAGGGGTCGGTGTTCATGTGGGCTGGCGGGGGCAGGATGGGTGGGGTGAAGACGTCGCCTGTACCGATGGTGTCCCAGTAGTAGAAGCCGGGCTCGGCGACGAGGCAGTCGTCTTTGTCGTGATTTTCTTTCGTGCATCCAGCGCTGGTAACCGAGTCTCCGAACCAGGGCCGCCCGATGAAGTTGAAGTGTTCGTTGGTGTGCACGGGGCCGTCGAAGAGCGTGCCGTCGTAGAAGTAGACGCGCGGGGCGCCGGTCGAGGCACCGGCCCGCTGGTAGTTCGTGAACATCATGTAGTGGGAAAAGCTGGGCGGGCTGACGTCCACGTAGAGGTGGCCGGGGTACTCCTGCTGGAGCTGGCGGTTGGCCACGGTATCGCCGCCGTTTTCCAGATAGCCCGTGGCGAGCGTGGTCATGGCCACGAACTCGAAGCGAATCGAGCCATCGGCCAGGACCTTGGCCTCGCGGGGGACGAAACCGTATTCCACGGTGTACTTGGTCTCTACGCCGTCGGTGTCCTTGAGCACCAGGCTCGTTTGCTGGGGACCCAGGTGCGAACGCCAGAAGTTCTCTGCGGTCACCGGCAGGCCGGTCTCGGGGTCTTCGGGATAGGCGTCGCTCTCTACATGGTGCAGGAAGAGGCTGTAGGGTGCGTGTTCGGGGTCGTCCCAGTCGACGCCATTGCGGTCTGCGGTGCAGATCGTACTGGCCACGGCCGGGCGCGTAGCCGGTACGGCCTCCTCACTACCACAGAAGTTCACGATCTCCTGCCGCAACGAAAGCCAGTCGGTGTTGGCGGGGAGCTCGAAGGCATCGTCGTCATCCAGAAGCTGGGCCATCTCCGTACCAAAGCTCCTGAGCCGGGCCGACGCCAGCGCCAGCCCCGACTCGGCAGCGTACTGCGCCTCGAGCGCGAGCTTCTGGTCGGTGGTGAGCCGACGGCCCGAAAGCGAGAAGCTGCTGCTTATCGCGATGATGGCGATGAATAGGAGAACGGCGATCATCAAGGTGATAACCAAAGCGATGCCAGCAGAACGTTTCATTGGCATGCCCTCTCTTTCAGGACAATGGGGAAATTGCCGTTCGCGACTGCGCCAAACGAAGTTCACCTTGACATCACATTGCCTTTCCCTAACTCGGTTATACCCCTATTTGAAGTACTGAAGCCCTATTTATGCACCAACGTATACTTGGCTTATGGAGCGCTGGCTTTCGGTGGCGGCGGGGGGCGCGCTGGGCGCACTGGGGCGCTACCTCGTCGCGGGTTGGGTGCAGCAATGGAGCGGCGCAGGGTTCCCCTGGGGCACGGTGGCCGTGAACCTGGCAGGTAGCTTCGCGCTCGGGTTCGTGGTGCAGGCGAGCCTGCTGGGTGGCTGGAGCGGCGAGCTGCGGCTTTTCGTGGCCGTAGGGTTCCTGGGCGCGTTCACCACCTTTTCCACCTTCGCCTACGAAGCGCTCGAGCTCCTGCGCACCGGCCAGAATTTCGAGGCGCTACTCTACGTGGCCCTCAACCTGGGGCTGGGCTTGCTGCTGGTGGGGCTGGGCATGGCCGTGGTGAGCGCGTTGCGCGCCGCGTAAGGGGGTGGAGCATGGGACTTTCGGGAACGGCTTTGCTGGCGCGGATCTTCCTGGGTGAAAGCGACAAGATCAGGGGGCGTCCGGCATACGCGGCGATCGTGGAAGAAGCCCGCCAACGCGGCATCCGCGGCGCCACGGTTCTGCGCGGCATCATGGGCTACGGCGCGGGCAGCCGCATCCACTCGGCCGCGATCCTGCGGCTTTCCGAAGACCTGCCCATCGTCATCGAGCTGGTGGACGAGGAGGCGCGCATCCGCGACTTCCTGCCCTGGCTCGAGGACGCGCTGGGTGGCGGTCTGGTGACGCTGGAGCGGGTCGAGGTGATTCGCTACACCTCGGGAAACTAACGGGTCAAAGGCCCTGGCCCGCAAGTGGTATAAACTTACGCAAAGAAAGCTATTGGAGGAGGAAAAATGCGTATAAAACCCTGGGTCATTGGTTTGGCGGCCGTACTTTCCCTCGCCTGGGCGATTACCCCCGACGACCTCGTCGTCTACTGGCTGGGCAAGACCCCGGCCCCCGCGCCGACGGTACAGACGATCGACGAAGGGCTGGCCTTCCAGGCGGCGTTCGTGCAGGGGCTCGAGCCCATCGTGGGCCAGCCCGTGGGCTACAAGGTAGGGCTGACGAGCAAACCGGTGCAGCAGAAGTTCGGCGTGGACCATCCGCTGCGCGGCGTGCTGCTCGAGCGCATGCTGCTTCCCAGCGGCGCCACCGTGCCCGCCAAGTTCGGCGCCGTGCCCATCGTCGAGGGCGACCTGCTGGTGCGCGTCAAGGACAAGGGCATCAACCAGGCGCGCACCCCCGAGGAGGTACTCGCCCACCTCGACGCGGTGATCCCCTTTATCGAACTGCCCGACCTGGTGCTGAAGAAGGGCGAGCCCCTGAACGGCGCGACGATCACCGCCATCAACGTGGGCGCGCGGCTGGGCGTGATGGGCCGGCCCATCCCGGTGGAGAACACCCCCGAGTTTGCCGAGGCGCTGGGGTCGATGCAGGTCTACGTGATGCAGGACGGCCGCCTGGTCCTCAAGGCACCGGGCTCGGCCATTCTCGGCCACCCCCTCAACGCCGTGGTCTGGCTGGTGCAGGACCTCGCGCGCGAGGGCAAGGAGCTCAAGGCCGGCGACCTGGTGAGCCTGGGCAGCTTCGGCGCGCCCCTGCGCCCCAAGGCGGGCTCGACGGTCTGGGTGGGCTACAGCTTCGGCCGCTGGGGCGGCGAGGCGAAGGTCCACTTCGAGTAGACCCCCAAATGTGCATCCGGGCGGGCGCGGCCCGCCCTTTTTCGTTTAGATTGCCGGCATGAAGGACGAGCTGCCTCCCGGCCAGGCGCCAACGCGCAAGTTCCCGCTCTTCACCGTGGACCCGGTCCCGCCCATCGAGCCCGGCGCATTCCGGCTGCGCATCCTGGGCGCGGTCGAAGACCGCCTCGAGCTGGGCTGGGAGGAGCTGGTGGCGCTCGGGGAAGAGGCGCTCGAGCACGACTTTCACTGCGTTACCGGCTGGAGCCGCACCGCCACGCGCTGGCAGGGGGTGCCGCTCGCGAAGGTGCTCGCGCGGGCCAGGCCCAGGCCGGGCGCGAGCCACGCGCTCGCCTGGTCGCGCGGCGGCTACAGCGCCAGCCTGCCCCTCGCAGACCTCACCGCCCCTCCTGGGGTGCTGCTCGCCTGGTCGCTGGACGGCGCGCCCATTCCCCACGGGCACGGCGGTCCGGTGCGCCTGGTGGTGCCCCACCTCTACGGCTGGAAGAGCGTGAAGTGGCTCACCAAGATCCAGCTCTTCAAACGCGAGGTCGAGGGCTACTGGGAGATGCGCGGCTACCACCGCCGCGGCGACCCCTGGCGCGAGGAGCGCTACGGCTGAAGACGCGCCGGGCGGCGGGAACGTTAGCGCGACCGCGCCAGCTCGTGACCGGCCGCGCTAAAGGCTTCTTGTGCGGCGGGCAGCAATTCCGCGGGCACGAGCAGAAAGTCGGTGGACCAGGTGGAGAGCACGAAGACGGGCACCCCCGCCTCGGCCAGCGGAGCGGTGAGCGCCGCCAGCACGCCGGTGAGGCCGAAGTCGAGCGGACCCTCCACCGCCAGCGCGCGCCACCGCGGCAGGTCGCGCCCTGCGGGGCTTCCGCTTCGGGCCCCACCCAGGTGTAGCCGTTCGCGTCGCGCAGCACCGCCGCCAGCGTGCCGGGCCCGGGCCCTGGCGGCTGGGGCGCGGTGCAGACGGCGTAGGGCTCCGCGAGCAGCTCGAGCCTCACCCTTCCTCCCGGTAGCGGCGCGGCAGCCGGGGGCTGAGCGCCGTGGCCAGCTCGTAGTGGATCGTGTCCAGCGCGCGCGCCCGGCCGGTCAGGCTGGTGCGCTCGTCCAGGTCGGGCGTCACCACCTCGAAGACCTCGTCCAGCCCCACGGGCTCGGGCAGGCGCACCGTGGTCTGGTCCATGCTCACCCGCCCCACCACCGGCGCGTAGCCACCGCGCCAGCGCACCCAGCCGCGGTTCGAAAGCGCCCGCGAAAAGCCGTCGGCGTAGCCGAAGGGCAGGGTGGCGATCCACTCCTCCCCTCCGGCGCGGTAGGTGAGGCCGTAGCCCACGCCATGGCCGGCAGGCAAGCGCTTGGCGAGGGTGGGTCGCGCCTTCCAGGCGAGCACGGGCTCAAGTCCCGGCGCTTCCTGCATGTCCGGCGGCAGCCCGTAGAGCGCCACCCCCGGACGCACGAAATCGAGCTCGGTGCCGAGGCCGGCCAGGATCGCCGCCGAGTTGGCCGCGTGCAGCGGGTAGCGGCGCGGCAGGGCGCGCGCGGCCTCCAGGAAGACCGCGAGCTGCCGGCGCGTCTCGCCCTCGTCCTCGTCGGCGACGGCGAAGTGGGTGTAGATCGCCTCGACCTCGAGCCCCAGCCCCTCCACCGCGGCCACGAAGCCGTCGAGCTCGGCGGGGGGTACGCCCACCCGCCCCATGCCGCTGTCCACCTTGACCTGCGCCCGTCTGCCCGGGCGCGCCGCGGCGAAGGCGCGCGCGGCCTCGAGGGTGACGAGCGTGGGCGTGAGGTCATGCTGCGCCGCGTCCCCAGCATCGTCGGGGTGGAGTGCGCCCAGGAGCAGCACCGGCTCGGCGATCCCGGCCTTTCGCAGTTCGGCGCCCTCGCCGGTGGTGGCCACGGCGAAGCGCCGGGTCCCGCGGTGCTCGCGCAGGTAGCGCGCCACCCGCACCGCGCCGTGGCCGTAGGCGTTCGCCTTGACCACGGCGATCACCTCCGCGCCCGAAGCCCGGCCCGCCAGGTGCGCGTAGTTGCGCCCCAGCGCCGCCAGATCGATCTCGAGCCAGGTCGGCCGCATGCCCCAAGCCTACCGTCCCCGGCGCGCACGGCGCAATTCGTGAAACTCGGGACACCTGTCCTTTGGGACGGGGGTAAATTAACCTTGCTGCGTCCAAGAGATCCACTGAACGATCCCTCCCTCCGCAGGCCCGCGAGAGCGGGCCTGCACCCTTTGGCGGTACCCTGGAGGCATGAAGCTCTACACACGCACCGGTGACGGCGGCGAGACCGGGCTCTTCGGCGCGGAGCGCGTGTCCAAGCACCACCCCCGCGTCGAGGCCTACGGCGACGTGGACGAGGCCAACAGCCAAATCGGGCTGGCGCGGGCGCTGCTGCCCGCGGAGCTCGCCGAGCTCGACGAGCGACTGGCGGCGCTGCAAAGCGTCCTCTTCGACCTGGGCGCCGATCTGGCGACGCCCCACGGCAGCCCCGCCGAGGCCCACGTGCGCCGCGTCCAACCCGGCGACGTGGCCGGGCTCGAAGGCTGGATCGACGCCTATACCGAGGCCACCCCGCCCCTTTCGGGCTTCGTGCTGCCCGGGGGCCATCCCGCGGCGGCGGCGCTGCAGGTGGCGCGGGCGGTGGTCCGCCGGGCCGAGCGGCGGGTGGTGGCGCTGGCCGGGCAAGAAGAGGTCAACCCCGAGGCGCTGCGCTACCTCAACCGGCTCTCCGACCTGCTCTTCGCGATGGCGCGCTGGGTCAACCACCGGTTGGGGGTGGAGGAGCCACTGTGGCGGAAGCGCTAGGGCCGGCGGTCCGAGCGCACAACCTGCGTAAGGTCTACCGGGTGGCGGAGAAGGAGCCGGGCTTCGCCGACACGCTGCGCCACTTCGTGCGCCGCCGCTACCGCGAGGTGGAGGCGGTGCGGGGCGTGAGCTTCGTCATCGAGCCGGGCGAGATCGTGGGCTTTCTCGGAGCTAACGGCGCGGGCAAGACCACAACGCTCAAGATGCTTACCGGGCTGATCTACCCCTCCGGCGGCGAGCTGGAGGTGCTGGGGCACGTGCCCTACCGGCGCGAGGCGGCCTTCTTGCGCCAGATCACGCTGGTGATGGGCAACAAGCAGCAGCTCATCTGGGACCTGCCCGTACTCGACAGCCTGCGCATCAACGCCGCGGTCTACGAGATCGACCCCGCCGAGGCGCGGCGGCGCACCCGCGCCTTTGCCGAGCTGCTGGAGATCGAGGACATCCTCACGCAGCCGGTGCGCAAGCTGAGCCTGGGCCAGCGGATGAAGGCCGAGCTGATGGCCTCGCTCTTCCACCTGCCGCGGCTGCTCTTCCTGGACGAGCCCACGCTGGGGCTCGACGTCAACGCCCAGGCGGCGGTGCGCCGCTTCCTGCGCGACTACCGCGAGCGCTACGGGGCGACGATTCTGCTGACGAGCCACTACATGGCCGACATCGAGGCGCTGGCCGAGCGGGTGCTGGTGATCCACCGGGGCGCGCTTCTCTACGACGGCGGTCTGGGCGGGCTGGTGGAGCGCTTCGCTCCCTTCAAGGAGGTGAGGCTCGAGCTCGCGGCCCCCGCGGAACCGGCGGAGCTGGCCGGCTTTGGCGAGGTGGCGGAGGCGAGCGGTCGGCGGGTGCGGCTGCTGGTGACCAAGGAAGGGCTGACCCGGACGGTGGCCGAGCTGCTGTCGCGCTTCGAGGTGCGCGACCTGAGCGTGACCGAGCCGCCGCTGGAGGACGTCATCGCCCGGGTCTTCAGCGAGGGGAGGGTCTAGTGCGCTGGCTCGTACGCAAGGCCTGGACGCTCGTTGCGGTCTACTTCGCCTACATGCTCGAGTACCGCGGCGAGATCTTCTTCTGGATGCTGAGCGGTATCACCCCTTTCTTCTTCATGTCGGCCTGGACGGCGGCGGCGAACCAGGGCCTCACCGGCTACGACGCCAACGACTACGCCCGCTACTTCTTCGCCGTCTTCGTAGCGCGACAACTGGGCATCGTTTGGGCGCATTGGAACATGAGCGAGGACGTGCGCTCGGGGCGCTTCTCGTTCCGACTGCTGCAGCCGCTCGACCCCGTGTGGCACTACCTGGCCGACCACGTGGGCGAGCGGGGCGTGCGCCTGCCGATGCTGGCGGTGGTGGGGCTGGTCTTCGCCTGGCTCTACCCCGAGGCGCTGGTCTGGCCGGGCGCGGAGCGGGCCGCTTTGGGGCTGGTGGCCGTGGGGCTGGCCTTCGGGGTCAACTTCTTCGCCAGCTACGTGGTGGGCCTGCTCGCACTGTGGCTCGAGGACGCCACCAGCATCTACAACCTCTGGTACGTGGCCATGCTCTTCTTCTCGGGGATGCTGGCACCACTCGCGCTCTACCCCGACCCGGTGCGGCAGGTGCTCGCCTGGACGCCGTTCCCGCACCTGGTCTACCTGCCCGCCGCGATCTGGTCGGGGCTCGAGGCCGACGCAACGCGCGGCCTGCTGACGCTTTTGGCCTGGAACCTCTTCTTCTTCACGCTGGGGCGGCTGCTGTGGCACCTGGGGCGGCGCCACTACAGCGCCATGGGGGCCTGATGTGCGCTACCTGAAGCTCCTTACCCTCTTCTGGCAAACCTCGCTGGCGGCGCGGATGGAGTACCGCACGGCCTTCGCACTGGCCTTCCTCGAGGCGGGGCTCGAAGCCGCCGGGAAGCTCTTCGGTGTCTACCTCTTCTACGCCAACGGCTTCGACCTGGGCGGCTGGCGCTGGCAGGAAGCGCTCGTGGTGCTGGGGCTAGCCTCGCTGCTCGACGCCTTTTTCATCGGCGTCTTCAACCCCAACCTGCGCCGCATCTCGGAGATGGTGCAAGATGGCACCCTCGACTTCGTGCTGCTCAAGCCGGCGAGCAGCCAGTTCTGGGTGAGCGTGCAGCAGTTCGCCGCCGAGGGCGTGCCCTTCGTGCTGATGAGCCTGGGCCTCCTGGGCTACGCCGGCGCGGTCGCCGGCCTGGACGCGGCCGGCTGGCTGCGACTGGGGCTGGGCGCGGCCGCGGCGCTGCTGCTCGCCTACGCGGTGGCCTTTCTCTTTGCCACCACCTCGATCTGGTTCGTCAAGATCTTCAACGTCGTCTACTTTCTCAACACCATCGTCTGGACCGGGCAGTACCCGGTGCAGGCCTACTCCCGTCCCTTCCGGCTCTTCATGACCTTCGTGCTGCCGGTCTACTTCATGACCACCGCCCCCGCCGAGGTGGCGCTGGCGCGCCTGCCCGCGAGCTGGCTGCTCGTCGTCTTCGCGGTCGCGGGCGGCGTTCTGGTGCTCAGCCGCGCCTTCTGGCGTTTCGCCCTGCGGTTTTACGCCTCGGCCTCCAGCTGAAGCTTAGAATGCGGGCGTGAGTTGGTACGCCGTTTCGACCCTGTTGCTGGCCTACCTGTTCGGATCGATCCCGGCCGGCGTCCTGATCGCGCGCCTGTACAAGGTCAACATCCGCGAGGTGGGCTCGGGCAACATCGGGGCCACCAACGTGCTGCGCGCGCTGGGCTGGGGCCCGGCCATCGTCGTCTTCCTCTTCGACATGTTCAAGGGGGGTCTGGCCGTCTGGATCGCCCGCTCGCTGGGGGTGGACGGCTGGCTGCTGGGCGGCGTGGCGCTGGCCGCGGTGCTGGGCCACAACTTCTCGATCTTCCTGGGCTTCAAGGGCGGGAAGGGCGTGGCCACCAGCCTGGGCACCGTGCTCTTCCTCGACCCCGCGGTGGCCCTCTTCGGCCTGGTGGTGGCCGCCGTCGTAATCCTGCTCACCCGCTACGTCTCGGCCGGAAGCCTGGTGGGCACCTTCGCCGGCCTCGCCTACGCGGTGGCGGTGGGCCGGCCCGACTGGGAGCTGACCACCCTCTTCGCGCTCGTGGCCCTGGTCTACTGGACCCACCGCGAGAACATCGTGCGGCTGCAACAGGGGCGCGAACGCCGCCTGGGCGAGAAGGCCGAGAAACGCATGAGGTACCCGTGAAGCTGGACCTGCTGGTGGTGGCGCCGCACCCGGACGACGCCGAGCTCGGCGCCGGGGGCACGCTCGCCCTCATGGCCCGCGCCGGACGCGCCACCGGCGTGCTCGACCTGACGCGAGGCGAGGCGGGCAGCAAGGGCAGCCCCGAGCTGCGTGCGGCCGAGGCCGCCCGGGCGGCGGAGGCACTGAGGCTCGCCTGGCGCGGCAACCTGGGCATGCCCGACGGCGGGTTGCGCGACGACGAGGACTACGCGCACCGCCTCGCTGCCGAGCTGCGGCGGCTGCGGCCGCGGGTGGTGCTGGGGCCGCACCCCGAGGACCGCCACCCCGACCACGTCGGCGCCGCAGCGCTATTGCGGCGCGCGCTGCACTTGGCTGGGCTGGCGCGCGCCGGGATGGAGGGCGAGCCCCACAAACCCGAGCGCTTCCTGTGGTATCCGGGCAACGAGCCCGCGGCGCCGAGCCTACTGGTGGACGTGAGCGCGACCATCGAGGTCTGGGAGGCCGCAGTCCGGGCCTACGCGAGCCAGTTCGAGGGCGAGGCGGTGAGCGAAACGGTGGGCCCGGCGGGGCTGGAGGCCCGCCGGGCCCTGCGCCGCTACTGGGGCAACCTCGCGGGGGTGGCCTACGCCGAGCCCTTCGTCGCGCCGCGCCCCTGGCTGGTGCGCGAGCTCTAGTGGGGCGCGGGCCGCAGGTGGGCCTGCCCCTTGAGCTTGCGGTCGGGGATCATCAGCGCCGCGAGTAGCCCCAGAGCCACCAGGTAGGCCGCGTAGAGGTAGACCTGACGCATCGCCTCGGCGATGGCGGCGTTGAGCGCGGCGTTGGTCTGCTCCTTGATCTCCTCGAGCCGCTCCTCCAGCTGCGCGCGCACCTTGTCGAGCACCATCGCGCGGTACTGCGGCGGGGGCGGCGGCCCCTTGAGCATGCCCTTGAGGTCTTCGGGCAGGAGCGGGTTGGCAAGCAAGCGGGCCTTGGCCTCCTCGTCGCCGGCGAGCGCCTTCTCGAGGTCGGCCAGGGTCGCTTCCAGCTGCTGCTCGAAGGCGCGGTTGAAGGCGGTGGGATCGCGCATCTGCCCCAGGTCGACCGTGCCGTTTTGTAGCCCCTCAGGCAGACTGGCGGCGAGCTGGGTCTGCAAGCTGGCAGCCAGCACCGCGCCCATGAGCGCGATCCCGATGGTCGAGCCGATCTGGCGGAAGAACTGGGTGGCGCTCGAGGCGGTGCCCATGCGCTCGGGCGGAACCGAGTTCTGCACCGCCAGGGTGAAGAGCGGCATCCCCGGACCCAGCCCCAGCCCCATGCTCACCATCAGCGCCAGCACCTGCCACAGCGGGGTGTCCACCCGGATGATGTAGTGCATGGCCAGAAAGTTGAGCAACAGCCAGAGCATCCCCCCGATCATTAGCGGCTTGTAGCGCCCCCAGCGGCTGGCGATCTGCCCCGCGCCGATCGCGCCCACGATCGAGCCCAGGGTCAGGGGGGTGATGGTGAGGCCGCTCATCGTGGCCGAGATGCCCTTGACCTGGATCAGGTAGAGGGGCAGGAAAAACATCGCGCTCAGGAAGGCAGCGCCAAAGAAGAAAAGCGCGACCGCCGCCCAGCGGAAGACGGGGTTCTGGAAGAGGGTGAGGTCGAAAAGCGGCTCGCGGGTGTGGGTCTCGACGTAATAGAAGAGGAAGAGCCCCGCCAATGCCGCACCGAAGAGGCTGAGGATGACCGGGCTGGCCCAGGCATACTCGTGGCCGCCCCAGGAGGTGGCCAGCAAGAGCGGCACGGTCCAGATGGCCAGGGTGAGCGCCCCCCATAGGTCGAAGCGGTGGGTGGAGGCGGGCTCGAGCCTCGGCATGTGGCGCACGATGAAGTAGAGCGCCACCGCGCCCACCGGCAGGTTGATGAAGAAGACCCAGTGCCAGGAAAGGTGGTCGGTAAGGAGCCCGCCCAGCCAAGGCCCGATGACACTAGCGATGGCGAAGACCGCGCCAAAGAGGCCCTGGTACTTGCCGCGCTCGCGCGGCGAGAAGAGTAGGCCGATGGTGGTGGTGGCCACCGCGAAGAGCGCGCCGCCGCCCACGCCCTGGACGCCGCGAAAGGCGATGAGCTGGTCCATCGTGCTCGAAAGTCCCGAGAGCACCGAGCCGGCGAGAAAGAGCACGATGGCCCACAGCAGCAGGGTGCGGCTCGAGATCAGGTCGGCCAGACGCCCGAAGATGGGGACGGAGATCGTCGAGGCCAGCAGGTAGCTGGTGCCCACCCAGGCGTACTTGTCCATTCCGCCGAGGTCCTGGACGATGCGGGGCAGGGCGGTGGAGACGATGGTCTGGTCGAGAGCGGCCAGAAAGATGCCGAGAAAGATGCCGATGAGCGTGAGCAGTTGGGTGCGGTTCATGCGTCGTCCTCCAGCAGCCGTTCCAGCAGGCGGTTGAGCTGGCTGCGTTCAGCGGGTTCGAGCCGGGCGAGCCGCGCCCGCATCGTGCGGGTAAGGCAGTCGCTGCCCGCCGCCAGCGCCTCGCGCCCCCGCGGGGTAAGCTCGAAAACGAAGCGCCGCAGGTCACTGACATCGCTGTGGCGTTCGATTAACCCCGCGCCCTCGAGGCGCTTGAGCGCGTGGCTCACGCTGGGCGCGGGCAGGTGCAGCTCGCGCGCCAGCGCGCCGGCGTGAGGGGTGTGCTCGACGAGGGCGAGGAGCATCAGATCCTTGGGGCCGAGTCCCTGCTCGGCGATGCAGGGCGTGGCCTCCTCCACCAGGGCCCGCTGCAAGCGCCAGATACGGGTAAGGAGCGGCCAGGCGTCCACGCGCCGAGTTTACATTTAAAACTCAAAAGTTTCAAGTGAAAAATTTTTGTAGAGAAACATCAAGCGTGGTTGAATAAACTTGCGCCGCGCCCCTATACTGAAGCACGCCCGCTAGGGTGCGGAGGCAATGCGATGATGCCGAACCATCTCTTGGACCTTTCGAGCCTCGATAAGGAAAAGCTCGAGGCGCTGTTGCGCACCGCCGCACACTTCAAGCAGACCCGCTACCGCGGGGCCGAGCTGAGCGGCAAGACCGTGGCCCTGCTCTTCGAAAAACCCTCCTTACGCACGCGCACGACCCTGGAGGTGGCCACCGTGCATCTGGGTGGCCACGCCCTCTATCTCGACTCGCGCCAGGTGGGGTTGGGTGTGCGCGAACCCGTCTACGACGTAGCCAAGAACCTGGGGCGCTGGGTCGAGGCCATTGCCGCGCGGGTGAATAAACATGAATCCGTGGTCGCGCTCGCCGAGCACTCTGGCGTGCCGGTGATCAACGCGCTCTCCGACGCCCACCACCCGCTGCAAGCACTCGCCGACCTGCTCACGCTGCGCGAGCAGTTCGGGCGGCTCGATGGCCTGCGGCTGGCCTACGTGGGCGACGGCAACAACGTGCTCACCTCGCTGCTCGAGGCGGCGGCGCTCGCCGGGGTAGAGGTGGTGGTGAGCACCCCCGAGGGCTACGAACCCGACCCGGCGCTGCTCGAGCGCGCGGACGCGCGCTTGGTGCGCGACCCCTACGAGGCGGTACGCGGCGCTCATGCCGTCTACACCGATGTCTGGACCTCGATGGGCCAGGAGGAGGAGACCGAGCGCCGTCGGCGCGACTTCGCCGGCTATACCGTCACGCCCGAGCTGATGGCGGCTGCGGGTGAGGAGAGCATCTTCCTGCACTGCCTGCCCGCCCACTATGGTGAGGAGGTGGTGGAGGAGGTGGTTCGCGGCCCCAAGAGCCGGGTCTTCGACCAAGCCGAGAACCGCCTGCACACCGTCAAGGCGGTCCTGGCGCACCTCGTGGGGGGGCGGGCTTGGTCCGGGTAGCCATCCTGGGCGCCAGCGGCTACGGGGGCTCCGAGCTCATCCGCATCCTGGGCCGGCATCCCAAGGTTCGGCTGGTGGGCTTCAGCAGCCGCGCCTACGCCGGCCGTCCCCTCTCGGCGGCCTGGCCGCAGATCGACCTGAGCACCCCCTTCGCCGAGGTAGAGGAAGCCGTGGCCGAGGCGGAGCTGGTCTTCATCGCCCTGCCGAATGGCATCGCCATGGAGCTGGCGCCGCGGCTCGTGGAGGAGGGGCGCAGGGTCGTCGACCTTTCCGGCGACTTCCGGTTGCCACCCGACGTCTACGAGACCTGGTACGGCATCAGTCATGCGAGCCCCGACTGGTATCCGCGCGCCCGTTACGGGCTCACCGAGCTGTTTCGCGACGACCTCACCGGCGCCGAGCTGGTGGCCAACCCCGGCTGCTACGTCACTGCGGCGAGCCTGGCGCTCGCGCCGCTGGCCGCCGAAGGGCTTGACGAGGTCGTGACCATCGCCGCCATGAGCGGCGTCTCGGGTGCCGGACGCGACGCCGGCGGCACCGCCTTCGCCGAGGTGAACGAGAACCTGCGGCCTTACAAGCCTGCCGGCAGCCACCGCCACACCGCCGAGATCGAGTTCAACCTGGGGCGGGTACGCGCCCAGGGCCGCCACGTGCGGACCCACGGTCCCGCCGAGCCGCGCCCGCTCTCCTTCACCCCCCACCTGGTGCCGATGACCCGTGGCATCCTCACGACGGCCTACGTGACGCTGGCGCGGCCGCTGCGCCAGGCGGAGCTCGACGAGCTCTACCGCGCCTTCTACGAAGGCGAGCGCTTTGTGCGCCTGACCGAGGACCTGCCCCAGACCAAGGGCGTCTATGGGGCCAACACCGTCTGGATAAGCCCCAAACTCGACGAGCGTACCGGGCAGATCGTCGTCTTCGCCGCCATCGACAACCTGGTCAAGGGTGCCTCGGGGCAGGCGGTGCAGAACATGAACGTGGTCTACGGCTTCGACGAGGGGCTGGGGCTCGAGGCCCACGGCCTGTGGCCGTAGCGGAGGTATGGTCATGCAGCTACCCAGAGGATTTCGCGCAGGGGGCACGGCCAGCGGCATCAAGCCGAGCGGCAAGCCCGACCTGGCGCTAGTACATGTCAAACCGGAAGCGGCGTGGGCCTTTGCGGCCACTACCAACCGCGCGGCCGCACCCTGCGTGCTGCGCGGCCGCGCGCTCTACCGGAGCCGGGAAACGATCTCGGCCCTGGTGGTGAACTCCGGCAACGCCAACTGCGCCACCGGAGCCCAGGGCGTCGCCGACGACCGCCGCATGGCCGAGCTGGCGGCGTCGCGGCTGGGGCTGGCCCCGGAGGCGGTGCTCACCGCTTCGACCGGCGTGATCGGCGTTCCTCTGCCGGTGGCGCGGATCGAGCGCGCCCTGCCCGGGCTGGAGCTGGGGCCGGAGGTGAACGCCTTCGCCGAGGCAATCCTCACGACCGACACCCGCGTCAAGCTGAGCGAGCGCACCCTGCCTGGCGGCGCCCGGGTGGTGGGGGTGGCCAAGGGCAGCGGCATGATCCACCCCAACATGGCCACGATGCTGGCCTACCTCTTCACCGACGCACGCGTAGAGGCGGACGAATTGCGGGCGCGCTGGCCCGGGGTAGTGGACGCGACCTTCAACCAGGTAACGGTGGACGGCGACACCTCGACCAACGACATGGCGGTGCTGCTGGCCAGCGGCGCAGCCGGAACGGTGGACCCCGGGGCCTTTTGGGAGGCGGTCCACGCGGTGGCCCGGGACTTGGCGCGGCAGATCGCCCGCGACGGCGAGGGTGCCGAGAAGCTAATCACCGTCCGGGTGCGCGGCGCAGCCACGGAAGAAGAGGCCCGGCGCGCGGCGCGGGCGGTGGCGGCGAGCGCGCTGTGGAAGGCCGCGGTGCACGGAAACGACCCCAACTGGGGGCGCATCCTGGTGGCGCTGGGCTACTCGGGGGCGCACTTCGACCCAGAGCGCACCCGGATCGCCCTCCAGGGCACGACCATCTACGACGGCGGCGCGGTGCCCTTCAACGGGGTGGCGCTCTCCCAGGCGATGCAGGCGGTCGAGGTCGTGGTGGACGTGGTCTTTCGCGAGGGTCCGGCTGCGAGCGAAGCCTGGGGCTGCGACCTGACCGAAGGCTACGTCAAGATCAACGCCGAGTACACCACCTGACGCTCGCCTGCCCAAGAAACGGAAATGTGCGATAACTAGGGGCTTTCGCCCCTATTGCTATGTTATACTTACGTACGTAGCAAAACTCTTGGAGGTGATGGTATGAGAAAAGCGCTGTTCGTGGCAGGTCTGGTGCTGGCGTTCTCGTTCGCCTCGGCCAAAGCTTATTTCGGGGTGTTCTCAGGTTACCCCGAGGCCATTGGCGTACAGTACACCATGGACAACAACATGCGCTTCAGCATCGGTCTTCCCGCTTATGGCGGCTTTGGCGTGGCGGGCTCGGTGGACATGATCATGGGTGGCGACGCCCTGGACATCGAAGGCATCGACCTGCGCTATTACTACGGCGCGGGGGCTTCGGCCTTCTTCACCAACTACACCCTCTACGGTAGCGCCTTCGGCTTCAACGGTCACGGCCTGGCCGCGCTCGAGTGGATGGTGCCGAACACCAACTTTGGGATCTTTAGCGAGATCCAACTGGGTGCCGAATACGACACCTACTTCGGCTTTAGCCCCTTCTATGGTGGCCGCTTCGGAGTGAACTTCTACTAAGCTGCGCCTTTCACCCAAGGGGTAGCCCACCGGGCTGCCCCGTTCATTTACGCCCTTGGATACGTTACACGTATACGCCATAAATTTACGTGGGTGATAGAGGATTGAACGCGATGGGGTGCTTCTCACCACCATCGCCAGCGTTGGCTTTGTTCAGGCGTAGGGAACGCATACCTCGAAGTTTCGCATTGAGCTTGGCCTGCAGACCCACACTTGGGCCACCAGCAACGAGGCCAGCGACGTCATGGAGATCACGGGCATCAACCTAGCGCTGGGCTGCCCTGTTTCAACCGCTGGCGGCGCAAGCGGGCAAGGGCACAGAGAGGCCAGCATGATTCTCTTAATCGACCCCTTACGTGGACTTGGTATGCGACTATCACGTGGATGAAATCCTCTACGTGAAGGAGCGGCTTTGGCATCTCCTCCACCCATGCGCTCATGGGAAGCTAGGGGTTGACCTACGCCTTTATTCAAAATATCCACTCAAGCGTGCACACTTTCTAACGCAAAGGCCTATATCATGTAGGGGATGCGTGAGCGCCCCCTCCTTTTCCTCTTGTTCGCCGCCCTGCTACTGGCCGGTTGCTCCCGCCGTGGCGACGCCATGGCGCCGCTACTCGGCATCACCCAACCGCGCAGCGGCGCGGTGAGCGAGGGTCAGAAGGTGACGGTCGAGGGTTACGCCTTCGACGACAGCGGCGTGGCCAGCGTGCGGGTGGGCAACCAGGAGGTGCTGCCCCCCGAGGAGGCCGGCAAGAAGCTGGTGCAGTTTCGCTTCCTGGTCCAAGCGGAGCGCGGGGGCGAGGTGGAGCTCGAGGTGACCGCGCAGGACGTAGCGGGCGCGGTACGGCAGGTGAAACTGCCCCTCATCCTCGATACCGAGAAACCCAAACTTGTCTTGGAGCGCGTGGAGCTCACCGAAGACAAGTTGCTGCGCATCATCGGCAAAGCCACCGACGACGTGGAGGTGGACCGAGTGGTCGTCAAGTACGGCAACACCTACAGCCGCCTGCCCCTGCCGCGGGGCAAAGAGGTGAGTTTCCTCATCCAGGTACCCGCCCAATCGGCAACGGTCATCGCCGTGGACGCCGTCGGGCAGCGGGCCGAGCGCGTAGCCAAGCCTTGACAGCCCCCAGCGGGGTTGATACCATATCCCGTGCTGGGCAATGCGGGCGATTAGCTCAGCTGGTTAGAGCGCACGCCTGATAAGCGTGAGGTCGGTGGTTCAAGTCCACCATCGCCCACCAAAGAGCCGGGGAAACCCGGCTTTTTTGTTGGGCTTTTACCGTGGGCTGGTAGCATGGATGCGTGATTGACGCCGAACTACAACGCCTCACGGGCGAGGTGCGGGAGCTTCTGACCCGGGGGCTCGAGGTGCTGGCGCGCGCGGAGGATGAGACCACGCCCCTGCGCCAGGCCATCCAGGACCTGGAAGGGCCCTTCCTGCTCGTCGTGGCCGGCGAGTTCAACAGTGGCAAGTCGAGCCTGCTCAACGCCCTGCTGGGGCGTGAACTCTTGCGCGAAGGGGTGACGCCCACCACCGACCGCATCCAGCTGATCGCCTACGGTGAGGAGTCGGTGGGTCGGGTCGAGGAGCCGGGGCTGGTCGTGCTGCAACTGCCCCACTCCTTGCTGCGCGACGTGCGCCTCGTGGACACGCCGGGGACGAACGCGGTGCTCGAGCACCACCAGCTCCTCACCGAGCGTTTCCTCCCCCGTGCCGACCTGATCCTCTTCACCACCAGCACCGACCGTCCGTTCACCGCCAGCGAGCGCGACTTCCTCGAACTCATCAAGCGCTGGGGCAAGAAGGTCGTCCTGGTCGTCAACAAGCTCGACCTGCTCCGTCCCGAGGAGGCCCAGGAGGTGCTGGACTACGTGCGCGATCAGGCGGCGCGCACCCTCGATCTTGAACCGCCCGTCTTTGGCGTCTCCGCGCGCCAGGCCCGCAGCGGCGAGGGTGGGGGCGTGGACGAGCTGGAAGCCTACATCAAACGCGTGCTACGCGAAGAAGCGGCACGCCTCAAGCTGGGCTCACCGCTGGGTGTGTTGCTGCGACTCGCGGGCGAGGCCCGCGCGCGGGTGGACGAGGAGGTGCGCTCGCTCGAACGCGACCTCGAAACCTGCGACCGCCTGGAGGCCCTGCTCGCGCGTCACGAGCGGCGGGTCCGTGAGGAGTTCCGCGGCCAGACCGCGCAGATCTCGGCCGAGATCGCCAAGATTCGCCGCCGCTCCGAGCGCTGGCTCGACGAGACCTTGCGGCTGGGTCGGCTGCTCGACCTTCTCAACGCCAGCAAGATCCAGAAATCGTTTGAGGAGGAGGTTGTGGGCGAGGCCCACCGCGAACTCGAGCGCCGCATCCAGGAAAGCCTGAGCTGGATGGCCCGGGCCGAGCGCGACCTGCTCGCCGGCGCCCTCGACCTCTTGCAGACGACGGGCCGCCCGCAAGCCTTCGAAGACGACGACCCCGGCTTTTCCCAGGAGGTGTTGCGCGCGCTGGAGACCTACGACCCCGAGGCCGAGGCCCGCGACCTGCACGGCCTGCTGAGCCGCGCCCTGCAGCACACCGCCCTGGCCGAACTCGGGGCCGTGGGCCTGGGGGCCGGGCTGGCGGTGGCCCTGCACGGGCTCGCTGCCGACGTGACCGGAATCACCGCTGGCCTGGTGGCGGCGGCGCTGGGACTCTCCATCCTCCCGCGCCGCAAGAAAGCAGCGCAGCGCCGGGTGGACGAAGGCCTCGACCGACTCGAGCGTGAGCTCGCCCAGGGGCTCGAGGCCACCCTCGAAGGCGAGCTGGCCCGCTCAGCCGAGCGTTTTCGCGCCCTCTACCGCGACCGCTGCAGCGAGGCGAGCGAGCGCGCCGAGCGCTTGCGGGAGCTCGCGTCTGCCCTTGACAAGATCGAACGGCGTGCGGGCGCGCTGCGTCAGCAGCTGGCTCTCGCCACGCCTTAACCTTTGCTTAATACACGCCCAGGCCTTATAGCACCTCCGATAAGCTGCAAACTAGCACGGTCTTCTCGTGCACAAGGAAAGGAGGCGCTATGAAGAAGCTTTCGGTTTTCTTGGTGTTGTCCGCCCTCTTCGCGCTGACCTCGTGCTCGACGACGGCGCTCGAGCCCGAAGGGGCCGACTACATCGCGGTGATTGAGCCGAGCGCGAGCTGGCTCCAGTCCGACGTCTTCATGCAGACGGTGGACGCCCTCGCCGCCGACTACGGCCTCACCATCCAGAGCGAGGACCGCCTCACCGCCCTGGGTACGGTGATCCTGCGCTCGCTCACCCCCGAGCAGGCCGAGGCCCTGGCCCGCGACCCACGCGTCTACGCCCTCAGCCCCGACCGCGAGGTCCAGGCTGTTCGCGGCGGCCCGCCCACGAGCGAAACCCCCGAGGGCCAGGTGGTGCCCTGGGGCATTGACCGCATCGGCGCAACCACGACCATCTCCAAGGGCGCGGGCGTGGCCGTCTACATCGTGGACACCGGCATCAAGGTAGGGCACGAAGACCTGACGAACTACGTTTCCAGCGACGGCTACGCCGTCGTCGAGTGCAAGGGGCCCAGCTGCGCCGCCCCCTGGGACGACGACAACGGCCACGGCACCCACGTGGCGGGAACGGTTGGCGCGACCGATAACGACGTGGGCGTGATCGGCGTGGCCCCCCAGGCCACCTTGCACGCGGTCAAGGTGCTCTCCAATACCGGTTCGGGCTCGACCACCGGCATCATCGCCGGCATCGAGTGGGTGATCGAACACGACAACGGCGGGCTGCCCAAGGTGATCAACATGAGCCTGGGTGGAGCGGGTAGCGACGATCAGGATGGCCAGTACTGCCCCTCGGTGCGCTCGACCGACGCCTTCCACAACGTTATCCAGAAGGCGGTCTGCGACTATAACGTCACCGTGGTGGTCGCCGCTGGAAACGAAGACGCCGACGCCAGCACCTCCACCCCCGCGGCTTACGACGAGGTCATCACCGTCTCGGCCACCGACGCCAACGACGACTGGCCTTACTGGTCGAACTACGGCGACGACGTGGACATCGCCGCCCCAGGCGTGGACATCCTCTCCACTTGGAACGACGGCGGCTACAACACCATTAGCGGCACCTCGATGGCCACGCCGCACGTCACGGGGGCCGCAGCTCTCGTGCTCTCGCTCCACCCCGACTACACCCCGGCCGAGGTCAAGGCGGCGCTGCTGGCCAACGCCGAGGACACCTCCGACTGGACCAACACCTCGGGCAACCCGCACCCCGAGCCCTTCCTCAACGTTCGCGGCTTCTAACGAGCGGCCCACACAAACGTGGCGGCACTTACGTGCCGCCACGTTTTAAGTGCATCCGCAGCTCAGGGCTCGATGCGCGTGCCCAGGACCTCGAGGAACTGGCGGATCCACTCGGGGTGGGCGGGCCAGGCGGGAGCGGTAACGAAGTTGCGGTCGGTGTGCGCGTTGGTGAAAGTATCGTTAGGCCCCACATACTTTGCGCCAGCCAGCTCGATCTCGGGCCCCACCGCGGGGTAGCCGGAGATCTCGAAGCCCTCGATGACCCGCGCCGCCGCCAGGATCTGTGGCCCGTGGCAGATCGCCGCGATGGGCTTGCCCGCCGCGGCCATAGCCCGGGTGATTTCGAGCACCCGCTCGTTAAGGCGCAGGTACTCCGGCGCCCGGCCCCCGGGAATGAGTAGTGCGTCGTAGTTCGCGGGGTCCACCTTGTCGAAATCGGCGGTGACCGCGAAGTTGTGCCCCACCTTCTCGCTGTAGGTCTGATCGCCCTCGAAGTCGTGAATCGCGGTCTTCACGGTCTCGCCCGGCTTCTTGCCGGGGCAAACCGCGTCCACCTGGTGTCCGGCCATGAGGAGCATCTGATAGGGCACCATGGCCTCGTAGTCTTCCATGAAGTCGCCCACAAACATAAGAATCTTCTTGCGCGCCATAAGAACCTCCCTTTGGGTACCTTCCTCATTCTACAAAAAGGCGGCGCGGCTTTCGCCGCGCCACGCGAAGCAAGCGCGGATCAGACGTGATTGAACATGATGGCCCGCTTGACCTCCTCGATCAGGTGGGTCACGGGAATCTCACGCGGGCAGGCCTCGGTGCAGTTGTAGGCGGTGCGGCAACGCCAGACGCCACCGCCTCCCGAAAGCGCTTCGAAGCGCTCGGCGTTGCCCTGGTCGCGGCTGTCGAAGATGAAGCGGTGAGCGTTGACGATAGCCGAAGGGCCGATGTAGGTGCCGTTCACCCAGAAAACCGGGCAGGAGGTGGTGCAGGCAGCGCAGAGGATGCACTTGGTACCCTCGTCGAAGATCTCCCGCTCCTCGGGGCTTTGCAGCCGCTCGCGGGCCGGCGGTGGGTCGTTGTTGATGAAGTACGGCTTGACCGCCTTGTAGGCCTTGAAGAAAGGCTCCATGTCGACGATCAGGTCCTTCTCCACTGGTAGGCCACGGATCGGCTCGATGGTGATCGTGTCGGTGTTCAGGTCCTTGACCAGGGTCTTGCAGGCCAGGCGGTTTACGCCATTGATCATCATCGCGCAGGAGCCGCAGATGGCGTGCCCGCAGCTGCGCCGGAAGGCCAGCGTGCCGTCGGTCTCCCACTTGACCTTGTGCAGCAGGTCGAGGACCCGGTCCATGGGATCAGCTTCGAGGCGGTACGACTCCCAGTGCGGCGCGCGGTCCGCCTCGGGGTTGTAACGCAAGAGCTTCAAGGTTACGTGCATGGCTTCCTCCTAGTAAGTGCGCGGCTTGGGCTCGAAGCGGCCCAGCACCACCGGCTTGTAAGCGAAGCGCACCTTGCCCGGCACCTCGCGGTAGACGAGGGTGTGCTTGAGCCAGTTTTCGTCGTCGCGTTCCGGATAGTCCTCGCGGGCGTGGGCGCCGCGGGATTCCTTGCGGTTCTTGGCCGAGTGCACCAGCGCCTCGGCGTTGTCGAGGAGGAAGCCCAGCTCGAGCGCGTCGATGAGGTCGGCGTTGTAACGGTCGCCCTTGTCCTCGATGCGCACCCGCGCGTATCGGTCCATCAGCTCCTTAACGATGCCCACCTGCTTCTCCAGCAGCTCCTCCGTGCGGAAGACCGAGGCGTTGTCCATCATGGTCTCCTGGAGGTCCTTGCGGATGGCAAAGGGGGTCTCGCCGTCACTGCGGCTCTTGATGTTGTCGATCATCTCGCGGCTGGCGTCGGCGGCGGTCGGCGGCAGGTCCACGAACGACTCCACCTCGGCGAAACGGGCCGAGGCCAGGCCGGCGCGCCGGCCGAAGACAACCAGGTCGCCAAGAGAGTTCGTGCCCAGGCGGTTGGCGCCGTGCAGGCTCACACAGGCGGCCTCGCCCACCGCGTAGAGGCCGGGGATCACGGTGCCCTCGCCGTCCTTGATCACCTCACCGTTGAGCGTGGTGGGGATGCCGCCCATGGCGTAGTGGGCCGTGGGCACCACTGGAATCGGCTCCTTGATCGGGTCCACACCCAGATAGGTGCGCGAGAACTCGGCAATGTCAGGCAGCTTGTGCTCGATGATGTCGGGATCGAGGTGGGTGAGGTCGAGGCAGATGTAGTCCTTGTTGGGCCCGCAGCCGCGGCCTTCCTTGATCTCCAGGTACATGGCACGGCTGACCATGTCGCGCGGGGCCAGGTCCTTGATCGTCGGCGCGTAGCGCTCCATGAAGCGCTCACCGTTTGCGTTGCGCAGGATACCGCCCTCACCGCGGGCGCCCTCGGTCACGAGGATGCCCAGGCGGTAGAGGCCGGTGGGGTGGAACTGGTAAAACTCCATGTCCTCCAGCGGGATCCAGCCCTTGCGGTAGAGGATCGACTGGAGGTCGCCGGCGAGCGTGAAGGCGTTTGAGGTGACCTTGAACATGCGCCCGAAACCGCCCGTGGCGATGACGATGGACTTGGCCATGAAGGTGTGCAGCTCGCCCGTGGCGAACTCGAGCGCCACCACGCCGATGGCCCGGCCGTCCTCGGTAAAGATCACGTCGAGGACGTGGAACTCGTTGTAAAAGGTGATTCCCTGCTTGATCGACTGCTGGTAGAGCGTCTGCAGGATCATGTGGCCGGTGCGGTCGGCGGCGTGGGCCGCGCGATGCACCGGCGCCTTGCCGTACTCGCGGGTGTGCCCGCCGAAGCGGCGCTGCGAGATCTTGCCGTTGGGCAGGCGGTCGAAGGGGAGGCCCATGTGCTCGAGGTCGATCACCGCGTCGATCACCTCACGGGCGAAGACCTCGGCCGCATCCTGGTCGGTGAGGTAGTCCCCGCCCTTCACAGTGTCGAACATGTGCCATTCCCAGTGGTCTTCCTCGACGTTCCCGAGCGCGGCGCCGATCCCCCCCTGGGCGGCGCCGGTGTGGCTTCGGGTCGGGTAGAGCTTGCTGATGACGCCAACGTTCGCGCCGTGGCGTGCGGCGAAGAGCGCGGCCGTCAGGCCGGACCCGCCCGCACCCACGACCAGTACATCGTGCACGTGTGCCATTGCCGTTAACCCCCCACCTTGTTAAACGGGAAGCTGAAGACGAGCATGGTGCCAGCCACGATCAGGATGGCCACCACGATATAGAGCACGTACTTGATAAAGCTACGCCAGCCGTCGTGTCTCACGTAGTCGTCGATCACGTAGCGCAACCCGTTGGTGCCGTGCAGGAGGGCCAGGGTCAGCATGACCACGTCGTAGAGCTTGACCAGCGGCTGCGAGAAGCGGGTGGCGACGTAGTTGTAGTCGATCTCGGTGTTGCTGATGCGTATGTTGTTGGCGTAGATGTGCCCCAACACCAAAAAGACGAGCAGCAACCCGGACAAGCGCATGAAGACCCACCAGATCAGCTCCAGGTTCGTGCGCGCCTGACGCTTGGCCTCGTCGAACTTGCGCGTGCGAATGGCCATCAGCGACCTCCAAAGATTTCAGGCAGGATCTTGATGACGGTGGGGATGTAGAGCAGAGCGAAAAGGGTAAGCACCCCGTACCAGAGCTTATCCTGCACCCGCGTCCCCCAGGAGGTAAAGTCCATGAGGATGATCCGCAATCCGTTGAGGGCGTGGTAAAGCACGGCCCCGATCACAGCGAGCAGCCCTAGCTGGAACAGGGGCTGGTGGAAGAAGTGCAGGATTGCGTTGGAGTACTTGGGCCCGATCATCGCGGCGGTCAGCTCCCCTACGTGCGCCAGCAGGTAGAGGATGATGGCGACCCCGGTGATCCTGTGTAGGATAAACGCCCATTGGCCTTCTCTTCCGCGGTACATATCGCCTCCTTTTACGCCAACAAGTTTAGCACCGCTCACAACAGTCTCATTCATTAAACGCCTGTGCAAGCGGCCTCACCTAGGGGCGAAAGCCCTCAGTGCACCCTAGCGTGGACGGGCGGATGATAATGTGAGTTCGGGAGTGGTGCACGCTTGAAACGGTTTGCCTTTGGAACCCATCTGGTCCTCGACGGCAGGGGCGTGGAGGCCTGGCGCTTGCAGCCGGATGAGCTGGGGCGGACGCTCGCGCTCCTGGCCCCCGCCTGGCCGCTGGGGCGACGGCTCGAGCGGCTGACCGTAGAGGGCCCGGACGGCGCCTCGGTGGTCCACACCGGCTCAAGCGGCTACCTGGCCGCCCACGGCTACCCCGAACGGGGCCTGATCGTGGTGGAAGCCTTCGGGGTGGGCGAGGTCGACTCCGCCCACTTCGCCGCCGAGGTGGAGACCCACTTCGACCTCGGTGGCTACGACCTGCGCCTCTCGCGCTACGGCCGGTTCCTGCCCGAAGACGCCGAGCTGTTGCGTCGCGTGCTCCTGGGCCTGCGCAGCTACGCCACAGCCCGGCTCGTTCCCGGCGGCTAACCCCCCAGCAAGCCCCAATCCCAGTAGGGGCGCACCTGCCCGCGCGCGAGCCGAGCGCGGGCGCCCGGCAGGGCCTCGGCCACGTCGCGAGCCACCAGCCCCACCCGCGCCACCGCGTCGCCGGCGAGGCCGTGCAGGTAAACACCCAGTCGCGCCGCGTCCCAGGGCTCGAGCCCCGCAGCCAGCAGCGCCGCGATCACACCCGAAAGCACGTCGCCCATACCGCCGGTGGCCATCGCCGGGTTGCCGGTGGTGTTCACCGCGCAGCGGCCCGGCTCGCAGATCACGGTAGGCCCGCCCTTGAGCACCGCCACGGTGCGGTAACGCCGGGCGAGCTCGCGCGCGTGCGCCAGCGGCTCGGCCGCGACGGCTGCAGGGCTCTGGTCGAGCAGGCGCGCAGCCTCGCCCGGGTGCGGGGTGATGACCGTGGGTAAGGCCGCCTCGGCGTAGGCCTTGAGCACCTCAGGGTAGAGCGCGTCGGCGTCCAAAAGGGTGGGCTTGCGCAGACGCAGTGCGGCGCGGGCCGCGGCGCCGCCCCCCTCCCCTCCGCCCATGCCCACGGCCACGGCTTCGGCCCGGGCCTCGGCCAGGCGGGCGTCCTGCCAGCGCGCCACGGGCAAGCGCACCGCCTCGAGCGGGGGCTCTACCCCCGCCGCGTCGCGGGGGTAGGCCACGGTCACCAGCCCCGCGCCGGCGCGGTAGGCGCCGAGCGCGGCCAGCGCCGGAGCGCCGGTGTAGCTGGGCGCCCCGCCCACCACCAGCACCCGGCCCACCGAACCCTTGTGGGCATCGCCGGGCCTGGCGGGAAGCAGCGCGCGCATGGCCTCGGGCTCCAGCAACTCGGGCAGCTCACGCGGCTCCAGCAGCGCGCGGGGCATGCCGATGTCGGCGAGCGCGATCCGGCCGCACGTCGAACGTTCGGGGTAGAAGACGTGGGCGGGCTTGAGGCCTGCCAGGGCCACGGTCAGGTCGGCCCGAACGTGGGGCTCATAGGGCAGACCCGAAGGCACGTCCACCGCCAGCACGGGCGCGCCGGCGGCGTTGATGCGGGCGACCCGTTCGGCCCACTCCCCCTCCAGCGGCCGCGAGAGACCGGTGCCAAAGAGCGCGTCCACCACCACCTCCGCTCCGCGCAGGTCGAGCGCCTCGATCGGCTCCACAGACTGGTGGACTTCGAGGGCGGCGCGGGCCAGGGTGGCGTCGCCACGGTGGCCCTCGGGGGCGAAGACGCGCACCTCACGCCCCCACAGCAGCAGCCAGCGGGCAGCGACCAGGCCGTCGCCGCCGTTGTTGCCCTTGCCGGCAACCACAACATAGCGCCGGGCTGCGGGCCAGACCGCCAGGGCAGCCTCGGCCACTGCGCGACCGGCGGCCTCCATGAGGAGCATGCTGGGGTATCCCAGCTCCACCGCGCGCGCGTCGGCGACGCGCATGGCTTCGGGCGTGAACAGCCGCATGGTCTACCCTCCCTTTGCTTCGCGGGCGAGGCGCTCCTTGCGCCTGGCCCCTTCCTGCAGCTCCATCTCGCGCACGAAGCGCTCGAGCTGCTCGACGGTGGCCATCACGATCACCTGATCCCCCGGCTCAAAAACGAACTCCGCCGGCGGCGAAACGATGGTCTCCTCGCCACGAATGAGTGCCAGCACCACCACGCCATAACGCCGGTTGAGGTTGAGCTCCGCGATCGACTTACCCGCCAGCGGGCTGTCCTGGGTGATGAGGATGTCCTCGATCGAGATCGGTGCCCCGCCGCGGCGCAGCGTGGTCTCCAAAAAGTCCACCACCGCCGGGTGCAGCACCAGGCTGGCGAGTCGCCGCCCGCCGATGGCGTAGGGGTCGATCACCCGGTCCGCGCCCGCCTTGAGCATCTTCGGCAGCACGTCGGCGTCTTCGGCCCGGGCGACAATATAGAGGCTGGGATTGAGGGCGCGCGCGCTCAGCACGATGAAGAGGTTGCTGGCGTCGTCGCCGGTGGCCACGATCAAGCCCTTGGCGTGCTCCACGCCAGCCTTCTTGAGCACCTCGTCATCGGTGGCGTCGCCCTCGAGCACGAGGTAACCCTGCTCCAGCGCCCAGGCCACGCGCTCAGGATTGCGCTCGACCACCACGAAGTTCTCGCCCGCCTGGGCCAGCTCCTCGGCGGCCTGGCGCCCCACCCGGCCCAGGCCGACGAGGATGACGTGTTCCCGCAAGGCCGCAGCTTTCTTTTCCATGAGTCGCTTCCTCCGCACCCCGCTCGCCCCCACCTCGACGAGGTGGTCCATGAACACCCCGAAAACGTAGAAGAGGCTGGCGATGCCCGTCGTTCCCACGAAGACGGTGAACATCCGCCCCCTATCGTCGAGCGGGTAGGGCTCGCCGTATCCGATCGTGGTGATGGTGATGAAGGTCATGTAGAAGGCGTCGAGCCAGGTGGCGCCGTAGGGACGCCACAGGAGCCAGTAGCCCACAGTACCCGTCGCGGTGACGAGGGCCACCAGGGTGAGCGGCACGACGAGACGGGCTTCGAGACGCTGGCTCCGGTCCACAGGTTCAATCTAGCATCCGGGGGCGCTATCCTGGGGGCATGGAAGAAGCCAAGGAGCGCCTGCAACGCGCGGAGCGTGTGGCGGTACTGACCGGAGCCGGCATCAGCGCCGAGTCGGGCATCCCCACTTTTCGCGGTTCGGGTGGGCTCTGGGAGGGGTTCCGGCCCGAAGAGCTGGCCACCCCCGAGGCCTACGCCCGCGATCCCGAAAAGGTGTGGCGCTGGTACGCCATGCGCTACGCCCAGGTGATGGAGGCCGAGCCCAACGAGGCCCACCGGCTGCTGGCGGAGATCGAGCGCGCCAAAGGTCGGGGCTTCTTACTGGTAACCCAGAACGTGGACGGCCTGCACGCCCGCGCCGGCAACCAGCGGCTGGTCGAGCTCCACGGCAACATCACCCGCGCCCGCTGCGAGCGCTGCGGCCACCGCCAGCCCCTGCCGCCCCCGGACCGATTCGTGCCCCCGCCAACCTGCGAGCGCTGCGGCGGGCGCATGCGCCCCGACGTGGTCTGGTTCGGCGAGTTCCTGGACGCCGACCAGCTGGGCCAGGCCGAGCGCGCCTTCATGACCGCCGACGTGGCCCTGGTCATCGGCACCAGCGCGGTGGTGGAGCCCGCGGCCAGCCTGGGCCGGGCGGCCAAGGCCAGCGGAGCCTATCTGATCGAGATCAACCCCGAGCCCACTCCACTCACCCCGCTGGCTGATCTCTCGCTGCGCACAAGCGCCTCCGAAGGTCTGCGCACGCTGTTACAACTGGAGGGCTGAGCCGTGCGGCTCGCCCTGGTGCCGCTGCGCACCCACCCGCGCGACCTCCGGACGAACGCACAAAACGCGTTCGCCGTGGCCCGTCGGATCCATCGCGAGCACGATGCGCTGGATCTCATCGTCTTCCCTGAAACTACGCTAACCGGATACCTTTACGAAACCAAAGACCTGAACCGATTCGCCGAGCCGGTACCTGGCCGCACCACCGCCCGCTTTGCGGGGCTAGCGCGAAGCCTGGAGAGCCATGTCCTTTTCGGCCTGATCGAAGCGACCCCGGAGGGGCGGGCCAACACCGCCGTGCTGCTGGACCGCTCCGGCGACCTCCTACTGCGCCAGCGGAAGCTCTCGGAATCGTCGCCCTACGTGCGCGGAAGCGAGCTCGTTCCCGCCAACCTGGAGGAAACTCGCCTGGCTGTGCTTACCTGCGGCGACCTCTTTTCCGAACGAGCGCTCTCGCTCCTCCCCGAGAAGCTAGACCTGGTGCTCGTCCCTATGGCACGCGCTTTCGACGGGCGTTCTCCCGATCCGGAACGCTGGCTACGCGAGGAACGCGCGGCCTACCTGGAGGCGGTTCGGAACGTCGGCGTGACAACCGCCATCGTCAACGCGCTCGAAGAGCCAGCAGCAAGCGAAAACGAAGCGCCCAGTTTCGGCGGCGCGCTGGTGGCAGGCCCGGGCGGCGAGCTGCTAGCGGAGTCACCGCACGGAACGGACCGCCCCCTCGTCTTCGACCTGGAAGGCTAGTTCAACTGCGCGTCTTGCGGCCCCGCCAAGCAACCTTGAAGGGAACCTCGCGCAGGTCCAGGTCTTCGCGGATGCGGTTCTTGATGTAGTTTTCGAAGGCGCGGGTGACGAACTCGGGTCGGTTGACGAAGAAGACAAAGAGCGGCGGGGCCACCTCGGGCTGGGTCACAAAGAAGACTTTGAGGGGCTTGCCCTTGAAGTTGGGCACCCGGGTTCCGGCGAGCCAGACCTGAACCCAGCGGTTTAGATCGGCGGTGTCGAAACGCTCGCGCGCTTTGTGGTAAAGCCGCGCGGCCAGCGGGAAGATCTTGTGCAGGTTCTGCCCCGTGACCGCGGAGGTGTAAACGGTGGGCAGGTGCTCCAGGTGGGCCAGCTTCTCGCGAATCTGGCGCCGCGCTTCGCTCCGCTCCCCCTTGGGCACGGCGTCCCACTTGGTCACGGCCAGAATCACCGGCTTGCCGGCGTCCAAGGCCTCGTTCGCCATCTTCAGCTCGCGGTCGCCCAGCTCGAAGGGATCCACCGCCAGCACGACCACGTCGGCTTCCTGGATGACGCGGTGGGCGCGCTGGATGGCGAAGTGCTCCACCGCTGTCTCGGGCCGCTTGCGGATGCCGGCGGTGTCCACCAGCACGAAGCGGGTGCCGCCGTAGTCGAGTTCCACGTCGATGCTGTCGCGGGTGGTACCGGGCTGGTCGGCAACGATGACCCGGTCCTCGCCCAGGATGGCGTTCAGCAGGCTCGACTTGCCGGCGTTGGGGCGCCCGATGATGGCCACGCGGATGGGCGGGATCTCGACCTCGGTGGCCTCGTCCTCAGGTAGCGCCTCCCAGATGGCCTCCTCCAGCTCGTCGAGGCCGCGGCGGTGCTCCACTGAAGTGGGTATGGGGTCGCCAAAACCCAGGGCGTAGAGCTCGCCCAGGTAGGCCTCGTGCTTGGGGTGGTCCACCTTGGTGGCCACCAGCCGCACCGGCTTGTTCTTGCGACGCAGGTAGTCGGCCACCTCGTAGTCGGCCTGGGCGAGCTCGGCGCGGCCGTCCACCAGGAAAAGGACCAGATCGGCCTCGTCGAGTGCGCGGTCCACCTTCTCCTTGATTTTGGGCTCCCAGGCGTCGCCCGACCAGAGACCGCCGGTGTCCACCAGCTTGAACTTGCCGCGCTCGGTCTCGACCACAGCCTCCTTGAGGTCGCGGGTCACGCCGGCCTCGTCGGCCACCACCGCGTCGCGGCGGCCGAGCAGGCGGTTGTAGAGGCTGGACTTGCCCACGTTGGGGCGGCCGACGATGACGACCTTGCGCATGGCTCGAAGGACCTCCGGTCCGAAGCCTTAGTCTAACGTACGCGCGGGGCGTTGCCTAGGGGAGCAGAAAGGCGTGGTGTACCATGGGGCTGGTGAAGGCGCCGGTACTCCTCAAGTACAAGCTCAGCTACGCCGGGCGCGAAGCGGGGCAGCAACAGCTCCGCTACGAACGCACCAAGTCGGGCACGCGCATGACGCTAACCGCCGACGTGGCCCTGCCGCTGCCCCGGACCAAGCAGCGCTGGGTGAGTGAGATGGACGCGCGGGGCATCCCCCTCAAGTTCTCCGAACGCATCGAGGGGCGGCAAAACAAGGTTTACCAGGTAGAGTTCCTGCGCGACGAGGGCGTGGTGGTGACGCGGGGGGAGCCCGAGTTCGTGCTGCCCTATACCGTGGATTACCACGACCCGCTCTCGCTGATCCTGGCCCTGGGCCAGAGCGAGCATGCGGTGGTCACCCTGCCGCTCCTGGGCGGCCGCGTCCACGCCGAGCGGCTGGGTGAGGAAACGCTCGCGCTGCCCTGGGGCGAGGTGCGGGCCCGCTCCTGGCGGCTGCGCCCGGGCGTGAGCCTGATCTACTACGATGAGGAGGGCTACCCGCTGCGGTTTTCGCAGCAGGTGGGCGAACACGTCTTCGAGGCGGAGCTCGTGGAGGTGGTGCACGAGCCCGAACCGGAGGCGCGCCGGGAAAAGACCGAGAAAAAGCGCTCGCGCCGCCGGGGCGGGCGCCGCCGGCGGCGCCGGAGGTGAGCTGGATGATTCCCAGGTACGAGACGAAGGAGGTGCGCGGGCGGTTCGCCATGCGCCGGTTGCGGTTTTCTCTGCCCGAAAAAGTGAAGGAGGGAATCGCCAAGGTCTTCGGCGAACCCCTGAGCGCCGAGGAGGCGGTGCGGCGCATCGTGGACGACGTGGCCGCCCGCGGCCAGGAGGCGCTGGACGAGTGGAGCCTCAAACTCGACCGCCACGCCACCTACGAGGTGCCCAAACGCGAGTGGCGCGAGGCCTACGACGACATGGAGCCGCACCTGCGGGAGGCGCTGGGCATCGCCCGTGAGCGGCTCGAAAAGTTCCACCGCAAGGAGCCCAAGGGCGGCTTCATGGCTGCGACGCCCGAGGGCATGCTAGCCCAGATCGTCCGCCCCATTCGGCGGGTGGGGGCCTACGTACCTGGCGGAAGCGCGCCGCTGCTCTCGACCGTGCTGCACACCGTCGTGCTTGCGCGCGTGGCAGGCGTGCAGGAGATCATCGTGGCCACGCCGCCGCCGGTTCATCCTGGCATCCTCGCCGCCGCCTGGGCCGCCGGCGCCGATCGCCTCTTCGCCATGGGCGGAGCGCAGGCCATCGCCGCGCTCGCCTACAGCACCGAAAAGGTGCCGCGGGTGGACAAGATCGTGGGCCCGGGCAACCTCTTCGTGACCCTGGCCAAGAAGGAGGTCTTTGGCACGGTGGGGGTGGACGGCCTCGCGGGGCCGACCGAAACCTTGATCGTGGCCGACGCCTTCGCGCGGCCCGAGCTGCTGGCCGCGGACCTGCTGGCCCAGGCCGAGCACGACCCCTCGGCCGAGCCGTGGTTGCTGAGCCCCGACGCCGAGCTGCTGGACGCGGTGGCGCGCGAGCTCGAGCGCCAGCTCGAAGACCTACCCCGTGCGGCAATCGCCCGTGAGGCGCTGGCGAACGGCGGTCTCGTGCACACCAGCGACCTGGCCGAGGCCCTCAAGCTGGCCGACCTCTACGCCCCCGAGCATCTTTGCCTCTCGGTGGAGCGCCCCACCGACTGGCTGGGGTTCGTCCACAACGCTGGGGGTATCTTCCTGGGCGAGCACTCGGGCGAGGCCATCGGCGACTACGTCGCCGGCCCCAGCCACGTCATGCCCACCTCGGGCTCGGCCCGCTGGACCGGCGCCCTGGCCGTGCGCGACTTCCTCAAGATCGTGCCGGTGGTGGCGTTCGGCGCCCAGGCCGCGGCCGAGCTTTCCGAGCTGGGGGCGCGGCTGGCGCGCGAGGAGGAGCTGGAGGCCCACGCCCGCGCGCTCGACGCACGCGCTCAGCGGGCCAAATAACGCCAGTGGCCGCGCAGCAAGAGCGCGGCGGTAGCCAGCGCGGTAAGGGTGAGCTCGAGCGACCGGGTCACCAGCGCCACCAGCGGCGCGAGCAACGCCGCGGCGATCGCGAAGGCCTGGTAAGCGTCGCGCCGGTAGAGCCAGCTGCCCAGCCAGACCGCGGCGGTGAGGGCGACGACCAGCGGCTGGATCGCCAGCCAGACGCCCGCGGCGGTGGCGATACCCTTACCGCCCCGACAGGCCAGCCAGAACGAGCAGACGTGTCCGAAGACCGCGGCCACCCCGCCAACCAGCGCCCCGGTGGTGCCGCCCACAATCGAGCCGTAGAAGGCCGCTAGGAAACCCTTGAAGACGTCGAGCACGAGCACCATCAGCCCGGGCACCAGCCCCAGCACCCGGATCGCATTGATCGCCCCCGGATTACCCGAGCCCTCGGCGAGCACGTTTTTCCTCTGGATCCAGCCGAACCAAACGGCAAAAGGCAGGCTGCCCAGAAGGTAGCCCAGCCCGGCGGCGAAGGCCAGCTCGTACAAGGTTACTGCGCAGCCCAGCGCTCGCGGGTGGCCTCGCGGATGAACTCGACGATATCGCCCGTGGGCGTGCCGGGCCCGAAGACCTCGGCCACGCCGATCTCCTTGAGCTTGGGCACGTCTTCGTCGGGGATGATGCCGCCACCGAAGAGGAGGATGTCGCCCGCCTCCTGCTCGTCGAGGAGGCGCTTGACCTCGCGGAAGTAGTGCATGTGCGCGCCGGAGAGGACGGAAAGGCCGATGGCGTCTACATCTTCCTGGAGCGCGGCGCTCACGATCATCTCGGGCGTCTGCCGCAGGCCGGTGTAGATAACCTCCATCCCAGCGTCGCGCAGCGCCCGCGCCACCACCTTGGCGCCACGGTCGTGCCCGTCGAGGCCGGGCTTGGCGATGAGTACGCGAATTCGACGTTCCATTGCCCCCATTGTAGCAGCCTAGGCGGGCCGCCCGACGCGCTCCAGGTGCCGCAACACCGCCTCGGCGGCGCGGCGGTTCATCCCCGGCAGCGCGGCCAGTTCCTCGAGCGAGGCGGCGCGAATCTCGTCGAGGGTGGAGTAGCGCTCGAGCAACACCTTCTTGCGCGCCGGACCGATGCCGGGAACGTCGTCGAAGACGCTCTTGAGCGTCTTTTTACCCCGCAGCTGGCGGTTGTAGGCGAGGCCTGAGCGGTGGGTTTCGTCGCGCAGGTGGATGAGCAGCCGCAGCCCCGGGTCGTCAAGCGGTAGCATCACCCGCTCGCCACTCGGCAGCACCAGCACCTCCTCGCGCTTGGCCAGGCCCACCAAGGGCAGGCTGATGCCGGCGCGCTCGAGCGCCTTCTGGGCAGCGCGCACCTGCCCCAGGCCGCCGTCGATGAGCAACAGGTCGGGGCTCTCCATCCTGGTCTGCAGGCTGCCGGTGAAGCGGCGGTAGACGGCCTCCTCTATCGCCTTGTAGTCGTCGGGCCGGCCCTCTAGGCCGCGGATACGCATCCGCCGGTACTGGCTTTTTCTGGGCTTTCCTCCCTCGAAGACAGCGATCGCCGCTACCACCGCGGTGCCAAAGAGGTTGGAAACGTCGTAACCCTCGATGCGCCAGGGGCGGCGCGAGAGCCCCAGCGTCCGCTGCAGGCTGGCGAGCGCCGGGTGGTCGCCGCGCTTTTCCAGCCGCGCCAGCTCCACCTCGAGCCCGGCGCGGGCGTTCTCGCCGGCGAACTCGATCAGCCGCGCCTTCTCGCCGCGCTTGGGAACCCTGAGCTCCACCTTGCGCCCAGCGCGCTCCGCCAGCGCCCGGGCGAAGACCTCCTGCCCCTCGGTCGCCAGTGGCAACAGCACCAGCGGCGGCAGCGGCGAGGCCACCAGGTAGTAGTCGCGTAGGAAGGCCTCGAGCACCTCGGCGTCCGCAGCCTCGCCAGCGTTCTCGACGAAACGACTGGTGCGGCCCAGCATGCGTCCGCCGCGAATCTGGAAGAGCTGCACCATGGCGTAGGGGCCGCTGCGGGCCAGGCCCACCACGTCCAGGTCGCCCAGCCCGACGGCATAGGCCTGCTGGCCGGAGGCGAAGAAGCGCTCGAGCGCCCAGATCTGGTCACGCAGCTCGGCGGCCAGCTCGAAGTGTTGCGCCCGCGCCGCTTCTTCCATGCGCGCCGCCAGCTCTGCGAGCAGGTCGTCCACCCGGCCGTCGAGCAGCCGCTCCACCCGCCGCACCACCCGGGCGTACTCCGCCGGGTCGGCCCGCCCTACGCAGGGAGCCAGGCAGCGGCCCATGGCGTAGTTGAGGCAGGGGCGCCGCTTCTTCTTCATTGGCACGCCCGAGTTCTTGCGCAGTGGAAAGACCCGGTCCACCAACCGCTTGATCCGCCGCACCGCCCCGGCGTCGGGAAAGGGGCCCCAGTAGCGCGCGCCGTCTTCCTCGACCCGGCGGGTGACGACGAGTGTGGGAAAGGTCTCGTTGGTCAGCTTGAGGAAGGGATAGTGCTTGTCGTCCTTCATCAGGACGTTGAACTCGGGCCGGTGGGCCTTGATCAGGTTGGCCTCGAGCAAGAGCGCCTCGACCTCGTCGCGGGTGACGATGAACTCGAGCCCGTCGGCTTCGGTAAAGATGCGCCCGGCCTTGTCCTCACCGTGGACGTAGTGGCTCACCCGCGCCCGCAGGTTCTTAGCCTTACCCACGTAGATCACCCGCCCGCCGCGCTTCCACAGGTAGACGCCGGGCCGAGCGGGCAGGCGGGGCAGGTCGCTGGCCGTCACGGCCTCAGTTTATGCGCCGCGAGGATGAAGTGGAGGAGCGCTTCCCACCCCCTTCATCCCCTCCCCTGTTACCCTTGAAAACGTGAAACGAGGCACCCTCACCGTGCGCGTGGGCTCCGTGGCCCTGGGGGGCGGCGAGCCCGTGCGCGTGCAGTCGATGACCAACACCGACACCGCCGACGCCGCCGCCACGGCGCGCCAGGTGGCCGAGCTGGCCCGTGCAGGCAGCGAGATCGTGCGCATCACCGTCAACAGCGAGGCCGCGGCCCGGGCCGTGCCCGAGATCCGCATGCGCCTCGAGGACGAGGGGCTGGACGTGCCGCTGGTGGGCGACTTCCACTTCAACGGCCACCTGCTGCTCGCGCGATTTCCCGAGATGGCCCGCGCTCTCGGCAAGTACCGCATCAACCCCGGCACCGTGGGCGCCAAAGCGGGGGCCGCCAGCAACTTCCGCACGATGGTGGAAGCGGCCATCGAACACGGTAAGCCGGTGCGCATCGGTGGCAACTGGGGCAGCCTCGACCAGGCGCTGCTGGCCGAGATCATGGACGCCAACGCCCGCCGCCCCGAGCCAAAGACGGCCCACGAGGTGCTGCTGGAGACCCTGGTGGTCTCGGTGCTGCGCTCGGCCGAGCTGGCCGAGGAGATCGGGCTAGCGCGCGACCGCATCGTGCTCAGCGCCAAGGTATCGGCCCCGGCCGACCTCTGGGTGGTCTACCGCGAACTCGCCAGGAGCCCCTACGCGCTGCACCTGGGCCTCACCGAGGCGGGCATGGGCGACCGCGGGGTGATCTTCAGCACCGCGGCGGTGGCGCCGCTTTTAGCCGAGGGTATTGGCGACACCCTGCGGGTCTCGCTCACCCCGCTGCCGGGCGAGCCGCGCACGCGCGAGGTGGAGGTGGCCAAGGAAATCCTGCAAGCGGTGGGGGCGCGCCGCTTCGCCCCCTCGGTGAGCGCCTGTCCCGGATGCGGGCGCACCACCAGCACCTTCTTCCAAGAGCTGGCGCAGGAGGTGAGCCGCTACCTGGCGCTCAAGATGGACGCCTGGCGCGCGCACTACCCGGGCGTGGAGGAGCTGAAGGTGGCGGTGATGGGCTGCGTCGTCAACGGCCCCGGCGAGTCCAAGCACGCCGACGTGGGGATCAGCCTGCCCGGCTCGGGCGAAGCGCCCCGGGCGCCGGTTTACGTGGACGGCGAGCTCTACGCCACCCTGAGCGGCGAGGATATTCCCGAACAGTTCATGCGGATCCTGGAGGACTACGTCGAACGGCGCTTCGGCGCCGGCGCTGGAGGCTAGGCTTTGGGCTTCGAACAGCCGGCCTTCTTGCTGGCGCTGCCGCTGGCAGCGCTGGCGCGGAGCTGGCTGGCGCGCCTGGCCGTGGCGCTGCTGGTTCTGGGCGCGGCGGGGCCGGTGCTGCCGCTGGGGTTCGAGCGCACCGTGTTGCTCGTGGACCAAAGCCCATCGGCCTCGCCCGAGGCCTCGCGCCAGGCGGCCGCCTTCGCGGGTCCGAACACGCAGTTCTTGGGCTTCGCCGAGCGGGTCCGGCAGTTGCCACGCCCGGAAGCGCGACGGCGTGACCTGGGCGAGCGCACCCGGCCCGACGCGGCCCTGCGCGCAGCCGCCAGGGCGGCCGCGGACCGCGTCGTGCTCATCTCCGACGGGCTGTGGCTCGACGAACCCGCCGCTCCCGTTCCCGTCTACACCCTGCACGTGCCAGCCAGGCCGCACGCCCGTATCGCCCGCCTGACCGCGCCGGTGACCCCGGCCCAGGGCGAGGTGGTGGAGGTGCGGGCCCTGCTCGAGGCCACCGAACCCACCACCGTCCGGGTCGTCTTCGAGCGCGAAGGGGAACGCCAGGTGGTAGAAACCGACCTTCCCCGCGGCCAGACCTCGCTGCCTTACCGCTTCACGGTGGAGGGTGCCACCACGGTGCGGGTGCGCCTGGAAAGCCCCATCGGCAACGACGTTCAGGAGGTACGGATCGAGCCCGGCGGCCCCGGCCGCGCCCTGGTGATCGACGACCCGGCCGCTGCCCGTTACCTGCGCGCCGCCGGGTGGGAGGTACAGGAAGGCGCGCCCGCCGCCTTGGCGGAGGCGCCGGAGGTGCTCGTGGTCGGCGGCCCGCTGGAGGCGTGGGACCTCGAGGCGCGGGTGAGGCTCGAGCGCTACCTGCGCGAGGGCGGCGCGGTGTTGTGGACGGCCACGCCCACCGGCCTCTTCTTTGGCGGCTGGGAGCGCTCGGCCCTGGCGGAGAAGATCCCCCTCGAACCCAAACCCGAGCAGGGCGCGGCGCTGGTGCTCGTGCTCGACGTCTCGGGCTCGATGGCCACGGGCCAGCCCAGCAAGCTCGACCGCGCGGTCGAGGGGGCGCTTGAGCTCGTGAACGCCGCCGGCCCCGAGGACGTTGTGGGGCTGATCACCTTTTCCGACCAAGCCCGCTGGCTGCTCGAGCCCCGGCCCATGACCTACCGCGCCCGGCGCGAGGCGGAAACGCGGCTGACCGCGCTCGCTGCGGAGGGCGCCACCACCCTGGGCCCAGCCTACGACGCCGCAGCGGCCGCGCTGGAAAAGGTGGGGACGCCGACACGCTGGGTCCTGGTACTCTCCGACGGCCGCATCGGCGACGACCCGGAGGCGGTGCTCGCCCGCGCCCGCACCGCCCGCGAACGGGGCGTGCGCACGCTCACCCTGGCGCTCGGCACCGACGCCGATCGCACCTTCCTAAAGCAGCTCGCCAGCGATGGCGACGGCCGCTACTTCGACCTCGCCGACCCCGCCGCCCTGCCCGCCACCCTGCGGCTGCTGGGCCGCGAGGCCTTCCAGCCACCCGAGCTGGAAGGGCGCTTTCCAGTCCAGGTGGAGCCCCATGCCGTCACCCAGGGCGTGGGGGCGCTCGCGCCCCTGGAGGTACGCCTGCCCGCCCGCGCCCGCCCCTGGGCCGAGGTTGTGGTGCGCACCCTGGAGGGCGACCCGGTGCTCGCCCTGGGACAGGTCGGGGCCGGGCGGGTGGCCGCGCTCGCTACCGACCTTGGCCGTAGCTGGAAAAACGACCCCGCCGCCGCACGCCTGATGGCGCAGCTGGCGCGCTGGCTGAGCCGCACGCCGGCCCGGCCGGGCTACGACTGGGCGCAAACGCCCTCGGGGCTCGAGCTGTGGGTCTACGGCCGCTTCGACCCGCTGCCGCTGGCCCAGTTCGGGGGCAGGATCGAGCCGCTCGAGCCGGTCGCGCCGTTGACCTACCGCCTGCGCCTGCCGCCGGACTTCAGCGGGTACGTCCGCGTCGCCAGCGGCGACCGCACCGTCTTCACCGCCGCCACCCCACCCCCCAACGAGTGGCCGCTCGTCGACGGCAACGAGAAGCTCGCCCGGCTCGCCCACGCAAGCGGCGGCGCGGTGCTGCGAGCGCCGGCCGACCTCCCCCCGCCCGCGCGCAAGCCGGTGCCGGTAGCGCCCTGGCTCTGGGGTGCAGCCTTCGCCTTCTTCCTACTGGAACGCTGGCGTGAACGGAGGGTAGGCTAGGCCCATGCGCCGCCTCCTCCTGGCCGCCCTCCTCCTCGCGCTGGCCGCATGCTCAAACGGCCTCCCGAACGCCCCCGACACCTTCACGCTGGACCCCAGCGGCCACGGCGCGCTCGATCTGCCCCTCCCCGAAGGAACCGTCTGGACCCTCTCCCCCGCGCCGCTCACCATCGAGCCCGCCCGGGGCGTCGGACCGGCGCGCGTCGTCTTCCAGGCCGACACCCAACTCGCCCCCGACGCGCCCGAGGTGAACTTCGAGCTCGAGTGGAGCGGCGACCTCAGCGGCCCCCTGCGCCTCACCTGGCCCCTCGTCCGGGTAACGGGCCAGGTCACCGAGACCCCACCCGCCAGCCTTACGGCCGCCCTTCCAGCCGCGCGCCTACCCGAGCCCGGCACCGCGTCCGCGCCCCAACGGGTCATCGTTCGCTACACCGAACCCGCGGTCGCCCCCGCCTCCGCCAGCGCGCTGGTGAGGCCCGAACTTCGCATTATCGAATCCGAAGACCCCGAGGCCCTTCTGGCCGCCCTAGCGGGTGACCCGAACGTCCTCTGGGCCGAGCTCGACGGAGAGGTCCACGCCCTGGGTGAGCCCGGCGACGAGTTCTACCCGCTCGAGTGGCACCTGCGCAAGACGGGGGCCCGCTGGGCTCACCTGGAAAGCTACGCCGAGGCGGTGACCGTTGCGATCATCGATACCGGCGTCCGTTACGACCACCCCGACCTCGCGGGCCGGCTCTGGGGACCTGGCGATGGGGCATACGACTTCGTGGAAAACGACGACGACCCTACCGACCCCGGCGACAACCACAACCCCGGCTACGGCAGCCACGGCACCCACGTGACCGGCATCGTCACCGCCCGCGCCGGCCGCAACAGCCTCCCGCCCCAGTGCTATGACGCCAGCGGCAACCCTATCTGTAGCGAAAGCGGGCTCGTAGGGCTCACCTGGCCGGCCGAGGTCAAGGTGCTGCCGCTGCGCGTGCTCGACGAAAACGGTAGCGGCTCGTTCAGCGCCGTGGCCGCGGCGCTGCGCTACGCTGCCGGGCTGCCCACGGTGTGGAACGACGTCACCCTCACGAACCCTCACCCTGCCCGCGTCATCAACCTCTCGCTGGGCGCCACGCTCTACTCCGAGGCGATGTGCGAGGCCGTCGCCGACGCCACCGCCGCTGGCGCGGTGGTGGTGGCCGCGGCGGGAAACGCCGGTGGCACCGCCTACTACTATCCCGCAAGCTGCGCCGGCGCGGTCTCGGTGGGAGCAGTGGACAACGCGCCGGGCGAACCAAGGCCCACCTGGTACACCCAGCACAACGACGCCGTAGACCTCAGCGCCCCCGGCGGCGACACCTCCCAGGACACCGACGGCGACGGTTACCCCGACGGCGTACTCTCGACGACCTGGAACTTCGAGACGAACACACCCAACTATGCCTTCTACATGGGTACCTCCCAGGCCAGCCCCCAGGTGGCCGCGGCGCTGGCGCTGCTGCTGGCCGCCAACCCCGGCCTCTCGGGAGCGGACGCCCTCGCGGCGCTCGAAGCCGCCAGCACCGACCTGGGCGAACCCGGCCGCGACGAGTTCTACGGCCAGGGGCTGCTCAACCTTCCCGCCGCGCTAGGGCTAGAGCTCCCTCCCGGCTCCTACCGCGTGCACTTCCAGGGCCCCACCGACCGCTGGGTGGGCACCGACGCCGACGGCCGCTTCTCCACCTACCTCCCAAGCGGCGTCTACGCCCTTCAGGCCTGCCGCGACGACAGCGACAACGGCTTTTGCGACACCGGCGAACCCGAGCGCTCGGCGTCTGTGAGCGTGCCGGGCCACCCGACTTACGAGGTGCCGCCCGAGGCGCTCGCGCTGCCTTAAGATCGTCTCACCGGAAGCCCAGCTCCACTGGTTAAAGTAAGAGCATGTTCAGGAAGATAGGAATCTTGCTGACCGCATCCCTGTTCGTGCTGGCAGGGTGCAGGATCAACACCGCCCCGGTAATCACCAACTTCTCGGCCTCGCCCACGAGCGGCGGAGCTCCCCTCACGGTTACCTTCTATGCTTCGGCCACCGACGCCGACGACGACCCTATCACCTGCACCCTCGACTACGGTGACGGTTCAACCAAGAGCACTTTTTCCTGCACCGACGCCGCAGAGCAAACGCACACCTATAACGCCGGCACCTACACCGCCACCCTCACCGTCAGCGACGGGCGCGGTGGCAGCGACACCAGGAGCCTAAATATCGACGTGATCGGGCTGGACTACGCCTGTCCCGCACCCTCCGGCGCCAGCCTGGGCGCACAGCCCCTCACAACAGAGAAAGAGCCCGAGGGCATAGCCCCCTTCGACGGTCTGGCTTATAAACCCGGTGAACTCCTCGTCTATCGTGGTGGGGTGGGCTTGCAAAGCGCGCGGGTCGTGGAGCTCGAGCGCGAACTAGGCCTCCAAGCCCTCGACGCGCCCTTTACCGGCTGGGCGCGTTACCGTGTACCCGCAGGGCAGGAAGCCGAGCTTGCGCAGCAGATTCTCGCAGCCGGGCTAGGCAGTTACGTCCAGCCCAACTACGCCTACAAACTGCTCGCCACCCCCAACGACACCTATTACATCACTTCCCAGCAAACCCAGTACGACCTCATGCAGATCTCGCAGAGCTGGGATCTCATAAGCCCCTCAAGTTGCAACCCCATCGTCGCGGTAGTAGATTCTGGCGTCGCTTACGATCACGTGGACCTCGATGCCTACGTTATCAACGGCTACGACTTCTCGGATAGCGACTCCGACCCCTACCCGAACCCCGGCGACGATCACGGAACCATGGTGGCCAGCATCATCGCCGCAGAGACCAACAACAACCAGGGCATGGCCGGAACCACGGGCAACCGCGCCTATATCATGCCGCTCAAGGTCTTCCCCAACGCCTACTCGACCACAATCGCCGACGCCATTAACTGGGCAGTGCAGTACAACGCCCATATCATCAACCTCAGTCTATGCATTACCGACAGCAACGGTGCCTGTGCCGATCTGACAGACAGTCCCGACGTCGCCATCGAGGCCGCCTTGCAAAACGCTTATGACAACGGCATTGTTTCGCTTGCTGCCTCGGGAAACGACGGTAATAGCTTCGTGGGTTATCCAGCGAGCTCGCAATACACCATCGCCGTGGGTGCCATAAACGACGACAAAACCCGTGCCTCGTTTTCAAACTATGGCACCCTGCTCGACGTAGTGGCCCCGGGCGTAAGCGTGCTTTCCGCGAGCATCCCCAGCACAACGGACCCGCCGTACCTCTTTGGCGACGGCACCTCCTTCGCGACCCCTTACGCCGCAGGCGTGGCAAGTCTCTACATCAGCCAATACTACGCACAGAAGAACGCGCTTCCCGGCCCCTCCCAGATCATTAGCTGCATGCGCAGCGCAGCCGAAGACCTCAGTGCTATCGACCCCAACACCGGCAGTGGTCTGGTGCGCGCCGATCGCATGCTCGACGTGGTCAACAACCTCTACGGCTGCTACTGAACTTGGCAAGCCCATCCCGGCCCGGCTAGGATGAAGAAGCGCCTGCCGGGCCGGGATGGCGGAATCGGTAGACGCAACGGACTTAAAATCCGTTGGGGGTGCTCCCCGTGCGGGTTCGAGTCCCGCTCCCGGCACCAGACCCCCGCCCAGCGCGGGGGTTTTAACAGGGATCGTTACAAAGCGAACCCCTTGCCGAGAAAAGCCAGCAACCTCGAGGCCGGCCATGCCGTAGGAGACCGCGAAGCGGCCGCAGGCCTCCTCCACCCCTCCTCAAACAAGGAAAGGCTTGGGCAACAAAAACCGTTCGCGACCTGGTGTCGCGACTAGAACCCAGGCTTACTCTGTGGCGACGAGGTTTTCACGCGGGCGCTTTTGTCAAAAGCCGATGAAGTCACCATCGGAAGCACAGCTTAAGCAACCGCGCCGGTCCATTCGTTCATTTTTTTTCGTCGTTTTGGCCACGCAGTCTTTAGCCTACACGCGCTGGACCTGCCCCGGCAAAAGCGGGGATCCAAAGCCTAAGGTGCGGTGGTCGCTTTATCGTCGCTAGGCGTCAGTTTCAAAGCCTCCCCCTTGGGGGAGGTGGCCGCGAAGCGGCCGGTGGGGGGTTGTTTGTTGGAATGCCGGATGTAGGGTGTAGGGGGTGGGATGTGGGCCGGCCGTGTACAGGCGACCGGCTTTTGGGCTTTGGCATCGCATAAAACCCCCACCCCAGCCCCCCAGAGGAGGGGGCTTTCTTTTGGCGCGGTTAAGCTTAGGGCTTCAACCGTCGCAAAAGAAGTAAAACACCACAAGCCACAGGCCACGAGCCACAAGCCTTACCCATTACCAATTACCACGCACCACGTGCTACCTACCCCGTACCGCACACCGCGTCGCTTCGCCACGCCTTTTCGCCAGCACACTGCAAAACCGTGATACGCTGGCGGTGATGATCGCCCTCAACGACGAACAGACGATGGTGCTGGAGATGGTGCGGCGCTTCGCGCGCGAGGAACTGGCTGCACAAGCGCCCGAGTACGACAGGCGCGGCGAGTACCCCTGGCCCCAGCTGCGCAAGATGGGCGAGCTCGGGCTACTGGGCATGAATACCCCCGAGAAGTGGGGTGGCACCGGGCTGGACGCGGTGACCTGGGCGCTCGTTATGGAGGAGATCGCCGCCGCTGACCCCTCGGTGGCCGTGATTTTTTCGGTAACCTCGGGCCTGCCCCAGTACATGCTGCTCAGGTTCGGTACGGACGAACAGAAGGAAAAGTACCTGCGCCCTCTGGCCGAAGGCCGCTGGATCGGCGCTTTCGCGCTCACCGAGGCCTCGGCGGGCTCCGATCCCAAAGGGCTCAAGAGCGTCGCGGAGCGGGTGGACGGCGGCTACCGGCTCTCGGGGGTGAAGAGCTGGATCACCTCCGGCGGCCAGGCGCAGCTCTACGTGATCATGGCGCGCGCCCCCGAGGGCATTAGCG